>DASXMQ010000257.1:0-14490 GCA_036495625.1 Binataceae bacterium (SeqCode) | reverse complement strand
CTCAGACGCGTCGCGCGCTTCGATCACCTCGTAGCCACGCATCCTCAGTAGTTCTGCCAGCGACTCCAAATGATCGGGATTGTCGTCCACCACTAACACGGTTCTGGCTAACGATGCCGAACGCTGCTCGGGCACGTGCGCGATCATGGGCAGCCGCACCACGAAGTCCGCGCCTTTTCCTAAACCCTCGCTGTGCGCCTCGATTGCGCCGTGGTGCATCTCGACCAGCACCTTGGCCAAGGCCAGCCCCACACCGAGTCCGGTTTTCACGTCTTTTGGGGGCTCATCGGCCTGAAAGAACATCGTGAAAAGGTGCGGCAACAGCGCGGGGTCGATCCCCATGCCGGTATCCCGCACGCTCAAAACCGCGGCTCCTTCCTGCTCGCTCAGTCGAATCATGATGTTTCCGCCGGGAGGGGTAAATTTGAGCGCATTGCTGAGCAGGTTGACGACAACCTGCGCTATTCGCGTCTCGTCGGCGGAAGCGAATATCGGGCGTTCGGGAAGCTCCACCTCCATCTTCAATCGTCTTGCACGCATATCGTTCTGGAACATCTCCACGGCCTGTTGCACGGGTATGCGGAGGTCGAGATTCTCGTGCGTGAGGTGGAGCTTGCCATAGCGATAGCGGCTTATGTCCAACAGATCGTCGATCAATATGGCTTGGTGGCGTGCCTGTCGCTCGATCCGCTCGACGGCTTGTTCAATGCGGCGGTCTGCCGGCCTCAACTCTTTGAGCAGCCGAGAGCTGAGGAGAATGGGCGAGATCTGGTTGCGCAGCTCATGAGAGAGCGTCGCAAGGAATCGATCGCGCTGTTCATGAAGCTCCCGCGCTTCGCCTTGAGCTGAATCCCGTTCCTCCTCGGCGGCCAAGGTATACTGCAAGATAGAGACGTTCATGCTGCGATCGACGGCGTCGATCACGTGCTTGCGCCCACGCTCGACTTCCTCGGCGCTCGCATCCGCTCCCGCGATTTCCCCAACCATGTCGCTCAGCACATCGCGGAAAATCTGCAGCTCGCGCAGCAGGGGAACGACGGAATAGCCGAGCGCCCGCCGCTGGCGACCGTGCCTGGCCGCGTCCTCCTCGAAGTTCCCAGCTGGCCGACCCCTAAGAAATTCGATGATCTTCGCGGTAAGCGCCGGGAGGTGGTCCCGGAGTTCCTGATCGTCGAGAGCGCGGATCGATGCCGCTTGCTCCGGATCGCGCCGCACTCGATCCTGCCAGCGGACGATTATCTGTCCCTTCAAATGTTCTATACGGTCAGCGATGTTCGTTTTCGTCTCGGAGGTCATGATGTTGAAAGTGCTTTTTCATTTTGGTCCCCCTTAATTAAATTTAAGCTCCCTGGTCTCGCGAGTCCAAGAATTGGCATATGCAATTTATTCAAAGCGTACGGGAAACGATGCGTGGGGCGAGAGCTAAGGCTTTCTGAACAATCAGCCGAAACCCGATATCTATTTGTCAGCCGCCAGCGGCTCGCCCCGGGGCCTCCCTTTGGATTTTTGAATCCAGCACCGTTGTCTGCATTTGTGCGCTCTTCTTTTTGGGCCGCCCTTTCGCAGCCGGACCCGGAAGCACCCGTATTATCGCCATCATGCCGCCGTCCTCGTGCTCGAGGATATGGCAATGGTAAACGAAGTCGCCGATGTCCTGACCGCGAAAATCAAGCCGCACCGTCACGCTGGGATAGGGATGTTTGGGATTGCCGTCCCAGAACGGAACGTCGATCATGTCGAGGAATTGCCCTTCCAGAGCCGAGATCGGATTACTGCCGTTGATCTGAAAATGATTCTGCGAGAGCACCATGAAGTGGATTTGATGGATATGGAAATCGTGATTCTCCTGCGTGCGGTTCTCGATCGTCCAATCCTCGACCGATCCCTGCGACGTTGTGATCGCGGGCGGATTATCGGGCGAAAACGCGGTCGGCTTTTGTCCCTGGACGGTTATGAAAAATTGCATTCCGTTTTCTGAAAAATAGAGCGTGCGCCTGGCCGTGACCGAGGCGGTCTGCAATCCTTCAAAACGCTGCCGCCAAGGCTCCATCCCGGTGGTGACCACCTCCGCATCGGGACCCATCTCGTCGCCGACTGCCTCGACATTCGCCAGCACCCGCATCGTATCGTTGTCGCCGGCGGGGCCGGTGTTGATCGCATTTGTGATTAATTGGGCCGTTTTCACACGACGAGAAGGTCCTTGCATGATGAATTCCATCCGCCCAGCGGGTGGAAGGCGCAGATGCTTTACCGCGATCAGCTTGCCGTGCGCCGTGCCGTCCTGCGAGCCGATCGGCACGCCATCGAGCGCAACCAGCGATATGGGCTGCGCAATTCCATCGTAAAGCAGTTGGATATCCAGGATCGTATCAGCCGACGAATTTACAACACGCCAGAACTGCTTCTCGCCAGGGGACGTTTTGATCACCGCCGGCGTGAATGCGGGATACGGAATTGGCACATAGTTGAGCGTCACGTCCCAGGATGGCACCGGCCCGCCAGGAGTCGGATCGCCCGCGACTTCCTGGTCGCGAATGATCAGAAGACGTTGAGGCATGTGCCCGACGATCGGCTGAATTGCCTCGATTCCGTCCACGACGATTGCGCCAGTGCCGCCTCCCTGCACCGCATGTTCCGACAGTCCGTGAACATGCGGATGATACCAGTAGAGGCCCGGCGGCTCGTCGTCGGGGAAAGCGACGTCATATGTAAAGGTCTCACCGGAATTGATCAGCGTATGGATAACCTCGTCGGAATGACAGTGCGGCGACGTGTTGGTGCCGTGATAATGGATATTCACCGAGGCCGAGTTCATCGCGCTCGCGCCGCATACGTCGGCCGCGTTGGTCGCCATCTGCACGTCGCTGGAGTCAGTCGGCGCCGGCAGATTGTTCTTCACGTTAATAATCAGATGGTCACCCGGGCGCACATGTAGTGTGGGAGATTCGGTGCCGTCCGGTGTCGTAAAGCAGTAGAGCGTTCTGCCTTGCGCGTCCTGCTGAGTGTTGTAAGACAGATCAACCGTCAAGGAGCCATTATGGCTGTATAGTGCCGGCGGATTGAGAACGGTGCTGCCGGGAGCGAAGCGAGGACACGGTCCGGTTTGCGCTGCAGCAACGATCGGGATGAGAAAGAGACCGACTGTTGCGAACAGGCTGGTCGCGGATTTGCTCATCGACGCCTCCGATATTTTCCAGAATCGTGCTGGCAAACGGTTCAAGTCGAACCTTGTAAAAGGTTCTGAAATTCGGCGGCCAAGTGAAGGTGAGCAAATTCTGTTCCTCTCTCTCTCCTTCTCGATGTTGGCCGCAAGTTCGATCGCTCGCGGCCAAAGACGTGCGCTATCCGGTCGTCAAACTGAGGCAGACGCTGTTTGCCGGGCACAAGGTGGCGCTACCGATACTGCCGGATGCGCGGATGCTCGAGGTCGGCGCCCCCGACAGTCCCTGGCCGCACACCTCCATGGGCAAAAGCGCAGATGGCCGGGTGGCTGAACCGAAAAGGTCGGCAGATGGTCGCACCGCTGTGCGCCGCAATCCGTGCTCGGATCGCGGCGTATCCGTCAATCAACGTGGACGCAAGGCTTCAATCAGGCGTGAGCGAGCGACAAGCTTTACAAGAAAATCATCGAAGCCAGCAGCTCGCGCTGCCGTTTTATCGTCTTCGCGGCTGAAGCCGCTCAGCGCCAGGATCCGGATCGCAGAGTTGAATTTCTCGCGTAAGCGCCGCGCCACTTCATAGCCATCCCAGGTCGGCAAGGCGAGATCGATCAGCGCAACGTCGGGTGAATGAGCGAGCGCAAGTTCCGTGGCTTCCGGTCCGTCTGAAGCGGTCTCGACCATGCACCCCTCGATGCTCAGTAGATCCCGGAGCGACTCGCGAATACCCAGGCAGGGTGAGTCGTAACTCTTATAGCAATGGACTGTGCCGCAGCAGATGTTTCGAGCATCTGAATCGTGAATCTGACCACCGCACTCAGATCAAGCGATTGCCGCGCCAGTCTTACATTGCCAGCGATGAGGCTACCGACTGCGAAGACATCGTCCGTCAACCGGGCGAGGTTGTCGAGCTGACGACGAGTCACCTTAATGGCCCGTCTCGCTTCGTCATTACGCATTTCGATCGCCGGCGTAAATACTTGGCCACTGCCCCTTTCCTGGCTACCGACGAGGCGAGCGCTCGACTTGAGCAGGCTTGAACCGCTGTCCACCGCCCCGTAAAAGCATAGACCTAGGTCTTTGGTTTGATTACAAACGGTCCGGAGTGTCACACGCTCGAAAGCGGGATCACCAAAGTCATTCGCTCGGCGATTCGCTACGCGCGAGGGCCCTTTTGAACGGCCCCCACCGCAAGCTCGATCGCCGGCGGCCAAAGACGTGATCCGTCCGATCGTCAAACTGAGGCAGACGCTCTTTGCCGGACGCAAGGTGAGGCTGCCGATACCGCCGGAGGCGCGGGTGCTCGAGGTGGGCGCCGGCGACAGTCCCTCGCCGCGTTCCGACATCCTGGTTGACTTCGCGCTCGAGCCGCGCGAGCGGCAGGGTGGCAGGATCAGGCGCGACGATCGCCCACTCGTGCTCGCCCGCGGCGAGGCGCTGCCGTTTCGCGACAAGGCCTTCGATTACGCGATCGCCTTCCACGTGCTGGAGCACAGCGAGCATCCGGAGAAGTTCCTTGCCGAATTGCAGCGCGTCGCCTCTGCCGGCTACGTCGAAACCCCAAGCTTGTGGTCGGAACGCGTGCGGCCATTCTCCTTTCATCGCGCGGAAGTCGCCGCCTTCACCGACGCCGACGGTCCGATGCTCGTGATACGCAAGAAGCCGGCGCCCGCCGGCGATCCGCTGCTCGAACGGGCCTTCGCCGAAGAGTTCAACCGGGGCGCGTTCGAGGCGATCGATCCGAACGCATGGGTCACGCGCTTCCATTGGAAGGATCGGATCCGCTTTTGCGTGGTTAACCCGGAGGTCGAATCGGCATGGCCCATCGAAACCGCGCTCGCCGACGACTTTAATCCGCGCACGCGCGTAAGACGGGTTCTGATCGCGGCGGCTGCGCGTATCTTCGCCGTGCGCCGGCGCATGCGCGCCGCGCGGCGCAGCCGCTCGAAACTTCCGCCGCGCGTCCGATAGCCGTCGCTGCCATCGGGCGGATAGATCTCCCGCTCGGCGCGTCAGCGCGCTTGGGCGCAAACTTCCCCGTTAAACCGGCTCTTTCGCCGATGGAGCCGGCGTGAAGTTGAGCGCGGCGGAATTCATGCAATAGCGCAGTCCCGTCGGCGCCGGGCCGTCGTCAAAGACGTGCCCCAGATGCGCGCCGCATCGCGCGCACAACACCTCCGTGCGAACCATGAAAAGTGATCGGTCCACTCTTGTGCGTATGTTCTCTTTGGCGATCGGCTGATAGAAGCTCGGCCATCCGGTGACCGATTCGAACTTGGTATCCGAACTGAAGAGAGCCGTGGCGCAGCAGATGCATCGGTAGAGCCCCCTGGCGTGGTTGTTCGCGTACTTGTTCGTGTACGGCGCTTCGGTGCCTTCCTGGCGGGTGATCTCGAATTGCTCGGGGGTCAGGAGTTTGCGCCATTGGTCGTCGCTTCTGACTACCGTGCTGACCATGACCACTCCCTTGTTCCGGCCGTCATCGGCAAACTCGACGATCTTGACCTCGCCAGGCGCCGCCGAGGATGCTCCGCCGCCGGCCGCTTCCGATCGCCGCCCATTGCCGGCAAGTTCCCAGGCGATCGCGAGCGGGAGCGCGCCGAGCATCGCGAGCACGGTCCTTCGCCCGAGAATTCTGCGTCCAAGATTCGAACGGTCCTTCGTTTCGCGAACGTGACGTTGCGGCATTGCGCGGCCCATCTCCTTACATCTTGTTGCTCGATGCGGCTCGTGCATCAAGCTGCTGGAGCGCCTGCTCGCGAACCGTGGTCGGCTCGCAGCGAGGCGCTGCTTCTTTCAGTACCGTGCCGGGCGGCAAAAGTTACACGGCGCGCGATCCGTGGGAGGCAGGGCCTCGATCTGTCGCGAATGGCCGATTACCGGAAAAATCAGGCGAGGTCCGGCCATCATAGCGCGGACGCGGCGAGAAATATGCGAACGTCAGCGCCTGAAGAGCGAGTATCCGCGTTCGTGGGCGTTAAGATAGGTGCGAAGCGATTCGACACCCCAGTCGCGAGCGACCGTCTGCCGTCCGCCGCCCGATTGCTGTTCGACCGACCACTGCGAAGTGCGGAGGTTGATATAGACGACCCGGTCGGCGCCGATTGTGGCGTTACCGCGATGGCCGAAGTGGCGCAGCTGGAGGCCGAACTCGTGAAGCAATCCCTGCCAGTAAACCCAGGTCATCCGAAAGGCGGACCTGGGTGCCGCGTCAAGCAGATCTTCGGACGTGATCGCGTAGCGATCCATAAGCGCCTTGGCCAGGCGAGACGCATTTTCGGCCTCGGCCTCCAAGGCGCCGTTTTCAGGCTTTACCTTACGTAGCAAACCGATTTTTCGAAGCGCGTCTTCGGCCCTCATGGGACCACTCCCACACCTGCCGTTTCTAGCGGCGGTCGCAGCGTGAGACCTACTTCAGGGGAGTCTTATGCGCGAACGTGCCCGTACAACCAGCGGCAAGCAGTTGCCGAGTCAGATTCCTTGCCATTCGCCCGACGCCCTCCCCTGATTCTTCATTGAGACAAGCCCAACAGAATCCAGGCGTCGTCAGATACCGAATCTGTGTCAGCATAGTACTGCAGATTAATATAAGTCAAGGAAACTAATAGAAGATAATCGTTGATTATAATGGCTAATTTTAACACTTCAACGGAGAGGTCTCTTCGTCGAAACTTCTCCTCAAGGACCCACGACGGAAGTCTCTCGCTGCCGCTTGCTGTTGCTGTCACCGTATGCGTTACGCAAGACGAATGCCTGCGATCGAGGACCGACGAGGATGCACATCGAAATAAATTTTGGATTTATAGCGTTCATGAATGGCGCAACCGCTGTTCCATCCGGGAGACGGCTCGGCGTTTCAAGAGACAGATGTATGCAGACCGGACTCATCCAGCACTCGGGAACCAGCTACAGTACAGGCGGGACCCACGTCTTTGAATCGAAAGCGCGCCGAACGAATGCGGAAATCCCGAACCGGTGAGCCCGCGGCGATCGTGCATGCGATTGCCGATTCAGCACGCTTCGCGCGGCGACTCGCGCGGAGCCTCGACGCGACGTTCGCGGCCGTACGAACCCATACGTTCCCCGACGGCGAAACGCCGGTCAGGGTTGCACATCGCGCGGGCGCCGAAGCTATCCTTGTGCAGTCGTTCAACGATCCCGACCGCAAACTGATGCCGGCTCTGCTCGCGGCCGACGCGTTGCGGCGCTCCGGCGCGCGGCGCGTGACGCTGGTGGCGCCCTACTTCGCGTACATGCGCCCGGACAAGATCTTTCATCCCGGCGAACCGATTTCGCAGCGCGTCTTCGGCCGCTCTCGGTCGTGCCGATCCTCGCCGCGCTCGGCCTCATCGTGCCCAAAACCTCTTCGCGCGCGATCACCAGTCCCGCCGGCACCGCGGACACGATGGCGGTGCTGGCCGAGCTCGCGCTCGGCGACGAGCGGATGCGCAAGGTGGTCGAGCGCACCGGCGGCTGCATCGCCTGGGGCGGCGCGCTCGAACTGGCGCCGGCAGACGACATCCTGATAACTGTCGAACGGCCGATGGAGATGGACACCAAGGCGCAGATGGTCGCCTCGATCCTGGCCAAGAAAAAAAGCGTCGGCGCAACCCACGTGCTGATCGATATTCCGCTCGGCCCGAGCGCCAAGGTGCGCACGCTAGCCGAGGCCGAACGGCTCGGCGCGCTGTTCCGTGCGGTCGCCGAGCGGATCGACCTTCGGCTCGATATCGAAATCACCGACGCGCACGCGCCCATCGGACGCGGCATCGGACCCCGGCTGGAGGCGCTCGACGTGCTTGCGGTCCTGCGCAGGGATGCGCAGGCGCCCGTCGATCTGCGCGAGAATTCGTTGTTTCTGGCAGCGCGGCTGCTCGAGATGAGCGGCAAGGCCGCGCCGGCCGGCGGTTACCACGCGGCGCAGGCCGCGCTCGACTCGGGGGCCGCGCTCAGCAAATTCGAAGAGATCGTGCAGGCGCAGGGCGCGCGCGCGATGCCGGCGGCGGCGCTCTTTCAGACCGTGGTCGGCGCGCACGGCGACGGCCGCATCCGCCAAATCGACAACTGGGAGATGGGCCGCGTCGCCAAGCTCGCCGGCGCGCCTGCCAATGTCGCCGCCGGGGTGCGGATGCTCAAGACGTCGGCGACGTAGTCTCGCGCGGCGAACCGATGTTCGAGATTCACGCCGAGAGTGCGGCGCAGCTTGAGTTCGCGCGCGCATACGCCGCCGCGCGCGCGAACATCATCCAGTTCGGCTTCTAGAGTCGGGAGGAGCGCCGCTTACCGGTGGCGCGGCGCGCGGCAAACGGAGATAATCGCGCGGCTTCAGTCGAAGCCAAAGAGGTGGGAGCGATGATTCTGAAAGTCGCCCGTCTTGGTTATCCGGTGCTGCGTGCTACGGCGCAGCCGGTCGCGCCCGAGCGGATCGGCACGCCCGACTTCCAGCGCCTGCTCGACGACATGGTCGACACGATGCGCGAGTACGCCGGCGTGGGGCTCGCCGCGCCGCAGATCCATCTGCCGCTGCGGGTCGCCGTGCTCGAGGTCGAACATCATCCGCGCTACCCGGAGATGCCGTCAGTGCCGCTCACCTTTCTCGTCAACCCTGAAGTTACAATCCTCGAGCGCACGGCGGTCGAGGATTGGGAAGGATGCCTCAGTATCCCGGAGATGCGCGGGCGGGTGCCGCGCTACAGGCAGGTGCGCGTGACCGCGCTGGGGCGGCACGGCGAAGCGCTGGATTTTATCGCGAGCGATTTCCACGCCCGCGTCGTCCAGCACGAGACCGACCACCTGAACGGCGAAGTCTATCTCGACCGGATGCCGAACCAGCGCTCGCTCGCTTACCTGGCCGAATGGCATCGATTCGCCATCGCGCCGGAAGAAAAGTAAGCGGACGCGCGCGCGCCGTCACTTGGGCGGATAGGGGAGCTTGTCGGGAATCTTGCCGGTCAGCTTGGCCTGCTCCAGCACCTTGGTCAGCAAGTCGTTTTCGGTTACCTGCCGCTGCTCCTCGCCCTGCACCTTGGCGAGGTCCGCATTGATCTGCTTGTTCTGCGCCTCGAGCTGGCTGATACGGGCGGAGAGATCGCCGATCTGCGCCTGGTCGTGCTGATGCTCGGCCTGCTGCTGCTGATACCAACGCCATCCGAGCAGCCCAGCAACCAGCGCTGCGACAATCGCACCAACCAGGTAACGGTACATCGTCTATAGCTCGGCGTCCGCCGCAGTGCGCGTGCGGCTTTCTTTCTACCCGTTCTGTCCGTGCCGATGGGCGCCGCGCGGATCCTGCGCGGGCGGCGGCGGACCGACCTCGGCGATTCGCCGACCGAGCTCCGCGCCGCCGACGATTCCCTTGGCGTCGAGCAGCCGGACAAGCGCGCTCAGCCAATGACGGTAGTAATCAGCGCCGCCGGCGGTCGTGGCGCCGGCTCTCTCCGCCGCGGCGATCTCGTCGATCAGGCTCTGCTGGAACTCCGCCCATCGGAACTGTCCCGCCTCGCAGAGCGCGACCGCGACGGCGAAGGCGCGCGCCTCCCACGGCTCGCCGAAGGCGGCTTGGGGAGCCAGCGCGCGGGCAGCCGCGATCAGATCTGCGGCGGTCTTATCCGGTGCGGTCTTCTGTGCGTCGGGCTTGGCTGACACTCGATATGCTCCGTGGGGCGCGGGTCACTTCGACGCGCCGGTGCGGCGCGCGCTCCGCGCGGGAGATTTCGGGAGTCCCGTACCGATCATCGAATCGCGCGTGACGAGATCGGCAAGCTCGTCCTCGGTGAGGTGCTCGGTGCCGGCGGGACGCTCCGGAATCACGAAATAGCGCATCTCGGAGCTGGAATCCCACACGCGCACTTCCTTGTCGCCGACGTCGAGCCCGAATCCCTTCAGCAACCCGCGCGGATCGTTCACCGCGCTCGCCCGGTAAGCCGTGCTCTTGTACCACACCGGCGGCAATCCCAGGACCGACCACGGGTAGCACGAGCAGAGCGTGCAAACCACGAGATGGTGCACGCGCGCCGTATTCTCGAGCGCCATCATGTGCTCGCCCTGCGGACCTGGCGGAAAGCCAAGCTCCTCGATCGCCTGCGCAGCGTTGGCGAGCAGGCGCTTACGGTAGTCGGGATCGGTCCAGGCGCGCGCGACCACGCGGGCGCCGTTGCGCGGGCCCACTTTCCGCTCGTAGTTATCGATCAGTTCGTCGAGCGCCTGCGGATTGACCAATCCCTTCTCGATCAGCAACTGCTCCAGCGCCTTGACGCGCTGGGCCGGCTCGGACAGCGGAGCGTTGTGGTAATCGTGCCCGTCGTGATGGTCGTGCGCGTCGCTCATCGTTTGCGTCCTTTTTTGGCGGCCGCGCGCGCTCGCGGCCTGGACTTGGCGGCTGGCTTGCCGACCGGCCTGGCGGCCGGTTTGGCGGCGCGCGCCTTCACCACGGGTTTCGCGGCGGATTTCGACGCGGGTTTCGCGGCGGCAGTGCGATCGCGCTCGAGATAGTCGTCCCAGCAATCCAGGTAAACGGACGCGCGCTCGTTGCGATCGGGGCCCCATAGCTCTTCGGCCTCGAACGCCACCGTGTAAACATGCTGCGGCTTGGCGCCCTTGCCGTGGGCGTGCGTGTCGGGAAAGACGAAGACGCCGTGATCGTGGCGAATGACGCCGCGCTTACCGTGCGCGTAACGCGGCAGACGCGTGTGATGCTCGGGATTGCAATTGTGGGCGACCACGCGGTCGCCGACCTTGAAGCGGGGTTTGTAGCTCTTGTCGAAGCGCAGCTTGACCGCGGAACTGTCGAACGACTCCACCCAGCCGCCGTTGGCGAGCGGCCCGGTCGCCTCGGCGTCTCGGGGCGAGGCGGCGTGTCCGGCGGCGATCTCCTCGCGAGTGACTACGCCTTTCTCGACCAGCAGCGCTTCGAGCGCGTGAAGCCATTTTTCGTAGTAGCTTCCGGCGAGGTAGCTGGCGGGCGGCATTTGCTCGATCGTGCGCCGGAACTCGTCCACGTTGCACACGCGGCGTCCCATCGCGGCCAGCGCCATCGCGAACATTCGCTTTTCCCAGTCGGAATGAAAGACGGGCTCGTTCTGCTCCGGGACAACCGGCCCGAAGCCATGCATCCCGCCCAGATCGTGAACGCCATTCATGGATTTCGCCGCCTCTCCGTCGATCGATCCGCACGATTCGCCGCTATTTAAATGTAAGCTAGGCTTGCGTGCCGATAGCAGTCAAGGCGAAACGCGCCCGGCGAGACGGCTTGACCCGCGCCGGCGCGCGCGCAAGAACCTTTGCCGAGAAGCGGAGACGACATGAAGGGAAAACTGGCGAACACATTGGTGGCGGCGGCGGCATTGGCCGCGATGGCGGCGGGCGGATGTACGCGCGCGCGCGGCCAGCTTGGGTACTACTTTCCGCTGAAGTCCGGGATGGTATGGACGTTTCGCTTCACGAGCTCGACCGGCGCCACGGGCGAGCTGGCCACGACTAACCAGGCGCCGCGCCAGGTCTTCGGCTTCAATGCGACCCCGCAGCTGAACACCGGCGGCGACAAGACCTACACCGAATTCTACGCCGACGACGGCCAGGGAATCCGCCACGTCGCGATCGACGAAAGCAACGGGTTAGACTCGCGGCTGAACGACCATTCCTACGTGATCAAACTGCCGATCGCGGCGGGCACCAGCTGGCGCGAGATGGACCGCACCTTCGACGGCACCGTGTACGACGCCGCCACCCGGATCGAGAGCGTCAACGACAACGTCTCCGTGCCCGCCGGAACTTTCAGCGGATGCATCCGGGTCCGCAGCACCGGTCTCGCCTCGACTGCGAAAGGAACGGCGCGCGCGCCGGGCGTCAATTTCGGCGTGCGAATGGTGGCGGGCGGCGAGGATGTAAGCGTCGAGGACTACTATTGGCTCGCGCCGGGCGTCGGCCCGGTCAAGGCGACGCATCAGGAAAGCCAGGGCGAAGGCCTGACGGCGCAATCGATCGGTTTTACGCTCGAGTTGGAGCACCTCAAGCGCTAGGAACGCTACTCTGCGCCGGCCATCAGCAGCCCGAGCCGCGCCGGATCGTGCTCGCCCGCCTCCACCGCGCGCAGGCGTCCGCGGCTGATCACGCAGAGCCGCCTGCTGAGCGCGATCAGCTCGTCGAGATTGCTCGAAACGAGCAGCACCGCGCCGCCCTCGGCGGCAAACGCCGCCAGCATCCGATGCACTTCTGCCGCGGCCGCGAGGTCGAGCCCGCGGCTGACGTTGTGCGCGACCAGCACGCGCGGGCGACTTTCGAGCGCGCGCGCCACGCACAGGCGCTGGCGATTGCCGCCGGAAAGCCCGGCCGCGAGCGCCTGCGGACCGGCGGCGCGGATGCGAAATCGCTCGAGCAAGTCCGCGCAGAGCGCGATCGCGCGCGACGCGCTGAGCCATCCGCGGCGTCCCTCACAGGCGCGCGCCAAAAGCGGGCGCGCGAGCATCAGGTTTTCCCATAGCGGCATTTCAAGGATCAGGCCGTCGAGGTCGCGATTCTCCGGGATCACCGCGATCGCGCCGGCGTCGCGGTCGCGATGCTCTTCCACGCCCACCCTCGGAGCGACCCGAATCAACCCGCTCGCGGGGCGGCGCACGCCGGCCAGCGCCTCGACCAGCTCGCTCTGGCCGTTGCCGTCAACCCCCGCTATCCCGACGATCTCGCCCGCCGCGATCTTTAGATTCACGTGGTCGAGCGCGCGCCATCCGTCGCGCTCGACCAGCAGATCCCTCACTTCGAGCAGAGTTTGCGTCTCGGCCGCCGCCCCGGCGTGAGGCGCGGCCGGCGCGGCTTTGAACGCCGGGGCAAGCCCGCCGATCATCAGGACGGCAAGTTCGTCCTCGGTCGCCTCGCCGCGGACGCGGCGCGCGACGACGCGGCCGCGGCGGAGCACCGTGATGCGGTCGGCGACGGCGAGCGCTTCGGCGAGCTTGTGCGTGATCAGGATTACGATCCGGCCCTCGGCGCGCAGGCGGGCGAGCAGGTCGAGGAAGGCGGCCAGCTCGCCCGGCGCGAGCAGGCCGGTCGGCTCGTCGAGGATGAGCACGCGCGGCTCGAAGCTCAGCGCGCGCAGGACTTCCATCCGCACCCGCTCGGCCATCGAGCGCCGCTCCATCCGCGTCCCCGGCGGCGGCAGGGTGAACCCCAATTCCGCCGCCATCGCGGCCGCACGCATGGCGACTCGATTCAGATTTATCGTTAACCCTTCGCGGCCCGCGCGCGCCTTCTCGCCGCCAAAGCCGCCGAGCGCGAGATTTTCCTCCCACGTCATCCGCTCGAACAGCATTGGGCTCTGATGCACGGCGGCGACGCCGGCCGCCAGCGCGGCGGCGGGCGAGCCCGGGAGAAGCGGACGGCCGAAGAGCTCGATCGAACCCGCGTCCGGGCGCAGCCGACCCGCCAGGATGTTCATCAGCGTAGTCTTGCCCGCGCCATTCTCGCCGAGCAGCGCCACGATCTCGCCCGCACGGGCGGCGAAATCGACGCCGTCGAGCGCGAGCAGCGAACCGAAGCGGCGGGTGACGTTGTGGGCGGCGAGCATCTGCGGCGCGTCGGCGCTCAGGCAGGCGGCGGGCCATAGCGGGCGCGCACGTAATCCAGCGCCTCGTCGCGCGAGGCCAGCGCACCGTCGAGCTGCTGATCCTCGACATCTTTCAGGATCGATTTGAACTGCGGTCCCGGCGCGAAGCCCATCGCGATAAGATCGTCGCCGCCGAGCAGGCGCGGCGGGCGAATCTCTTCGCGGCCCGTCGTGGCGAGCGCGCGCGCGCAGAAATAATAGAAACCCAGGTTGGAGCTCGAGGCGAGCGCGTCCAGGCGCGAGAGTTCGAGCAATTCGCCGAAGCCGTCCTCGGCGAGCATCCGCCTGAGCGTGGCCCGGCGCATCCGCGGCGCCATCACGAGCCGCAGATGATTGCGCACGAGATAGGCGACGCGCTCCTGCACGAAGCGCGAGCGGCGCATCCGCCGCATGATCCCCTCGGCCATCTCCGCGCCCTGCTCGGTGTGTCCGTAGAACGTGACCTTGTCGCCGCTCTCCGCGCGGCACTGCGGCTTGGCGACGTCGTGCAGCAGCACGCCGAAGGCAAGCGTCTCGGCGCATCCCGCCTCCAGCATCGAGAGCGCAAGCCAGGTGTGGCGGTACACGTCGCCCTCGGGATGAAAATTCTCCGGCTGTGCGCATCCGATCATCGGCAGCACTTCAGGCATCACGACTTCGAGCAATCCGCTCTCGCGCATCAGCTCAAGTCCGCGGCCGGCGCAGCCGCCGGTCATGATCGCCACGGTCTCCTCGCCGATGCGTTCGGCGGCGATC
>DASXMQ010000256.1:0-4433 GCA_036495625.1 Binataceae bacterium (SeqCode) | reverse complement strand
CAGACGCTCAGCGGCGCGATCCTGGCGAGCTACGCCATCACCGACAAGCTCTCGGTGGCCGCGCGCGGCGAATATATCGGAACCACGGGGAATGAAAACTCGCCCCCGGGCAGCGCCGCGAATCTGCTCTATGGGGTCGGCAGCGACGCCTGGTCGCTGACGCTGACGCCGACCTTTCAGTGGAACCAGTTTTTCTTCCGCGGCGAGGTCTCTTACGTGCAGGCGAACAGCTACGCGCCCGGAGCGGTGTTTGGCAAGGAGGGCAACAACAACTCGCAGGTTCGCGGCCTGATCGAAACCGGCGTGATTTTCTAAGCAACTTGTGGCGTCCGGCGCCCCGCGGTCCCCGCGTCTTCGCCGGTCCAGTTAAAACCGTAACGATGCCTTTTAAGCGGCCGTCCGGACTCCATAGCGGGAACGGACGGCCGCTTCTTTTGCAAAGCGGCCCCATCTTCTTTTTCGGCGCCGCGCCAAGACGCAGAACGACAACCGATGCCCGCAAAATCTCGGCTAACGCGGTTTAACGATATACACTGGGCTTGTCGTAACAGGCGAACGTCTCTCTCAAGGAGGTTTTTTGAAAGAGATGGCTACGATTAGAAAGGGGACTGGAACAACTACGCGCCGACGGACCAGGAATGCAGCAAAAGAAGGCGCAGCAGCAATACAGAAATCCAACGCGCTGGAGCATACGCGCGCGGCCAATGGCGGATCGAACGGCGCAGTGAACATCGAGAGCATACGCGTGCGCGCCTACGAATTCTTTCTCGCGCGCGGTGGCGCTCACGGCGATGACCTCGCCGATTGGCTGAGCGCCGAGAAGGAATTGCTCGGCGCGCGAAAGGAATGATTTCCTTTCGCCGCCTGGCCTGGCGCTCTCAAAAGGCGCGTACAAGAGCGCGCGCCGGCCGCGCCGATGGGCCGCGGCCCGGTGCAGCGAAGCGACTGAGCGGCGCATGTCCGATCGGAGCGGGCCGGACCCGGTGAGCCGTCCGGGCTCTCCGGACTCGGGGCCGCAGAGTTTCGACCTCGCGGTGCTTTCCGACGCCGGCGCCGACCGGCCCGATAATCAGGATGCCTGCGGCTACTTCATCGAAGAGCCGCGAGCCGCGGTGTTCGTGGTCGCCGACGGTATCGGCGGATACGCCGGCGGCGAGATCGCCAGCCGGATGGCGGTCGAGGTCACGCTCGACGCCTATCGCGAAAGCCCGCGCGAATGGGGCGCGGCGCTCCGGCTCCACCGCGCCGTCCAGCGCGCCAACATCGAGATTCATCAGCGTGCGAGCGCGGTCTCCGCGCTGCGCCTGATGGGCACGACGTTGACCGCGGCGGCGGTCGAGAATGGCCGGCTCTGCGCAGCGCACGTGGGCGATTGCCGCGTGTATCTCGCGCGCCGCGGGCGCATCCGGCAGATGACCCGGGACCATACCGTCGTCGCCGAACGTGTACGGATGGGCCTGATGAACGCGGCCGACGCGCGCAATCATCCGGAGCGTTCGATGCTCAGCCGCTCCCTCGGCCGCGAGTTGATCGTGTCGGTGGGCCGCTTCTCGATGCCGCTGCTGCAGGGCGACCGCGTTCTGCTCTGCAGCGACGGGCTGTACAACGTGCTCGAAGAGCGCGAGCTGCGGCGCCTGATGCGCGCGGGCGACGCAGCCGCGGCCTGCAAGGCGCTCATCGGGGCGGCCAATGCGCGCGGCAGCGACGACAATGTAACCGCCGCGGTCTTTGCGATGAACGGCGTAACGCCATTCGAGAAAGGCGCCGGCGGCGTGGGCCTGCTTGCGCGGCTCAGGAGGATTCTTGCGCGGGCGCGTTGATTGCGCTCGCGCCCGCTTCGCGCGGCGCCGCCGCGGGCGAGCCGCCGGACGCGTTGCGGAGGCCGCCGCGGCGGTGTTAGCGTCCGCGGCCATGTGTTGCGAGGACAGGCTTTGCCAATGATGCGCGAAGTAAGCGCGGGTGAGAAGCTCGACCAATACGACCTCACCGAACTCATCGCGCGCAGCGGCATGGCGTCGATCTTCAAGGCCCACGACCGTCTGAGCGGCGCCACGGTCGCGATCAAGGTTCCCTACCTGCAGTTCGAAAGCGACGTGGTTTTCTACCGTCGCTTCCAGCGCGAGGAGGAGATCGGCCGCCGCCTCGACCATCCCAACGTCATCAAGGTGCTGGCCCCGCGGCACCGCAGCCGGATGTACATCGTGATGGAGTACGTTGACGGCATCTCGCTGCGCGCGATCATGCGCGAGCAGCAGCCGTTCGCGACGGAACGCGCGCTCGAATTTGCCCGCCAGATCTGCGAGGCGATGGTTTATATGCACCGCAACGGCATCATTCATCGCGACCTCAAGCCCGAAAACGCGCTGATCACCGCCGACGGCAAGCTCAAGCTGATGGACTTCGGGATCGCACTCGACGAGTCGGCGCGCCGGCTCACCTGGTCGGGACTCAAGACCACCCTCGGCACACCCGACTACATGGCGCCCGAACAGGTCAGCGGACGCCACGGCGATGCTCGCACGGACGTCTATGCGCTGGGCACGATACTGTTCGAGATGGTCACTGGGAACCTGCCGTTTTCAGGCGACAGCGTTTACGCGATGATGCGGGCGAAGGCGAGCGAGGATCCGCAGCCGCCGAGCGCCTTCATGCCCGAGATCGACCCGCATCTCGAGGAAGTCATCCTGCACGCGATCGAACGCTCGCCGCGCAACCGCTACCAGAGCACCGCCGAGATGCTCGCGGACCTGAAAGATCCGGCGAACGTGCCGGTCACGGGCCGCGCGAAGCGGCTCCGTCCGCTAAGCCCGCACGTCAAGCGTGTGCGGCGAGCAATCCTGATGGGAATGTTCTTCAGCTCGCTCGCAGCCATTTTTGCCCTGCTGGTGTGGATGGCCAATCATTATCCGGGCACGCCGCCCGCTCAGCCCCACAAGCAATCGCATCGCGAGGCGAAATGACGGGCGGACCGGGATTACGGGCGCGAGACGCTCCGGATTCGGCGCGCCGCCCGTTCCAGCGAATACTAACGGAGCCTACACGTCCGCCGACGCGGACCTCGCAGACGTGGCGGACCTGAACTCAGGCCTTTCCGCAGCCAGGATAACGCCGAGCAAACGGTAAACCTCGCGGTTCACGGCCATACCGGCGTGGCCGCCGGGGACCTCGTAGTTGTCGCCCTCGGGATCGACGCAGGCGCGCCAGTCAACAACCTCGTCGGTGCGCGTGTAGAACGAGCTGAGCTTTACCCCGCGCGGGAACTGCGAACTGACGGCAACTCCGAAGTGGCACTCGCATTGATCCGTTCCGCATTGCGCTGGGCGGTTGTTGAATGCTTGCCACAATGCCTGGAAGCCCCGGATCGCCGGCCGATAGCGCGGGCGGACGGCGCTCCATGAGATCTGCGACGGCGATCCGAGCGTCACCACGTGATGGACCCGCGCGGGAAATTTGACCGCGAGCGCGCGCGCCAATACGCCGCCGAGGCTGTGCCCGATTACCACCGCGGGCATTCCGCATTCATCCGTGATGCGCGCGATGCGCCATCCGAGCCGTTCCGACTTTTCGTCGGGACATCCCACGTTCCAGTCGATTCCCGACAGATACGGACGGTAACCGACTCGCGACAACCATCGCGACAGCACCGAGAGTGACCAATCGCCGGCGAAGAACCCGGGGATCAAAAGGACCGGCCGGTCGTCGCCCTTCGGTACGCCGGCGCCATAAAAGATCGGATCGCAGAGCAGGGCGGACAGATTCTGGGCAATGTCGATACAGGACTCGGCCATCGTCGCGAAGGCGGTTATATCCGCTTACTCCAGGATCCTGTAGAGCGCATCTGTCGTGGATTTGCGTAGCTGTTTTTGACCGGTCTCATCGGTTCTGGCCCTTGTACACGAAATTTAACACGCCCGTAAAGCGTCAGATGAAACTTTCGCTCGTGGTCATCTCCTCTATACACAGGCAAGCAGGATTTGGGCCATCCTCTACTAAGATGGACGTATTTAGGCATCAGCTTTATTCAGCTTTATAGTTTCGTGGCATCCAGGGCCAAAATCATTTACAAAAGAGGTTCAAGAGGTGCCCATCAATGGTGATTCTTAAGGAGTGCCGATCTCAATCCTTCGGAAACACGATTAAGTTCACATTCTGACCTAATAAACGTTTGACACGGTCTCGTAGTCTGATAAATTCAACAGCTCGGAGTGAGGTTTTCCTTATGAAATCAGGCGGGGAAGCTCCCGAACTCGACGCCATCGACCTCCAGATCCTGTCAATTCTGCAGGATCACGGGAGAATCGCCCACGTCAAGCTCGGCGAGCAGGTGGGGTTGTCGGCGCCGTCGGTCATCGAGCGCGTAAAGAAGCTCGAAGACGGCGGAATCATCCTGGGCTATCACGCGGCGGTGGACGCCAAGCGCTTAGGTAAGGACG
>DASXMQ010000255.1:0-24041 GCA_036495625.1 Binataceae bacterium (SeqCode) | reverse complement strand
CGATCAGCGCTTCGTAGCGCACCGCGCGAAAAGGGCCCAGGTCGCTCAGATGTACGCCGCTCAAAAGCGCGATCAGCGATGCCGCAAGGCGATTGCCGAAAACCGCATGCCAGGGCAGCGCACCGCGCGTCCGCTCACCGGCGAGTCGTGAGCCGATAACCATGTCCGCGACGCCGCGGCGCAACGGTTCGAGTAGCAGCGGCATCTCGGCGGGCCGGTCGCTGTAATCTCCGTCGAGAAACACAACCACATCCGGAGCATCTGCCGCGGCAAGCCCGGTCAGACACGCGCGCCCATAGCCGCGGCGCGGCTCCCGCAAAACCTTGGCGCCCATTTCGCGCGCGACCGTGGCGGTTCCGTCGCTCGAATCGCTATCGACGACCAGCACTTCCGCTACCATCGGCGGAATATCGGCCAGAACCCGGCCGATGGATTGGGCTTCGTTGTAGGTGGGAATGACCACCGAGACGCGCATGACCCTACCAGATTACAAGGCGCGGCCATCGCTTCGCCAATGCCGCATCGGCGGCCAGATACTCACCCGAAGGTCCGAGAGCCAGCGAAGCTGCGACGATCATCGGCGTCAGCAGCTCCCATATCCACCCGAGTCCCCACTCCGACATCCAGAGCCCGGTGAGAAAGGCGAAGGCTACAAACGCGGCAGGCCGGGTGAAGAGGCCTATTATCAGTAAGATCGCCAGGGTGGATTCGAGAATTCCCTGCAGCGGCGCGCTCACGGCCGCGTGCGCTGCGGCGGATGCCATCACCGCCTTCCAGACCGCCGGTGCGTGCCCGTACTTGATATACGAGTCAATCAGCGATGCATAACCTTTGGGAGTATATAAACCCTTCCAAAGGTTTTCGAAGAACGTTGACCCGAAGAGCGCGCCGAGGGCGATCCTCAGGATCGTCAGCACAGCCCCGGGTCCTGCGGCGGGAAGTTTTGACCTGGTCAGCATGGCTTGGCATCGGAATCACGAACTTGCGAATTTGCGTCAACTTTCAACGCCGTCCTCATACCCGATGCTCGTGGCCGATGGAAGTGAACAGGCGCAAGCGTTTTTGTACCACGTTGCCGACGGCTTCGGCCACTTCGGGTAGGAGTTTATATGGTGCGACGTCTCGCGGATGAGCCTGCAAGGAGTTCGCGAGGCTGCGTCGCCAGGCGAGACGCAATTCGGTATTGACGTGGACGATAACCATGCCGGCCTTGATCGCCTGCTGAAAATCCTGATCGCGGGTTCCGGAACCCCCATGCAGAGTCATGAAGACGCCGGCCGCGGCTTTTATTTGCGCGATTCTCTCAATGTCCAAACGCTTCTCGGCTTCACCGTGAACCATACTCTCCAGCAGCCCATGCATATTGCCGACGGCCGGCGCGAGCACATCGACGCCGGTCGCAGCGACGAACTGCCGTGCTTCCTCGGGCGTGGTCAGCACGCCTGTACCCTCGGGAGCCTTGTCGAGAATTTCCGAGGAGGCGCCGATCCATCCGATCTCGCCCTCGACCAGGATCGCCGGGTGGAGCGATTTGATTGCCTCGACCGCGCGTTTTGTCTCGGCGACATTTCGCTCGAAGGGCAGCGCGGAACCGTCGAAGATGATTTCGTCGAATCCCGCTTTGGCCGCTTCTTCCGCCTTCGCTAGCGAATGAGTGTGGTCTGCGTTAAGGAAAATCGCCTGACCGTATTCCTCTCTGACACTTTTCACCAGTGCGGCGGCCTGGCGAACGCCGACGAATGCGCGTTCGCCTTCGGATACTCCAACCATCACCGGCAGATTCAATGCGCGGGCGGTTGCTGCGATCGCATTGAAGGCCGTCAGATCCGAAAAATTAAAATGGCCAACCGCCACTCCGTCACGTTCCGCCTGTTGCAGCACGTCTTTGAGCATCTGCATAGAGCACCTGCACCCGCCAATGGCATTCGTTATAATGTGCGGAACTCGCGGCCATCACATCTGCAAAACCGCCCGGTACCGCACCTTGCCGGACATCATGCTCTCGTAGGCATCGGCGGCTCGCTCCAGCGGGAAGGTTTCGATCATGGCTCGCACCCCATTGGCCGCCGCGAAGTTGAGGGTGTCCTCCGAATCTTTGGCAGTTCCGGCAGGCCAGCCCAATATCGACTTGCGCGCCATCAGGAGCTGCGACGACGACACCGACATCGGCTCGAAACTGACGCCGATGGTGACCAACGTGCCATCGACGCCGAGTCCGTCGACCAGGCTTCCCATCGCTTTGCCGTCGGGAGCGGTCGCCAGAATCGCGCGCGCGCCGCCCAATGCGGTCAATTCCTTGGCGACGTCCTGCGACCTGGCGTCGATATACACGCGCGCTCCCAGCTTCAGCGCGAGCTCCCTGTTTTGTTCTCCTCTGCTGATCGCGACCGTGGCCAGACCGGATTTGCTTGCGAATTGGATTCCGAGATGGCCAAGGCCGCCGATGCCCTGGATTGCGACAAGGTCGCCGGGGCGCGCGCCGCTGTGGCGCAGAGCATTGAAGGTGGTGATGCCTGCGCACATCAGGGGCGCCGCTTCTTCCGGAGTCAGCGCGCCGGGAATACGGGCCAGCGCCACGACGGGCACGGATACATACTCCGAATAGCCGCCGTCGTAACTGATACCCGGAATCTGCAGTTTTGCGCAGGTTATGAAATCGCCGCGCCGGCATGACTCGCATATCCCGCAGTGTCCGCCATGCCATCCGACTCCGACCCGGTCGCCGACCTTCCATGGATCGGCATCCGGCCCGAGCGCATCGATGACCCCGGCGATCTCGTGGCCGGGAGTCCGAGGATAGACTATTCCCGGAAACGAGCCGTCCTTGGTCAGCGCGTCGCTATGGCAGACGCCGCAGGCCTGAACCTTGATTCTCGCGTAGCCGCGGCCCGGCTCGGGAATGGGTCCGTCTTTGGGCGCGAAATTTCCACCGGCGCTGCTCACGATGATTTTTTTCATTGGCAATAACGCCTCGTCAGATTTCGACGTGAGAGAATCCGACATCTAAGACAAGACACGACACGAACCATTCGTGTTCGTTTTGCGTTCCACGCACGACCGAAAGACCCTGATCCTCAGTTCTACCATCGGCTCAGCTTTGCTCCTGCGCGCTGAATACGGTGGTGCAGGCGCTCGCGCTCTTGGAGAACTGCCGACGGCTTCCGGAGCGGCTCGTCAGATCGGGCAGCGGCTTTCCGTGAACGAACGGGCAGAATTCGTCCGGCATCTCCAATCCTCCGCGCAACCGCCGGCGGCCGGCGCAGCCGCCGCGGCAAACCTCGACGAAACGGCAATCGCGGCAGAACCGCGGGATCGAATCCAGTTCTCGAAAGGCCGGCGAGTCGATAACCGCGGAGCCCAATCTTTCCAGCTCGGCCAGTCCCAGGCCGCGCTTGCTCGAGTACACGCAGGGGAGAACGTCGCCTTTTGGCGTCACTCGGATTGTCGTGCGCCCGCAGCCGGCTGCGCGAACTTCAAATCCGAGGAGCGCGCGCACGATCGGCTCGCTGCAGACGGCGAGCGGGCAGGACTCGAACAGCCGCCGGAACCCCGCCCAAAACTGATCGTAATTGAGCGAGAACGCGTCGGTTTTGACCGGCTGATAGACATTTACGCGGAAGTTGGCGCCAAGGCTGATGACCAGCGATCCGAGGTCGGCCAGCTTCTCATAGTTGGTTCGCATCATGACGGCCACGATCGTGACCGCAACTCCCAGCTGCCGCGCCCGTGCGGTTTGCTCGACGACCAGCCGCCAGTTGCCGGCGCCGCGCCAGGAATCCTGTTCCGCCTCGGTTGCGAAGTCGAGCGAGAATTCGAGGTCGGCCAGCCATCCAATCTCCGCATCGTTCAGTACCGCCGCGCTGTACCCGTTCGAAGTCAAGGCGGTCCTGATACCGCGGCTGTGCAGATAGCGCAGGATCGCGCGGAAGTCCGGATGGAGCCCGTTCTCGCCGGTCCCCAGGTTTACCGAGCGAACCGGCACGCTGTCGCAAATCCGCCGAACCTCATCGAGCGTAAGCCGATCGATGCGATCCGTGTCGCGGTAGCAGTGTGCGCATGCCAGATTGCAGTCGTTGGTCAGACCGAGGCCGATCGAAAAACCACCGCTGTCCGAATTTCCACCGGTGCCGATCTCACGATCGTCGGGCATAAAGCCTCATCGCAAAAGAGCACTCAAAAGAAACGTACGTTGGGCCCGCTTCAATCCTCTACCGCGGATGCGAGGATGTTCGCTACCCTGGCCGCACATTCGCGGCAGAATTAAGCAGGCCGCCGCAGTCGGGTTTGTTTCAGTAATGTTTCTGATATGTTGCGGATCGAAGCCTCGAGCGTCCGATCCGCCCTTGAAAAGTCAGGCCTCGATAAATCCGGCCTTGAAAATCCGGGCTGCGAAAACATAGAAGCTGAAGCAATCCATGGACTCAGGGACAACACGATGAGGGGGCGCGCACACAGGTTGGCGCCCGCGAGCTAGGTGCGCCGCACCCCCAACTCCCGCCGCGGGCGTCTTGCTCAGCCGAGGAGCGATTCGAGCGCCGCGGGCGAGCGCCGGCGCCGACGCGACAAGCCCAAAGCTCCCGCGCACGAGCGCAAACCGCGCTCAACGGGGCCGGTCAACTCCGCCAGCTTTCGCCGCTTCGAGAAGCCTGAAAAATTCGACAAGGCGGTAAATAAACCGATTAAGCAGGCGGCCAAGTTCGGCGGCTTCGTCAGATCGGGCAAGGCCGCGGGTTTCGCAGAGCGCCCGGCTCCGGTCCCGTCAGGCCCCGCGCTACGGCTCACCTCGAACATCTACATCGCGCACACGCAGCCCGGCTTTGAGAGTGTCGCGGCGGAGGAGATAGCGTTCTGCCTGGCAGCGGCCGCGGCGGGACCGGGTGGCCGCGCTCGCGCGGTTCGTGAGCTGGGGCGACGGACGGTGCCCGAACGCGCCGGGATGACGATCTTCAGCGCGCCGCGTCCCGACCCGCTCGCCGCCGCGCGAACGATAGAGGATTTGTTCGCGCTCGCAGGCTATCGCGACGGCCTCGGCACGGCGCCCGCGACGCTGGACAAGGTTCGCGCGGCGGCGCACGACGCGCCCTATGTCGAAGAGGCTCTGGAGGCGCGGGTGCGGATGACACCCGGGAGCCGTGCGGGCCGAAGACTCGGCTTTCGCGTGATCGCGCGCATCGCCGGAGCGCATGAATTTCGCCGCCTCGATTTTCAGCGCGCCGTCGAACGCGGGATCGCCGACCGCATCGACCATTCGTGGCGCCCCGCGGGCGACGATGCCGACGTCGAGTTCTGGGCGACGCTGCTCGGCGGCGAGATGTTTCTCGCCGTGCGGCTCCTCGACGAGCGGATGCGCCATCGCGAATACAAGGTCGCGCATCGGCCGGGATCGCTGCGCGCTTCAATCGCTGCGGCGTTGGGATGGCTGAGCGCGCCGGGCGCTGAGGACTGCATAGTCGATCCGATGTGCGGCGCGGGTACGATCCTCATCGAACGCGCGCATCTCGGGCGTTACGCGATGCTGGCCGGGTTCGACCGCGACGCCGGCGCGATCGCCGCCGCGCATGAAAATATCGGCCCGCGTTACCGGCCGCTCGGTATCGCGCTGGGCGACGCGCTGCGCCTGCCACTCAGGAGCAGCGCCGCAACCCATCTCGTGACCAATCTGCCGTGGGGCACGAAATATGGCTCGCACGGCGAGAATCGCCGGCTCTATCCGCGTCTGCTCGAGGAGTTCGCGCGCGTGGTGCGTCCGGGCGGGCGGCTGGTGATGCTGACGGCGGAGCGGATGCTGATGCGCGAGGTCCTGGGTCTCGGCCTTGTGCGGGTCGAGTCGGTGCGGCGGGTGACCATCCTCGGCGCCCCGGCGGCGGTCTATCTCTGCCGGGCGTAGCGCGCGCCCGCTAGTGTGATGTCCCGCAAATAACTTACCTATCCGGGAAAGCGTCGAGGTGTCATTGCGAGAGAGTCAGCGACCGAGGAATACCGGATCTTCATTCGTTTTTCGTGGAAGCCGGGTTTCCTTGCTGCGCTCGGAATCGCAGGCTTGAGATCTTCGGATGAAACTTACTTCCAGGACACCACATTAGCGCATCGGTTTTTCCAGCGCGTAGGTCACGCCGGTGTGGCTGAACCAGATCTGACCGTTCTCGCGCCGCACCTTGAGTCCCGAACGGTCGGTGGCGTCGATTCCGAGCACGCTCTGGCAGCGCGGCGCGAACGCCATCGCGACGAATCCCGGACCGCATGCGACGTCGAGCACGCGCGAGTCGGGCCGCACCTCGGAGATCTCGACCATGTGATCGAGGATGCGCGGGTCGGTGACCACTTTCATGGTCGAGCAGGCCTCGGCCTGGCGCCGAAACTGGCGCTGCACCGAAGTCAGATTGTCACTCTCGTCTTCCATCGGTTCGCTTCTTCGACCGGGAGGATTTTCGCGCCGAGCGCTCGAGCACGAAACTTACGCTCGTATGCATCAGCCGGATAGTGCCGGCGTCGCGCTGGAGCGCGAGCCCCGGACGGTCGTCGTCAACCGCCTCTTCGAGCATCGCGCGAATAAGCGGCAGATTCTCGGGCGGCGGATCGCCGAAGCGCGTCCATTGCTCGGCCGTGCTGGTCGATTGGCGCGCGATCTTCATCGCCACGCTGAAACCCGCGGCGGCGAATATGCGCTCGAACTCCGAAGCGGCGAGCATTCGCACATGCGTCGGATCGCATAGCCGCTCCAGTTCGTTGTGCGCCGCCGCCCTGGCCGGATCCTCCGAGGCTGTCACGTCCACCACCACCATCCAGCCGCGCGGCGCGACCACCCGCGCCATCTCGGCGAACACGCGCGCCGGATTGGTGAAGTGATGGAACGCGAAGCGGCATACGGCTGCGTCGAACGCGCAGTCGCGGAACCCCATCCGCTCGACTTCGCCGGCCATGAACTCCGCGTTGCGCGCGCCTGCGCGTTCCGCCTCCGTCCGCGCTTCGGCGATCAGGTCCGGCGACGGATCGAGGCCGACCACGTGGCGGCATCGCCCGGCAAATGCGCGCGCGCATGCTCCCGGCCCGCACGCGACGTCAAGCACGCGGTCGGTCCGCGCGACCCCCGAAGTCGAGACCAGGTAGTGGAGAAACTTGGCGTCGGCGTCGGAGGACATCAGCGCGGACATCCGCGCGAACGCCTGAGGATTGCGGATAAACTGTTCGCCGACGGGCCGCGGCGCTCCTCGGAGGTCCATGACCCGGATGTTAGCGCCGGCGGCGTCGCGGATACAGGCGAATCGAGCGCAGTGAAAGCCCCGCCAAAGCGCTTGCAGCAGCAGCGCGGACGCCGCACAATCGGCGCGTAGCTGCGCATTCTCGCGGAAAAATCTTCGCGCCGCGCGTGAAAGGAGCCGCTCGCAATGGCACAGATGGCGCCGTGGAATACCGATCTCGTCCCGCCCGCGCCCAGGATTGCCGTCGATCATATCGGCGAAGGCAAACTGGTCATCTGTCTGCACGGGATCGGCGGCAATCGCACCAACTGGCACGACCAGCTTCCCCAGTTCGGGCGCCATTTTCACGCCGCGTCGTGGGACGCACGCGGCTACGGATCGAGCGACGACTACGAAGGGCCGCTCGAGTTCCATGACTTTGCCCGCGACCTCGCGCGCGTGCTCGACCACTTCGGCGCGCGCAAGGCGCATCTGGTGGGCCTGTCGATGGGCGGTATCATCGCGATGGATTTCGCCACGCTCTTTCCCGAGCGCGTCGCGACGCTGACGCTGTGCGACACCTTGCCCGGGTTTGGCTATATCAGCCCCGAGCAGTCGCGCGAGTTCATCCGGCTGCGGCTGGAGCCCTTGCTCGCGGGCAAGGAGCTCAAGGAGATTGCCGAGGGCGTCGCACATTCGCTCGTCGGCAAGTCGTCACCGCCGGCGGCGTTCCGGCGCGTGGTCGAAAGCATGTGCGCGCTGCACAAGCAATCCTACATCAAGACGATCCAGGGCAGCGCCAGGCCGGAGGTGCAGATCGAGTTGGAGAAGATCCGTGTTCCGGCGCACGTGGTGGTGGGCGAGGACGACCTGCTTACGCCGCCGGCGCTGGCGCGCACGATCGCCGAGCGGATAGCGGACGCGCGCCTCACGATCATCAAGAACGCGGGCCATCTGCCGAACCTCGAGCGGCCGCAGGAGTTCAACGCCGCGGTACTGCCGTTTCTGCTGGAGCATCGCGAAGCCGCGCTTTGAGCGGTGCGCTATCGCGCCGCCGCCGCCGATCTCTGGCGGACTGGATTGGAAGGGACTGCGTTCAGCCGCTCGCCCGCAAGCGCAGATCGCGCGCCTGGGTGCGATACGGTTCGGGCAGCGGGACTTCGGTGGCGTCGAGCCAGTTGCGCTCGAGGCGGTAGAACTCGCGCGTTTCTTCGAAGAAAACGTGGACGACGATGTCGTTGAAGTCGAGCACCGCCCAATGGCCGTGGTTGGTGCCTTCGATCGACAGCGGGTGCTCGCCGGCGAGGCCCATCCGTTCCTCGATTCCGCGGGCGATCGCGCGCACCTGCACGTCGGAGCGCCCGGTCGCGATCAGGAAATAGTCCGCGATTGAGCTCAGATGCTCGACCTGGAGCACGACGAGGTCGTACGCCTTCTTCTCCAGCGCCGCTTGCGCGGCGGCGATAGCCTTCTCGTGTGAATTCACGCGCAAGGGAATAGTCGAGCTGACCACTGGAAAGCGGGCGGAACGGCGCAAATCGGTTTTTGGGGTGCTGCCCTGGAAATCACTGGCGCCGTCAGTACAGCCCGTGCCGCTGAATATAGTCGACCACGTCGTTCGGCATCAGGTAGCGGACCGAAAGTCGGTGGCGAAGCTTTTCGCGAATGAGCGTGGCGGAGACGGGAAAATTCGTCGTGGCTACGAAAGAAAGCGTCTGGCCGTTCGGATGCACGTAATGATCGTCTCGCTTAATGTAACCAAAGCGTTTGACTGCGGCAAGCGAGATTTGCGTCGGCTGGCCCTCGTCATTCTCCTGGCGCGCGTGCACCACGATCGAGCACAGCCGCGCCAGGTCGTCGCATTCCTTCCAGGTGTCGAGGTCGGCAAAGGTGTCGGCGCCCATCATCAGGTAGAGCGTGGACGGCGCGCGCAGAGTGCCCAGAAAATGGCGCACCGTATCGATCGTATAGGAGCGCCCGGCGCGCCGAATCTCGACGTCGGAAACCATGAAGTGGCGGTTGCCCTTGGTCGCAAGCCGCACCATCGCCAGCCGATGCTCGGGCGGCGCGAGGCCCTCGGCCGATTTATGCGGCGGCATCGCCGCGGGCACGAAATAGACCAGGTCGAGGCCAAGCGCCTCGCGCACCTCCTCGGCCGAGCGCAGATGGCCGAAGTGGATCGGATTGAAACTGCCGCCGAGGAGTCCTACGCGCATGAGGCGGGGCCGTCCAATTTCAGTTGCGGACCTGTCCGTTGCCGGTGATGAGATACTTGTAGATGGTCAGTTCGCGCAGACCCATCGGGCCGCGTGCGTGCAGCCGATTGGTCGAGATTCCGGTCTCGGCGCCGAAGCCGAATTCGAAGCCGTCGGTGAAGCGCGTGGAGGCATTGACGTACACGGTCGCCGAATCGACTTCACGTTGAAAGCGGAGCGCGGCGTCGCGGTCGCCGGTCACGATCGCGTCGGCGAGGCCGGAGCCGTGGCGCGCGATATGGGCGAGCGCCTCGTCGAGCGAATCGACAACCTTGACCGCGAGGACCAGGTCGAGAAATTCGGTGTCCCAGTCGGCGATGGCGGCGGGCTTCACCTCCGGAACGATAGCGCTGGCGCGCGCGCAGCCGCGCAGCTCGACGCCCGCACGTTGCATTCGCGCGGCCAGCGGCGGCAGAAAGCGCGGCGCGGCCTCGCGATGCACCAGCAGGGTTTCCATCGCGTTGCACACCGCGGGCCGGCTGCACTTGGCGTTGAAGCAGATCTCTTCGGCCATCTTCAGATCGGCGGCGCGATCGACGTAGGTATGGCAGAGCCCGTCGAAATGCGGCAGCAGCGGGACGGCCGATCCCGCGAGCGTTTCCTTGAGCGCCTTGCCGCCGCGCGGAATGATCAGGTCGATCGCCTCGGGATGGCGCTTCAGAATCTGGATTACCTCGCGGTCGGGATTGCCGATGAAGCTCAGAGCGTCACGCGCCATACCGGAGCTCTCGAGCGCGCGCCCAATCAGCCCCGCGAGAAAGGCGTTGGAGTGAAGCGCCTCTTTGCCGCCGCGGAGGACCACCGCGTTACCCGCTTTGAGCCCGAGCACGCCGGCGTCGACGGTGACGTTGGGCCGCGATTCGTAGATGATCGCGATTACGCCGATCGGTACACGGACCTGCGAAATCTCGAGCCCGTTGGGCCGCCGCCAGCCTGCGATCACTTCGCCGACCGGGTCGGGCAGGGCCGCGACCTCCTCGACGCCGCGGGCCATCGCTTCGATCCGCGCGTCGTTGAGCGTGAGGCGCTCGACCAACGCTCCGGCCATCCCGAGATCGCGCGCGCATTCGAGATCCCGGGTGTTCGCGGCCAGGATCGCGCCGCGCTCATCGCGCAGCATCGCGGCGAGCGCGGCGAGCGCCCGGTTTTTTTGCGCCGTCGGGCTGAGCGCCAGCGTGCGGGCGGCGGCGCGCGCGCGCTTTAGTGCTTCGAGGGTTTCGGTTTCGAGGCTCACGTCAGCAGCGGTTCACGCCAGTTCTTCGAGCAGCGCGAAGTTGTCGCGATGGATGATCTCGTCGGCGACTTTGTAGCCGAGCGTGCGCGAAATATCGACAGAGCGCCGCCCCTTCACCTTCAGTATATCGGCGGCGGGATAATTGACCAGTCCGCGGCCGAATTCGACGCCTTCGTTATCGAGCAGGCTCACGCAATCGCCGCTTTTGAATTCGCCCGCGACCTCGCGGATACCCGAGGGCAGGAGGCTGCGACCCTTGGATCGCAGCGCCTCGGCGGCGCCGCGATCGACCGTCAGTGCACCGGCGGGCCTGAGCGCGAAGGCGATCCAATGTTTGCGGCTCCTAAGCCGCGTGCGCGCCGGCAGAATCAACGTGCCGCACTCGAGCGCCGGATCGAGCGCGGTGGCGAGCGCCCGTTCCGTGCGCCCCGGAGCGATAATCACCGCGATTCCCGCGCGCGCCGCCTGCTGCGCCGCCTTGAGCTTGGTCGCCATCCCGCCGCTTCCGAGCGGGCCTGCGCTGTCGGCCACCAGCCCGCGCATCCCGGCGTCGGGATCGGTGATAAGCGGGATGAGCTGGGCGTCGGGGCGCTTGCGCGGATCGCCGGTGAGCACGCCGGCCACGTCGCTCAGGATCACGAGGAGCTGTGCCTGCGCCATTCCGGCCACCAGCGAAGAGAGCACGTCGTTGTCGCCCATGCGGATCTCTTCGACTGCGACGGTGTCGTTCTCGTTGACGATCGGAATGACGCCGGCTTCGAGCAGCGTCTGGATCGTGTGAATCGCGTTGCCGCGCCGCACGCGCTCGGCGACGTCCTGATGGGTCAGCAGGAGCTGCGCGACGGTGCGCCCGGCGGCGCCGAACGCCCGCGCCCATTCGCTCATCAGCTCGATCTGTCCGGTTGCCGCGGCCGCCTGACGCGCAGCGACGCCTGCGCCGCCGAGCTTTTCGAGCCGCGCGCGCCCGGCCGCAATCGCGCCCGAGGTCACCACTATGGCTTCGCGCCCCGCGCTCACGATCGCGTCGATCTCGGCGGCGAGGCGCGCGATAATTTCCGGCCGCAAGCCGCCGGCGTCGGAGACCACCGCACTGCCGATCTTGATCACGAGCCGGCGCGTGCGGCCGACGAACTCCTGCTTGTAACTTACCTGGGACATTGCGCCTCGATCCCGCCAAGGCCGAGCAATCGCGCGATTGCCGCGACCAGCGGCTCGAGGCCCACGCGCTGCTCGGCCGAGATGACCAGGACGGAGCCGACGCCATGCTCGAGCGCGAGCCGAGCCATCGCCTGCGCCGTCTCCTGCGCGCGTGCGGCGCCGACGAGGTCGAGCTTGTTGAGCACGATCAGCGCCGGCCGCGAAGAGAGCATCGGATCGAACGCCGCGAGTTCGGCGCGCACGGTGAGAAAATCGCGCTCCGCGTCGGCGCTGAGGTCTAGCACATAGACCAGCACTCGCGTGCGTGCGAGATGGCGCAGGAAGCGGACACCGAGGCCGTGGCCGAGATGCGCGCCCTCGATGAGGCCGGGGATGTCGGCGACGCTGAAGCCGGAGCCGTCGGCAAGCTGCACGCGGCCCAGGTTGGGCGTGAGCGTGGTGAAAGGGTAGGGCGCGATCTTCGGATGGGCCGCGCTGATCGCGGCGAGCAGCGTCGATTTGCCCGCGTTGGGCAGCCCGACCAGGCCGGCGTCGGCCACCAGCCGAAGCTCGATTCGTATCCAGCGCTGTTCGGCGGGCCCGCCCGGCGTCGCGATTCGCGGAGCGCGACGCGTCGAGGTGGCGAAATGCATATTGCCCTTGCCGCCCATCCCGCCCTGCGCGACGATCGCGCGCGCCCCCGGCATCACCAGGTCGGCGATCATCTCGCCGCTCTCCTCGTCGAAAGCCATCGTGCCCGGCGGCACCCGCACGACCAGGTCGTCGCCGGCGCGGCCGTATTGCTGTTTGCCGCGGCCCGGCTCGCCGTCGCGCGCGGCCAGGCGCGGCTTGTATTTGAAATCGAGCAGCGTCGCCAGTCCTTCGTCCACTTCGAAAATTACATTGCCGCCGCGGCCGCCGTCTCCGCCCGACGGTCCGCCGAAGGGGCGATACTTCTCGCGCAAAAACGCGATCGCGCCGTCGCCGCCCTTGCCGGCAGCCACGAAAACTCGCGCTTCATCGACGAATTTCATCGTTCAAGACTGTTCGCCGCCGATCGCGCGCGAGCGCCTAGAGCAGCATCTCGGCCAGCGCACGGAGGGCTTCGGGCTGGCGCGTCCCGATCAGCATCGTCCTCACCGGCGAGGCCTTCCAGGCGGCGACGCGCTCGGCGATACGCTCGCGCGGTCCAACTAGCGCGACTTCATCGACGAGCTTGTCGGGCACGGCGGCCACGGCGGCGTCGCGGTGGCCGGAAAGAAACAGGTCCTGGATTTTCCTGGCCGCGTCCTCGTAGCCGGCGCGCCGCGCGTAGTCGTTGTAGAAGTTCTTGTCGCGCGCGCCCATCCCGCCGATATAGAAAGACAGATTTTGCTTGATCGGCGCGCGGCATTTTTCGAGGTCGGGGCCCATCACGCAGGTTACGAAGGGCGCCACGTCGAACTTGTGCGCATCGTGCGCGCGGCCGGCTTTGTGGAATCCGCGCTCGAGGCTCGGCTTGAACAGGTCCCATCGTTCCGGGTTCATCCACACCGGGATCACGCCGTCGGCGATCTCCGCCGCGAGCGCCACGCCGCTCGGGGTGATCGAAGCCATGTAGATTTCCATGTCGCGCCGGCCGTGCAGAATCGAACGCAGCGGCTTGCCAAGGCCGGTCGCGCCGGGGCCGCGATAGGGTATCTGGTACTCGGCGCCCTGGAATTCGAGTGGCGCCTCGCGCGCGAAAATCCTGCGCAAGATCGCGATATACTCGCGGTAGCGCACCAGCGGCTTGCCGTAGGGCACGCCGTGCCATCCCTCGACCACCTGCGGACCCGACGGCCCGACGCCGAGGATGAACCGGCCGCCCGAAATCGCGTCGAGCGTCATCGCAGTCATCGCCGTCATCGCGGGCGTGCGCGCGGGCATTTGCATGATCGCGGTGCCAAGGCGGATCTTTTTGGTCTGCGCGGCAAGCCACGCGAGCGGCACGATAGTGTCCGAACCCCAGGCCTCGCCGGTCCATACCGAGTCGTAGCCGAAGCGCTCGGCCTCGAGCACGAGATCGAGCGATTCGTGGGAGTGAGAAAAGCCATAGAGCAGTCCGAGTCGCATCGCGAGTTCCTCCCGTGTGGCCGGCACTCGATTGCCGCGGCCGTCTGAGCTATCGGCAGGGGCAAACAAAAAGCCCCGCGGCGCGGCCGCGGGGCTTGGAAATCGAAATTCTAAGCCGTGCCGGCCCTAGGCTTGTGGCTGGGCCGGCGGCTCGCTCGCCGCCGCGGTCCGATCGCCGTTTGCCGGCGCTGCCGCCGGCTCGATCCGCACGCGCCGCTTGTCGGTGCGGTAGGTCTCGTATTTGACCACCCCGTCAACCAGCGCGTAAAGGGTGTAGTCGCGGCCCATCCCGACGTTGGTTCCCGGATGAACCCGGGTACCGACCTGGCGAACCAGAATATTGCCGGCGCGAACGGTCTCGCCGGCGTAAACCTTGATGCCGCGGCGTTGTCCCGGACTGTCGCGGCCGTTGCGCGTCGAGCCTTGTCCCTTCTTGTGCGCCACGAGCCTGTCTCCCTGTCATAAAGCCGGCGCATCTGGCCGGCGTAAAAAACTGATGCGAGGGACTAGGCGGCCCCCCGCTTGATCTCCTCGATCTTCAGCACTGTCAGTTCCTGGCGATGGCCGCGCTTGCGCCGGTAGTTCTTGCGCTTTTTCTTCTTGAAAACGATGATCTTCGTTCCGCGCGGCTGCTGTACGATTCGCGCGCGCACGGCCGCGTCGGCAACGGTAGGTGTGCCGATCACGGTTTCATCGCCGCCGAGCGCGAGCACGTCGCTCAATTCGACATGCGCGCCGACTTCGCCCTCGATACGCTCGACGATTATCTGGTCGCCGACGCCGACGCGGTATTGCTTTCCGCCTGTTCTTACGATTGCAAACATGCTCTGGTCCGAACCCTTTTAACTATCGGAGCGGGGCCGCGATGTCAATTTTGCGCGGGCACCAGATAATCGTCCCCGCCAACGAAGGCAAGGCAGCGATCCGGCGCGCAAAAGGCCGTGCCGTCCGGGCAAAAGGCCCTGCCGTCCGGATTGACCGCCTTTCTCAGTCGAGGCCGAGGCGCTCGCGGCCCTCGGGAGAGATCATTTGCGGAGTCCAGGGCGGATCCCACACCAGGTCCACGTTGGCCTCGGAGACGCCGGGCAGCGAAAGCAATTTCTGACGCGCATCGATAGCGATCGACGCGCCCATCCCGCAACCTTGCGCGGTAAGCGTCATTTTGACGTCGATGCGCTTGGCGCCGCCGTCAAGCGGGGCCACCTCCATCGCATAGACGAGGCCGAGGTCCACGATGTTGACCGGAATCTCGGGATCGTAACAGGTTTTTAGCTGCTCCCAGACCATCGCTTCGAGGTCGCCGGAGACGGGGGCCGGCGAGACGGCATCCTCTGAGCTTTTGCCAAGGGCGTCGGCGTCCTTGCCGGCGATCCGATAGAGGCCTCCGTAGGCCGGCACCTGAACGGTGAAGGTGCCGCCGAGCGCCTGGGTGATGAAGACTTCGAGGCCCTTCTCGAGCGTGATCGGGCTGCCGAGCGGCACCTGGACCGCCGCACATTCGCGGGTGAGTTCAACTCGTTCCATCACTGGTTACCTTGTGCGTTCCGCTGTTTGCCTAAACTTCTATTCTAAGCGCTTGCAGGTCGAAGCGCCAGTTGCCTCGGAATCAGGTTCGGATGAGCAAGCCCGCCATGCTAGGAATCTACGCGAGATAAGCATTTATGCCGAGTGTGGAAACCGCGGTCCTGCCCAAAGATCCTGCCCAAAGAGTTGTTCGATCGATTCACTGGAAGCCGGCCACCGGAGGTTCAGCGCCATGGGAAAGATTCAGCTCTACCAGTTCGGGCCGCTGGGCGACCAGGAATCGGCGTCGCCGTTCTGCGTCAAGGTGCGCAATGCGATGCGCTACAAGCGCCTCGAGTTCGACACTATCAACGCCAGCTCGCCCGGCCAGGTGCGCAAACTCAACCCGCGCGGCAAGCTGCCGGTCGTGATCGACGACGGCGCAAAGCTTGCCGACTCGACCGACATCATCCGCCATCTCGAGGAGCGCCATCCGGAGCCGCGCCTCTATCCGCAGGAGCCGCGCACGCGCGCGATGGCCCTGATGATCGAGGACTGGGCCGACGAATCGCTGTACTGGCACGTCGTGTACGAACGATGGCAAGTGCCCGAACAGTTCGCCAGGTTCGCCGAGGTCGTGTTCAGTCCGGTGCCGGCCGCGGTCCGGCCGATGGTTCGGATGCTCTTCGGGCGGCAGACGCGCGGCCAGTTGCGCGGGCAGGGGCTGGGACGGCTTGGACTCGACGAGCAGCGCGGGAAGTTCAGAGCTGCGCTCGATTGGCTGGAGGTAATGATCGACGAGCAGTTCCTCTGCGGCGGCGAATTATCGATCGCCGACGTCGCGGTCGCGGCGCAGGTTGACGCGCTCAATATCCCGTTCACGCCGGTCGCCGAGGCGGAGATTCACGCGCACGCCAAGCTGATGAAATGGCTCGAACGGACGTTCGAGGCTATCGGCTGACTATTTTGCGGGATCGGCGGCCATAATCTATTTCGCAAAATCCTGGGTAACGTAGGCCGTCCCGTCGGCCGCGCGCGCGATTCCGACGCCCGTGATGGCAAAATCGGGCGAGAGCAGGTTGGCTCGATGCTCGGGGCTCCGCAGCCATTCCTGCAGCGCGCGTTCGGCGAGCTTGGCCCGATCCGCATCGCGGTCCAGGTAGAGATTTTCTTCGAGCGCTGCGGAGTCGACGCCGACGCTGCTCACGCGCTCGGCGGGGGTGTCGCCGGCGGGGCCTTTGTGGCCGAGATAGTTGCGCAGCGCCATGTCGTAGCTGTGTCCGCGCGACGCCAGCATCAGGCGCTGCGAGGATTTGAGCGCCGGCGCGCCGGCGCGCCGGCGCTCACCGTTGACCAGCCGCAGAATCTCCGCTTCCTGCGCGCTCATCCCGGCGGTCAGATCGGGCGCAAATCCGATGAACGGCACGAGGTAGATCCATACGAACGCCGCGCCCGCCGCCGCCAGCCCCATCGTCGCGATGACGAGTCCGGCCGAGCGCTGATAGCTCTTTCGGCGCCGTTGGCCCGCAGGAAATTGAATCACCTTGGCCAGACCATTGGGGATCCGCGCCGACCTCCGCCCGCCTGCCGAATGGACACTCATGGCGTCTTCCCGCTCAAAGCTGCTGCTCCAGCCTAACGCTCCGTGTTCCCTAAAATTTCTCCTTGAAGGGGCGCACGTCGAGTTCCTGCGTCCATGCGCTCGCGTCCTGCTTGGCGAGGTGCCAATAGGCCTCGGCGATCGCGGCCGGCTTCAACAAGTCTTCATCTTTCGCCGAGGGCATCTGCGAGCGAACCTGCGGCATGTCGATCATGCCGTCAACGTTGACGTAGGCGACGTGAATTCCGCGCGGGCCGAGATCGCGCGCGAGCGATTGCGCGAGTCCGCGCACCGCAAATTTGGCCGGTCCGAAGGCGGCCGACAGCGGACCCGCCTTGACGCCCGCGGTTGCGCCGGTAAAGAGCATCGCGCCGCGGCCATTTTTGATCATCTCGGACACCGCCTCCTTGGCGCACAGGAATGCGCCGTAGGCGTTGGTCCGCCATGATTCCTCGAATTGCGCGGGCGTGATGTCGGTGATCCGGCCCCACTTGCCGCTGCCGGCGTTGTACAGCAGCACCTCGGGTGGCCCGAGTTTCGCGCGCACCGCGTCGAAGGCGCGGGCCACGGCCTCCGCGTCGCCGACGTCTGCGCTCACTGCCAGCGCGTGGCCGCCGGCCGCGGTGACTTCGGCCGCCAGCCACTGGATGAACTCGCGCGAGCGTGCGACCAGCGCGACCGGATGGCCGCCCTTGGCGAAGCGGCGCACGAGCGCGGCACCCAGGCCCGGGCCGACGCCGATCACGATCGCGACTCCTGGATGATTTGCTTGCGGGGCCATGAAGAATCTCCCCAACGGCGCCAGCCGATGCTTACGATCTACGGCACAAGCACCAGTTTACCGACCGATTGACGCGATTGCAGCAGGCGGAGCGCCTCCGTGGCCTGGGCGAGCGGAAAACTCTTGCCGACGAGCAACTTGAGCTTCCCCTCGCGTATCAGGGCGAACGATTTTTCGATTCCCTCGCGCATCACCGCCGGCATTCCGACCACGACCGGCAGCACGAAGCCACTCACCTTGGCCGCTTTCTCGAACAGGCGAAAGACGTTGAGCGGGTCGGGCGCTCCCCCCGCGCGTCCATAGAGCAGCAGATGGCCGAACGGGGCGAGGCACTTGAGGCCCGCCTCGAAGGTCGGCTTGCCCACCGCGTCGAGGATCAGATCGGCGCCGCGCCCGCCCGTGAGGCGCATCGTCTCGGCGGCGAAATCCGAGCTTTCGTAGTTGATCACGTCGTCGGCGCCATATTCCTTGACTAGCGCAGCCTTGGAATCGCTCGACACCGTGCCGATCACGCGCGCGCCGGCCGCCTTGGCGATCTGCACCGCGACGATTCCGACGCCGCCCGCCGCCGAGTGCACCACCACGGTCTGCCCGGGAGTCGTCTTATGCGAGGTGTGCAGGACGTGCCACGCGGTCAGCACCTGAATCGGAAAGGCGGCTCCTTCCTCGAAGCTGATGAAGTCGGGCAGCGGGAGCGTCTGCGACGGGCGAACCAGGCAGTAGTCGGCGTAGGCCTTGAGCGTGATCGAGGTCACGCGCATCCCAGGCTTCAGGTTCGTAACGTCGGGCGCGACCTCCTCGATCACGCCGGCCGCTTCCATTCCCGGCGTGTCGGGCAGCCGCGGCTTGATCATATACTCGCCGCGGATGAAGAAAGTGTCGGCAAAGTTGATTCCGGCGGCATGCACCTTTACTAGCGCGGTCCCGGGCATGAGTTGCGGTTTGGGCACGTCGGCGTATTTGAGCACGCTCGGGTCGCCGGTCTGTTCAAAGATGATCGCTTTCACCTGATGCGCTCCTTTCGAACCATCTAATCACGCTGCTAACAGTTAATTCCGTTGGAGCAAATCGGGTTCCGCGTTGCAACCGCGACTGCGCTTGCGTGATGCGATATGTTTGGTTGACGGGCGGCGCCCGCGCCGCCTTTTCTCAAACGGAGGACGACGGAACTGGCGATACTCGAACTGGTCATGTTTGACGCCGATGGCGTTTTGTTTGAATCGGCGGAGTCCAATATCGCGTACTACAACGCGATTTTTTCCGCGATCAGCGAGCCGCCGCTCAATCCCGAGGAGGAGCGCGCGTGTATCTTCATGGCCGCGATGACGGTCTTTGAGCTGCGCGCGGGCGAGGACGCGGCGATGCTCGCGCGGATGCGCGAGGTCGCGCGCGCCATTGATTTCACGCCTTTCTTTGCGTTGTTGAAGCCTCCGTTGGAATTGCGGCCGTTCCTGCTCGACCTCAAGCGCCGCTACCGTATCGCGCTTGCGACCAATCGCTCGGCCACTACGCACGGATTGATCGAGCATCTCGGGTTGGGGGGCGTGTTCGACGCGGTCGCGAGCGCGTACGACAGGGTCCGTCCCAAGCCCGCGCCCGACATCGTGCGTCTGTGCCTTGAGCGCGCGGGCGTCGCGCCCGCGCGCGCCGTGTACGTCGGCGACAGCCAGATCGATGCCGAAGCGGCGAGCGGCGCCGGCGCGCATTTTCTCGGCGTCGGCGCGCGCGTGGAGCATCTGCATCGCGTGGCAGGGCTGGCCGAGGTGCCGTCCGCACTGGAGCGGATGTTCTTGTGCCCGTAGCGTGCGGCTAGATTGGGCGCGGAGGACGAGCCGCTTCGGCCTCCGGCGATTCCGGCGCCAGCCATTTGTACAACGAACCGCCTATGATCGCGCCCGCGATGGGCGCCACCCAGAAGAGCCATAGCTGCTCAAGCGCCCATCCGCCGACGAATAGCGCCGGCCCCGTGCTACGCGCCGGATTAACCGAAGTATTGGTTACCGGGATACTGATGAGATGGATCAGCGTCAGCACGAGTCCGATCGGAATCGGCGCGAAGCCGGCCGGAACGCGCGGGTCGGTCGCTCCCATGATCACGAACAGGAAGATCGTGGTCATCACGACCTCACATACGAGCGCCGACGGCAGCGCGTAGCCGCCGGGCGAATGCGCGCCATAGCCGTTGGAGGCGAAACCTCCGGCCAGGCTGAAGCCAGGGGCGCCGCTCGCGATAACGTAGAGGACGGCGGCGGCAAAGATTCCGCCGAGCACTTGCGCGGCGATATAAGGCGCGAGTTCATTGCCCGGAAAGCGGCCGCCGGCCCATAACCCGAAGCTCACCGCGGGATTGATGTGGCATCCGGAGATGTGACCGATCGCATAGGCCATCGTCAGCAACGTAAGCCCGAAAGCGAGTGCCACTCCCGCGAAGCCGATTCCGAGATGGGGGAACCCGGCGGCCAACACCGCGCTGCCGCAACCCCCTAGCACCAGCCAAAACGTTCCGATGAATTCAGCGCCAGCGCGCCGCCCCATGCTCATGGCCATGGCAGGTTCTCCTCCGGTCTCATTTTGAGATGGTGGCCAATCTAAAGGTTTGTCAGGGCTATGTCTTGCAGAAAATTTTTATCGGTATATGAACCGTTCGACAGAACTGGCCGCCGCTGAGCCGCGGCGAATCTCAAGCTTCACATTAAGTCTGCGAAGAGCAGTAACGCTCCGACTCTCGGATCCGGGTCGCAAATCACAATCCCAGGTCGGCGCGCGGGCGGGTCAGCGTGTCGATAACGACATACATTATTGCCCGGGCAGACTTGATGAAGTCGTTCACGCTCGCGACGCCCATTCCGCCCAGGCCTTCTTTGTACTCGGCGGGACAGCCGCGCGGCGGCCACGGATAGCCGATCCGCGCGCAGGGGATGCCGAGGCGGCGGATGAGCGCGCCGTCGGTCTGGCCGCCCATCTTGGGCGCGTCGCCGTGGGGGTGCCCTTCGACCCATTCAAATCCGCGGTAGCTCGATTGCACAATCCAGTTCTGCGGGTCGGTCGCGCCGCCCGGACACGCGCCGAACATTTCCCAGTCGAATTCGATCTCCGGATGGCGTTCATGGATCGAGCGCATCGCTTCGGCGAACTGCGCTTTCACCTCGCCCGGAGAAGTCCGCGGATTGCATCGCACGTCGAGATAGATTTCCGTCGTGGCCGACGGAAACGCCGGCTTCTCGGGCCATCCAGCGCGCAGCGCCGCGATGTGTCCCTCGGGCAGCACCGTGCCGGAGGTATTGCGCGCGGTGTATTGCGGCAGCCAGGCCTCTATCTCCTCGACCACGCGAATTGCGGGGATGATCGAACTTCGGTATCCGGGAGTCCCGCGAGTGATTCCCGCGTAGCCCATCGTGCCGCGCACCGAGACCTTGAACCAGCACATCCCGGGTTCCTCGGCGAACACGGCCCACCACGGTTTCATGATCACCGCGAAGTCGGGCGCCACGCCGCGCGTGAGCATGTGATAAACGCCGTCGCTCATCCCGTAGTTGCGGCGATACGGCAGGCTGACCGGCATCCCGCCGCCCGCGAAGCCCACCTGCAGATCGCCGACGATCGGGACCCCGGATTCCCGGAGAGCCGTTGCGACCTCGATCAGGCTCGCCACCATTCCCTTCGGATTGGCGGCGCCGAGGCCATAAACCAGGTCGCCCTGCGCGAAGCCTTGCGGCAGCATGTCGGCGCGCAAGGCCGGACCGACCCACGGGATGTCGCGCTCCGGATCGGCTTCGATATGCGTATCGATCGGAGCGTACAGCAGCAGCGACGCGCCGCCGCCGCTGCCGCGGATTTCGCCGATCGCGTTGCCGGTCTCCTCGCCGATCGGCTGGTAGCGGGAGTGCTCGCCCACGTGCTCGCGCATGTACGCGGCGGCAAATTCGCTCGCTCGGCGCTCGGCGCCGGTTGGGCTATGGATATTGATCAGCTCGAGCAGCAGGTTTCGGAGCCGTTCCGGATTCAGCCGCTCGCACGCCTGCCCGTACCATTTCTCCTGCTCGGCTGAGAGCGGAACGATGCGTGTATTCTCGGCCATCGAGAGTTACTCCTGCGGTCGTCCGCCCCGCGCCTGGCGCGGTTTGGCCGGGGCCTGGTGTGATGTCCCGCGAATAACTTGCATATCCGGAAAAGCGTCAAGGCGTCATTCCGAGGGAGTCGGCGACCGAGGAATCCCTGATCTTTATTCGGTTTTTCGGGGAAACCGGGATTCCTCGCTGTGCTCGGAATGACAGCCTCGACGTCTTGGGATGAACTTGGGATGAAGCTTTTTTTCCAGGAGACCACATCAGCCGGGGCTTAGCGATGTCCGTCGCCGCCGCCGTTCATCCCGTTCGTCGCCGGACGGTCCTGGATGCCGCGGTTGTAGCGTGCCGCCACCTTGCGCCACGCGATCAGCGCGTTATCGAGTTGACAGAGAGTTTCCTTGTTCCAGCCGTCGCCGTTTTCGTAGAAATCCTGCATCGCTTCGCGCGCGAACAGATCGTTGTCGTTGAAATCGCGCAGCGCGAGCGGCTCGAAGACGTTCTTGTACCGATACTCGGCGTCTTTGAGGTCCGCTTCGTTGCGGCAATGCGCGACCAGGACTTCCCAGTACTCGTGATGCGTCTCGTCGGTGGGGACGTACCATTCGTATTGCGCCCAGCCCGGGATCGGCCAGTGTTCGACCAGCAGCACGCCCGGCACATACATCGAGGTCCGCAGATAGTAGGGCTTGGTGCCGCGCGCCTTCAGCCCGAGCAGCGGATTTTCGAGGACCATGTTCCAGGCCTCGGGCCGGTTGTACATCATCATCACGCCTTTGGGGCCGTCGGCCTCCTCGATCACGCGGACCGCGTCGTCCGAGACGGGTTGCGCGCCGAGCGGGAACAGGACGTCGGCGCTGGCGATAATCGTGTTGCCCATGTGGACCAGCCAATGGCCGGGGTCGTAACCGTTCTCGACGGCGAGACGCCAGTTGGAGTTGCCGGTGCGATGGATGCCGCGGACGAAGACGTGGTCGTCGAGGACGTAAGCCACGGCGTTGGGGTCTTCATCGGCGCCGATTCGAAGCGGCAGATCGGATGACAGCGGCGGCACGGGCTTGTAGTCCTCGTCGCCGACGAAGACGAAGATCATGCCGTTATGCTCCTCGACCGGGTAGGTGCGGATCCGCACCTTGCCGAGAATCGGGTCGTCGGGCGAGGCGACGATCGTGCGGAGCACGCCGTCTTCGAGGCCGTAGCTGTAGCCGTGGTACCAGCAGGTCATCAATTCGTCGCTGAGGCAGAGCGGGCGGCGCGACATCTTGACGCCCCGATGCAGGCAGCGATCCTGGAGCGCGTAGGTTTTCCCCTTCGCACGCCGCAGCGCGATGTCGTGGCCCGCGATCAATACGCCTTTGACCTCGTTGTCCTTGAGTTCGTGACTGAACAGCGCCGGGTACCAATGGTTTTTGAAGCCGCAGGCGGCCTCGAGATAAGGAGCCCATTGGCGGCTGGACGACGCGCTCGCCGGTCCTTGGCGGACGGGCTTTCCGGTCGATGCTCCTGCGCTCATTGCCTTTGCCTCCTGATCGCCGAGGGGCGAAAATCTGTCTGTCGTGCGGCCGTCAAATTTCTTGCCGCGTACCTTCCGGGCTCGCCTACGATCGGCCCCATTCTACGCCATCAGCATCTCGATCATTCTGGGGCCGGGTTCCGCAAGCGCACGCTCAAGTTCCTTGGAGAGCGCCTCGGCCGTTTCGACGCGAACGCCCGGCACACCCATCCCCTGCGCCAGCGCAACCCAATCCAGGTTTGGATTTCCGAGACTGGTCAGCGAACGCGCCACGGCGCCGGGCTCGGTGATGCCGGCGCGCGCAAGCTCGACCTGCAGGATTCGATAGCGGCGGTTGTTGCACAGAACGGTCGTGACGTTTAATCCCTCGCGCGCCTGCGTCCACAGCGACTGCACCGTGTACATCCCGCTGCCGTCGGCCTGGAACGAAATCACGCGGCGGTCGGGGCAGGCGACGGCGGCCCCGGTCGCGCACGGCAAGCCCTGGCCGATCACGCCGCCGGTCAGCGCGAAATACGTGTGCGGCCGCGCGCTCAGCGAAGCGCCGAAGAACGGCAATCCGGTGGTCGCAGCCTCGTCCATCAAGATGGAGTTCTCCGGGATCGCGGCCGCAAGCGCCGCGCCGATCGTGGCGGGGTCGAGGGGGCCCGTGGGCCGTGCGGCATCGCCCTTCGCAGACCTG
>DASXMQ010000254.1:0-13863 GCA_036495625.1 Binataceae bacterium (SeqCode) | reverse complement strand
AAGTCGAAGTCCATGGTGGCGATTGCCTGCGGATCGCGCAGCGTCGAAGGCGCGCGGAAGCCGCGCAAATCGTGCTCGGTGGCAAGCCGTTCGAGAATGGGCGCGAGTGCGGCAAAGTCGTGAGGACTGCGAAATAGGCGGCCATCGTGGCAGAGGCCATGAGCGCCGAACTCGAAGCCGCGCGCGCGCAGCCGCGCAACCCTCTCCCAGTCGATCGGGTATTGCGCGAGCGGCAGGTTAAAGGAGGAACGAAAGCCGTGCTCTTCCTCGAGATCGGCGAGCGCCTCCATCCGCCCGAAACCGCGCGGACTTTCCACGTCGTGCGTCAGCACGATGCAGCATCGAGCGTTGCCGGGCCAGAAGCCGATGTGCCATCCGTCGCTTGCGCCGCAGACCTCGAGCGCCTGCCTCGCCCAGCCGCGCCACAATTCGATTAACGCGCTTTCGCACGGCCAGCTCGGAAACTGAGGACACGCGCGCGCGCGGATCGCCGCCGAGTTGAGACGATGCCGCAGGCTCGGCGGAATGAGGCGTTTGACTCGGTAGTACGCGCGCATCGCGGAAGGCTGATGACGCTCGATTTCGGGCAGATACTGTTCCAGCAGAAGCCGCTCCGCTGCCGCGGCCGAGGGCCCGATCGTTGGCTCCAGGGCGGCGCGCCACTGCTCCGGCAGTTTCCAGAAGGTGAAGGCATCGTTGCGCCCGGTGAGCTCAACCGGCGACTGGCCCGGCGAAAGCGCGTCACGCTCGACCGATAATTTGAGACTCAACGCCATACCGACTCCATCAAGAGCAGTCTGCGTAGCTGTTGACGGCGCACGAATCTGACCAGTGCCGGCGAGACCGGCCGCGGCGTGCGGCGCATCGCACCTTCCAGATATCCCGCCGCAAGCCCGAGACCGCCGATGATCGGCGGCCACTTGAGCGCCAGCCGGAGCGCCCGCGCCATGAGGAAAAGCGGCGAATAGCCGACGTTGTACGCCGCCCTGCCGGCCGCCTTGCGTCCCCGCCAGAGCCCGCCGGCGGCGCCCTGCGGGCGATGATGATAGGCGCGGATTTGCCGAAAGCTGCGCGTGCCAAACCCGAGCATCATCGCGCGCACTTCGTCGATCGTGTCCCAGCCGAGTCCGGCTTCGAGCCCTCCGATCGCCGCGAAGCAGGCGCTCGAGTACATCTTGGCCGCGCCGCGGGTGTGAAACGACGGCGCGGGAACTTCGCGCCAGCCCGCGCCGTGGATTTCGTACAGCGTCGGCCCGGCGATGCCCAGGCGCGGGTCCTTTTCCAATTCGGCGAGAAGCTGCTCAGAAAACTCGGGCTTGAAAGACAAATCGGCGTCCAGCCGGAGGATAGCGTCATAGCCCTCCCACGCGTCGCGCGGCAGAAAGCGCATGATCACCGACTCGCCGCCCGGAGCGCGCGCGCGGCCGCGCGGCAGATGTTCGGGTTGGATCCACGGATGATGGCGCGCAGCCTGATCGAGGATCTCGCCGGTGCGATCGGACGACCCGTCGTCTATTACGATCCAGCGCCCGGGCTTGTGCGTCTGCGCAACCATCGCAACCAGCAGCCGCGGAAGAAGCCGCTCCTCGTCCCGAGCCGGAGTTATGGCGATGTAGTGCTTCATGCTGGGCAACCATAGATTGCGCGGCCGCGCCCGCCCGTCACGGCACACGATGAGTCCGTAGTCATCCGGCCGGCTTCCGTTTGCGCGCCGCTGCTCACGCCCGTGATGTTCATGCTTGCGCCTCCGACGCCTTGGGCCGCGCGCCAGCGGACGGAACAAAGGCTTTGCCGAAGAGATCCATCGCGTTCGAACGCTCCATCCAGAGATAGACGAGCGCCGGCGGCAGGGCCGCGGCGAGCAGGGTTGTTGGGCGGCCGCTAGAAGCCAGGATCGCCAGCGTCCTTCCGCCGATCGTTGCCAGCGCGCACAGCACCGTGAGCTTTAGCGCCGGCATCACCGACCACGCGAGCTTGCGGAGCCTCAATCCGAGCAGCGCGCACGCGAGCGCCTGGCCTAGCACGCTCACCACGCCCTCGACGACGCTCATACCGGCGCTCACGCCCAGGAGTTCGAAACGCGCCAGGCCCACTACCGCGGCGACCAGAAAGCCCAGCCGCACGCCGTGGAGATACATGTCAATCGCCGGGCGATTCTTGCTGTAGAAGACCGAGCCAATTCCGAGCCGCAAGCCGCTTAGCGCGAGACCGGGCGCGAGCAGCCTCATCGGCAGCGCGGCCGGAACCCATTGCGGACCGTAGATCGTGCCCAGGATTTCCGGGGCCGCGATCGCCGCGCACGCCGCCAACGGAAGCACCACCCGCGCCATGTAGTCGAAAAAATCGAGATAGGCGCGGGAGAGCGTCTCGCCGTCGTTCTGAAGGATGCAGAAGGCGGGGAAGGTTACGCGTCCGGCGACGCGATGGAGACGGTCGGGCACGAAGCGCAGCACGTCCCACGCCATCGAATAGAAACCAAGCGCCGAGCTCCCGAGCAGACGCCCGACGAGCAGGTAGTCCGCGTTCGAGGAAAGGACGTAGATGATTCGCCCGCCCCAGGCGGCGAGGGAGAAGTTCGCGAAGTCGTGCGCTGCCTGCCTGCGCGGCATGCCGCGCGGAAAGCCCGGCTTCGCAATCCAGATCGCAATCGCGTGTGCGGCGAAACGCGCGGCCAGACCTGCGGGTAATGCCCACGCCGGCATCCCGCGCCACAGCACCAGCAGGGCCACCGCAATGAAACCGATTTCGGCCACGATATCCGCGATCGCGAGGGCGGTGAAGTTGAGCGCCCGCCGGAGACGAGAAGCGGATACCATCGTGGTCGCGTCGAGCAGGATCGGCAGGCAGAGCAGCCGTTCGCCGCCGGTCAGATTCGGCGTGCCCATTGCCGCCGCGATCGCAGGCGCGGCGGCATACAGGGCGAGGATCGAGCAGGTCGCCGCCACCATGCCCAGCCACCAGGCCGTCGCTTCATGAGCCGCGGTCAGTTCCTTGCGCTGCACCAGCGCGTCAGTGATTCCGGCGTCATTGCTCAGAGTCGCGAACACGCTGACCACGAGCAGGATCCTGAAGACGCCGAAGTCTTCCGGAGTGAGCGCGCGCGCCAGCACCACGAAACCGCCCACGCGCACGCCTTGAACCACGAACTCGGCGATTACGTTGTCGCGCACGCTGCGCGCGACCGCCTCCCAGAGCGAATGACGCGGTTCTCGCGGCTGGTCAGCGGGCGCGACCGACGGTTTGCTCATACCCCGCCTCCGCGCAACATCGCGGGAACGGTTCGCGCCAGGATTCGCAGATCGCCGGCAAACGACCAGCCTTGCATGTACTGCACGTCAAGCCGGACCATCTCGTCGAACGACAGACGATTGCGGCCGCTGACCTGCCATAGGCCGGTTATTCCGGGCGCCGCCTGCAGACGCCGAAGATGCCAGGGTTCGTAGAGCTCCAGCTCGTATGGCAGCGCAGGGCGCGGCCCGATGAGGCTCATCTCGCCGCGAAGCACGTTCAGGAGTTGCGGCAGTTCGTCGATGCTGAAGCGGCGCAGCCACCGTCCGACGACGGTCACGCGCTGATCGTTGGTGAGTTTGAACACGCGATCGCCGGCGGCGCCATTGCGCCCCGCGGCCTCGCCCTGGCGGATCCATTGGCGCACGTAGTCGCGATGCGAGGAGTCGTCGCCGGACGCTCGCATCGTGCGCAGCTTGAGCATGTCGAAAAGCCGCCCGCGTATCCCGACGCGCGTCTGGCGGAACAGGACCGGACCCCCGTCGAAGAGGCGGATCGCGAGCGCGCCGGCGGCCAGCGCGGGTGCGGAGGCGGCGAGAAGCAGCGTCGCCGCGACCACATCGAACGCGCGCTTGAGCGCGAAGTTGAGGCCCTCGATATTCGAGCCGAGTGGACTGATGAGCGGCACCACGCCGAACATTTCCACCCGCAGGCCGCCGTTGGGCCACTTCGCGAGCGACGGCATCAGCCACCAGCGCAGGCGTTGTTGTTCGCACAGCCCCATGATCCTTTCCTGCTGCTCGCGCGTCGCATCGGGCAGCACGACGGCGGCCTCGAGGGAGGGATAGAGCGCGGCGATTTCGCCGAGGCGTTCGGCGGGGCCGAATACCGGACAGCCGCGGTACTCGCGCACTTCGCAATCGTCGTCGAGAAAGCCGATTACCTCGTAGGGCGTCATCTCGTCGAGAATCTGATCGCACAGGTAGCGCGCAAAGCGGTTGCATCCGATCAATACGAGCGGAATCGCATTCTTGGGATTGGCGTAAAAGCGCCGGATGCACTGGCGCGTTGCCGTCCGTTCCACGATGACGGCCGGGATGCTCAGCAGAAAACCCAGCATCATGGTGAGCCGCGAAACATCCAGGTGCGCGAGGAATCCGACCAGCACCGTCAACAGCGCCGCAAACGAGCATCCGCGCACGATCCCAGCGAACTCGTGCAGGCCGCCGTTGCGCATCCGGTAAAGGTCGCAGGCGCGGAACACCATGACCCACAGGCACACGATCGCCAGCACGTCGATGCAAAGCAGGGCCGGATTGTTCCGCAACAGACGACCCTCCATCGCGCCCGACGGATCGTGCAGCATCAGCGCCGCCGCGAACGCGGCCATCAGGGCGAGGCCGTCACAGGCCGCGAACAGCGCTTTTTGTCTTTGTAGTTCGCCGGCGAACATGCTTCACTCGCCATGCTCCGGGGGGAGTGCAGAGACAGCGGGGTTTCGGCGATGCTCGCCGGCGAATATGACTGGCGGCTTGCGTGCGGCGGCGATCACAGATTCGGCCACGTACCGCACTTCGGCGTCGGTCAGGTGCGGATGCATCGGCAGCGACAGCTCGGTGTCGGCGATGCGTTCGCTGACCGGAAAATCTCCGGGCCGATAGCCGAGGTCGCGGCAGGCCGGCTGCAGGTGCAGCGGCACGGGATAGTGGATGCCGCACTCGATGTTTCGACCGAGCAGCGTCTGGCGAATCGCGTCGCGCCGCCGGCTGCGGATCGCGTAGAGATGGTAGGCCGAGGCGAAGCCCTCGGGTTCGACGGGCAGCACGAGGCCGGCGCCGTCGAGCAGTTCGCGGTAGAGTTCGGCCACTTCACGCCGGCGCCGGTTCCAGTCCGCCAATCGTTCGAGCTTCACGCGCAGCACCGCTGCCTGGACCGCGTCGAGCCGCGAATTGTAGCCGTAGTCCTGATGCGCATAGTGCGAAAGGCGCCCGTGGTCGCTCAGCAAACGCACCCGCTCCGCGAGTTCGTCGCTGTCGGTTGCGACCGCGCCGCCGTCGCCCCAGGCGCCGAGATTTTTTCCCGGATAGAAACTGAAGCATCCGGCTGCGCCCAGCGTTCCGGCGTAGCGCCAGCGCTGGCCGTCATGAAACGAGGCGCCATGCGCCTGGCACGCGTCCTCGACGATCCTGAGGCCAAACTCGATCGCGATTTCCTGGATTTCGCGCATTGCTGCGGGCAAGCCGTACAGGTGTACCGGGACGATCGCGCGCAGCCCGTGCGGCGAGCGCCTGCGCCGCTCGACCAGGTAGCGGCGCAGCGCGTCAGGGTCGATGTTGCAGGTATCGGGATCGATGTCGACCAGCGTCGGCCGCGCGCCGGTTTGCCGGATCGCCGCCGCGGTTGCGATAAAAGTCATCGGCGACGTAATCACCTCGGTGCCCGGTCCGACTCCGATCGCGAGCAGCGAGAGCCGGAGCGCATCGGTGCCGTTTGCCACCGAGACGACGTGGCGCACGCCCAGGTAAGTGGCGAACTCCTCCTCGAAAGCTTTTACCTGAGGGCCGCTGATGTAGCCGGCGCTCAGATGGATCTTCACCAGTTCGCGTTCGACGCGTTCGCGAACTTCCGCGGTCTGCGAAGCCAAATCGGCAAACTTGATCTGCATTGGAACCTCACGTGTTCGTCTGGTCATAGGACATATCCGCTCGCCGCACGCGGGCCGGATTACCCGCCACCACCGCCTCGGGCGGCACGTTGTGCGTCACCACCGCGCCGGCGCCGATCATCGCGCCCGCGCCGATTTCGATGCCGCAAAGGATCACCGCGCCGCTTCCGATCGACGCATTGCGCCGCACCGTCGTCGTCTCCATCTTCCAGTCGCGCTCGCTTTGCGGCGTGCCGTCGGTCGTGGTCGCGCGCGGCTTGCGGTCGTTGATGAAGACCACGCCATGGCCGACGAACACTTCGTCCTCGATCGTTACGCCGGAGCAGATGAAGCTGTGGCTCGAAATCTTGCAGCGCCGGCCGATCGTGGCCCCGCGCTGGACCTCGACGAACGCGCCGACGCGCGTGTCGGCCCCCACCTCGCAGCCGTAAAGGTTGACGAACGGGCTGAGCCGCACGCCCGGGCCAAGGCGCACATCGCCGGCCACGCAGGCGTACGGGGGCATCTGGATATCGGCGCCCATGGCTACACGCGCGCGGGGTTCTCGACCGCGACCCTGCGTCCTCCGTTTTTCAGCGAAAGATTGGCCGCGTGCAGCACGCTCACAACGCGCGCACCCGAAAGCCCGTCGGTGCGCGGCGCGGCGCCGCTGCGGATACAGTCGGCGAAGTGCTCGCACTCGGCCTTCAGCGGTTCGGCCTCCTCGATCCGCGGAATCTGGATGTCCCCATAGCGGTAGGAGAACTGGAAATCGCCGAAGGTATCGTAATAGCGCTGCACGTCGACGCCCTTGTCATAGATGCGAATCTTTTCCTGGAGCGCGGTGTCGTCGTACACCAGCATCTTGCGCGATCCGACGATGGTGGTGCGGCGGATCTTGTTGGGGTCGAGCCAGCTCACGTGGACAAATGCAATCACGTTGTCCGCGAAGTGCAGCCCGAGCAGCGCCACGTCCTCGACCCCGTTGCCGTAGTGACTCTGCCCCTGGCAGCTCACCGCCTCCGGCATCCGTCCGAGGATCATCAGGATGATGGAGATGTCGTGCGTGGCGAGGTCCCAGACCACGTTTACGTCATGCTGAAACAGTCCGAGATTGGCGCGAATCGAACTGACGTAAAGCACCTCGCCCAGTTCGCCCGCCGAAATGACCTCGTGAATCTTGAGCACCGGCGCGCTGTACTCGAACGTGTGTCCGGCCATCAGCACTCCGCCGCGCCGCCGCGCGATCCCCATCAGATCGGTGGCCTCCTCCGGCGCCATCGCGAGCGGTTTCTCGACCAGCACCGACTTGCCCGCCTCCAGCACGCGGCGCGCCATCGCGTAATGGCTGCTGACCGGAGTTGCGATGATCACGCCCTCGATGTCCGGATCGGCGATCACGTCCTCGAACCGCAAGTCGGTTTCGGCCGCGGGAAAGAGGCCGCGCACGCGCTCGCAGCGCCGGCGGTCGAGGTCGCAGGCGATAATCCGATCGGCGCACTGCAGTTGATAAAAATTGCGCACCCAGTTGGGTCCCCAATAGCCCAGGCCGACCACCGCGACGCCGCGCAGCCGTCGCGCCGCATGCGTATCCGCGCTGCCGTTGCGCTCGCGCTTCCCAACCCCCACAACTTCCGTAGCACCCACAAATTGATTCATTTTCCCAACAGTCTCCGTATTGGCTTCGCAACCGGATCGGTTGCATCGTTGAGGATCACGCCGGCCGGAGCGCGGCTCGCCGTGCGCAGCGCGCTGGCAGTCGTCGCCAGCTCGCGCCGCTCCGTGTGTCCCTGGCGCACGACCAACAGAATCGGATCGGAGGGCCGCGCGAGCGGCAGCATGCGCGCGTCGAGCCGGGTCACCCCGAGATCGACGATCACAGCCGGATATGCACTAAGCAGCATCTCGAATTCGACAAACAACTGCGGCTGGGAATCCGGATTCGATACGCAGCAGGTCACCAGTTCCAGCCGCGGCCATTCGGTTGCGCGGATTTGCAATGCGCCGTCGAGGACCAGCTCGGGCGTGCGGCGGCCGGGATGCTGGAAAAGGCGATGGAGCGATGGATGGCGCAGGTGCGCGTCCACCAGTACCGTGCGCAGCCCCAGGCGCTGGCTGATATCGATTGCGATCGCGGTCGCCACCGTCGAGACGCCGTCGCCCGGACGGCATCCGGTCACCAGCAACCGCGTGGACCGCTCGACCACCGCCAGCGGCGCGAGCCGTTCGGTCAGGTTGCGGATCGCGCCCGCCCGCGCGACCGCCGCCGGCACGTGTTCCAGGCTCGGCAGCGTGACCAGCGAATGCGGGGCGCCGTAGCCGGTATTGAGCACCGAGGTGTCGCCGCCCGACTCTTCCTCGTTCCGATCTGAGTTCCGATCTGATCCAGGCGGCCGATCGGGTGCTGGAGGCCGGGTTATGGCTTCGTAGTATTTGCTCATGTGATTGTGCACCACGATTCGGCGATGTCATCCGCCGATAATCGTCTCCAGCGTCGGCAGCGGTAGCGCCGGCAACTTTTCCGTTTGCGGAACAATGGGGGCGGTCAGCGGCCGCAGCGCTTCCCTGCGCTGGGTCGCGTGCGGTTCACGCAATGTTGGCCAGCTCTGTGACGACCAGGCGTATAAAGCGCCGAGCGCGGCGAGGACGAGCACGCCCACCGCGAGCGCCGCCTGGGCAAGGCCCTTCGGCCGCGGCGCAGCGTGCGGTTGTTTGTGCGTGCTCGATTTGGGCGTGAGCGGACTCTCGAATTCGCTGACGGCCGCGGAGGCCATCTTCAGGCTGATCCTGGTGCGGCCTGCCGCGAAGCCGAACAGCATCGCATTGTGGCAGAGCACATTTGCGCGGCGCGGGATTCCACTGCTGTGCCGCACCAGGTGCTTGAGCGCGGCCGCAGCAAATGTCTTTTTCGCCGCGCCGCCCCTGGTCCGCAGCCGGCTGTCGATATAGTCGAACATCTCGCCAGGCCCGAGCGGCGTAAGCCGCGCGCGTGAGCCGATTCGGTCGTTGAGCGCGGCCATCCGCGGCTCTGCCAGGCGCTCGAACAGCTCCGGTTGCCCCACGAAGACGATTTGCAAGCGGCGCTCTGCGCCGGCGTCGAGATTCGAGAGCAGCCTGAAGTCTTCCAATGTCTCGTCCGCGAGGTCCTGGGCTTCGTCGATGATGATGATGATGCGCTCGCCCGGCGCGAGGTCGTCGAGCAGCTCGCGGAAAGTCTCGATCAGCTGAAGCCTCGATTGGCCGTTTGCGGCGCGGAAGAGCTGCGCCAATATCACCTGCATCATCTGCGCGAAGTCCAGTTTCGGGCTGGAGACATAGGCGCTGCGCACGTTCGCGTAGCATCGCGCAAGGATCGAGCAGACCAGCGTGGTTTTGCCGATCCCGCTTTCGCCCACCAGCAGCGTGAACCCGGTCGGTTCGTGGAGCAGGCTCCATTCCAGCGCCGCCAGACCCTCTCGATGGGTCTTGCTCAGATAGAGCGCGCTGGGCATCGGTGTGAACTGGAACGGCGGACCGCTCAGTTTGAAGTGCTGATGGTACATCTCGCGCCGCTCTTTAGGCCTCGTTGCGAAGGACCGCGATGGTCGAGATGCCGCTCTCTTCCTCGACGGCGGCGGCGGAATATAGCCTCGGATCCCGCTCCTCTTCCCACCATGCGGCGGCAAAGCCTGCGACGAAGGCCAAGACGGCGCCGGCCAGGAGATTGAGCCAGATGACCGGGAAGACCGGACTCAGCGGATAGGTGGGCGTCTGCGCCAGGCTGACGTTAAGAATTTTGTTCAGGTTGAGCCCCTGCGCCGCGCGCGCCTCTTCGCCCTTGCGCACGTAGGCGAGATAGGCGTCCTTGTCGTTCGTCACCTGCCGCTGCAGCCGGTCGATCTCGACGCCGTTATTGACCATATCGGTCAGCTGCCCGTTCATCGTTTGGGCCTGTTTGCCGAGCACCTCGTGGCTGGCCTGCAGCGAGGCGGCGTTGGCCTGTGCCTGCTCAAGGTTCTGGTCGAGCGTGACCCAGACCGGGTTGAGGTCGGTGCTGGCTTCCTGCACCTCGAGATGGTCTTCGCGGTTGAGGATGCGATGCGCCGCGGCGAGTTTCGCGTCGATCTCGGTAATCCGCTTGCTGGTGGGCTGATAGCGGCTGAGCAGGTCGGCGCGTTCGGCCTCAAGCTGCATCACCTCGGGTTTGATTTGCTGCAGCGCGAGGTTCTGGACCGAGCGTGTCTCCTTGTCGATCCGTTGCGGCGTACCGTGGAGTTCTTTGGTCAAAGAGGCGACCTGCTGCTGAGCCGAGGCGAGGTCGGTTGAATTCTTGGCCTCCTCGATCTGCAGGTCGGAGAGCCGCGTCACCAGCGCCTGCTTCTGATCGGACAGGCTGGTTATTCCCGTCTTGACCTCGAACTGGCGCAGCTTTTCCTCCGAATCCTCGAGCCGCTGATTAAGCTGTTTCGCCTGCTGGTCGAAAAACTGTTCCGCTTCGGGGTCGTTCGAAAGGCCGGCGTGATATTCCTCGTACTGGGTAATCAGCCGCGAGAGAAAGTCGTGCGCCCAGCGCGGGTTATGCGCATTGAAATCGATTTCGATGACGTTGGAGCGTTTGATTACCGAAACGCCGACATGACGCTCGAGCTTGAGCGCCCATTGGTCGCGCGGGTCGATTGACGGCGAACTGTGCAGCAACCGGTAGCCGGCGCTCGGCAGTTGCATGGCCAGGCCGACGGTGTCCTGCAGCAGTCCCGAACTCATGCTGTCATACGGCAGCTGGAGGCCTGCGATCGCCAGTTTGATCAGGTGAATGCTGGTCAGCAGTTCGACTTCGGAATTCAGATCCTGCTCGCTCACGGGGTTGGTGAAGATGGCGGGATTCTGCGAGGACTCGGTTTGCAGATCGGGTGAGACCAGCAGCTGCGCGCGATTGTTCTGGACAAAGATCTTGGCCGTCGATCGATAGGTCGCCGGCCACAAAAAAGTGCCGAGCACTACCAGCCCGAAGACGATCCCGGCGGTCTCCAGGAAGGCGTTTTTGCGCCGGAACAGGATCTCTATCCAATAATTGAAATCGCGCATTGCCATAGTCGTACCAGTCCTCCAGGTCTCCGCTATCAGTAAGTTCCCCGCTACGCTTGCGCGCGGGTCAGATACCCGGTGTCAGCGAGACATATGGCTCGACCGGCAGCAGGCCGCGGATGTACTGCTGGACGAACAGATTCATGTTCGCGATCTTGCTGCGCGGCACTACCAGCACGTCGTACGGCATCAGCGCGGCGTCCTCGCCCTTGTCCGGATTATCGACCGCGCTCGCCAGATCGAGCCGTTCTCCCGTCGGACGGCCGCACGCGTCGCGCCGGATCAGCACCACGCTGTTGTTCGCCGCGTCCGAGGTCACTCCGCCGGCGTCGGCGAGCGCCTGCAAAGCCGTCATTCCGGGCTCCAGCGGAAACGCGCCTGGATGGTTGACCTGGCCCTGCACATAAACCTGGCGTCCCGGCATGTTCTTCACGATCACCGCGGCGTCGGGCGAGCGCAGCTCGGTCAGGTAGGCCTTGTCGAGATTCGCGGCCAGCTGTGCCGGCGTCAGACCCGCCGCCGGCATCGACCCAACCAACCGCATCGTTATATGGCCGTCGGGACTCACCGGGACTTCGTCATTGAATTCGGGATTGAGGTAGAAATTTATCGCCAACTGATCACCAGGCTGTATGTGATAGTTCTGCGGGTCGTTCGACGCTTGAAGCGCGCCCGCGCTCAGGCACTGCTCCGGCGGCATGTTCGATGCTTCGGAGGCGCTTTTGACGTCGCCCCGGGAAGCCGAGGCCGCGCATCCGGCGATGAAGAGGGCGCACAATGCGAGACGCAGCGACCGTCGCGAAGGTGCCAGCATCCAGTGCGATCCTTTGCCGCCTCTGTTAGCGCACGCTTTGTCGCGCTGCGAATCAGAGCTGCAATGCAAAGCGGGCCACTCCATCATCGTGCTCTCCCCATGCCTGACGTGATTGCCGCGCTCGCACGGTACCGTCCCATGCTTTCGTTTTGCATCTCACGCAGGTCGACGCACTATGAAGGCAAGCCTCATGCCGCCGCGAAGCGCCTGAATCTGGCTTGTTTTTCGGGATGTCGTGGAAAAATCCGGTAAAAATCACACGACGTGGAGCAAGTTTTTCCCGCGCGATTTCTAACCGATAGACGTTGGGAACGGCGCAAGCGATGGGGCATTGGCGCAATCTTCGTCAGGCTTGCGATGTGACGTGATGTCTATCGAAGTCGTTCTTTCCATAAGGTTACAACGCGGTATCTATTTCATTTCTCCGAAATCTGAAGAGCATAGTTAGTAACGTATCGCACGACACGTTTTGTTAGGTTGCGTTTGCCCGGACGGGTGTTGCGGTGAAACACGGACGGACAATCCGGTCGCCGCGCGTGTTTCGCGCGCGCTATCCTCGTTCGCCAGCTTTGGGGCGTCAACTGTTCGGTCGTTCCCCAGCTAACCTGCTCCGCGTTACCCGCCGGTTCACCGCACCCTTTCGTTCCCGGGCAAACGCGACGCTTCCGGCCCAGCCCCATCTCGGCGCTTTCGGGGCAAAGCGGACATCAACCAGCCGACCACCCCGCCGAATCCGTCGACGGTGACCCGCAACAGACATCGGGTGTCGGCAACAGGTAGGTGCGTCATACGGGCAATCACGACCGCGGTAGGATCGCCGCGCCGACGCTTGCGGTCTGCTCGGCAATACCGTAGCGTGCGCACCCGCTTGGTAGGAGGACTCGGATGGCTGCGCCCGAAGAGATCAACGCCGACATGCTTGCCTTCTGGAACGGGAAAGGCGGCGATATCTGGGTCGCTCGACAGGAGCACACCGACATCACGCTCGCGCCGGTGACGGACGCCTTGCTTGTTTTTGCCGCCCCGCGTGCCGGCGAACGGGTGGTGGATATCGGCTGTGGCTGTGGCGCGCCCACGCTGGAATTTGCGCGCGCCGTAGGTCCCTCCGGCCGCGTGGCGGGGTTGGACATTTCCGGGCCAATGCTTGCTGAGGGTGAAAGGCGCGCGAGCGCCGCCGGCATCGCCAATGTCGATTGGCGGCAGGCCGATCCGGCCACGGCCGCGCTAGACGAATACGATTTGTTGATCTCGGCCTTCGGGGTGGTGTTCTTCGGCGACCGGGTGGCGGCGTTCACCAATATGCGCCGCGCCGCCGCTCCGGACGCGCGCATGGCGCTCATGTGCTGGCGTTCGCTGGCCGAAAACCCGTGGATGGAAGTGCCGATGACGGCAGCCGCGCAGCACCTGCCGCCGCGCCCGAAGCCGGTGCCGAACGCTCCCGGAATGTTCGCCTTCGCCGATCGAGACCACGTGACCGAGTTTGTCACCGCGGCCGGTTGGGCGCCGCCGCGCTTCGAGAAACTCGACATGGACCTCGATATCGCCGCCGGCCGGGGGCTGGAGGAGGCTGTGGTTCAGTCAACCCAAATCGGCGCTGTGAATAGTTGGCTGCGCAACCAGCCAGCAGAGGTCGTCTCGGCCGCCGTCGCCTCTATTCACGAGGCGCTTGCGCCCTATGCGGACGGTGCGAGAGTGCGATTGCCCGGCGCGATGTGGTTGATCAGCAGCGCGCCCGCCTGAACGAGCCCCGCCACTAATTGAGGACCGCCAATGGCTTGGTGGACTCGGTTCTTCCGGCGGCGGGCCAAGTCTCCGCTCCACGGGGCTCGAATATCGGGTCACATTCAAGCTTTATAGCCAAGACGGCAAGCGCGAGGTTGAGGTCCTCGAGTTCCGCCATGGCGAAACCTATCTTCGTGAACGAGAATGGGTTCAAGGGACTACGTTCAAGGATCGACACTCAGGCAATGTGGTGGGGCCGTTCGCTTGCCCAGCGGACGCTGAGAACTTCATCGTAGCGACCCCGTGGTTTATCGGCCGCGACGCATAATGGGTCCGCAATCGACGTCCTCCAGCCGCCCTATAAGGCATAGCGGCCTATCTACAGTTGCCA
>DASXMQ010000253.1:0-15772 GCA_036495625.1 Binataceae bacterium (SeqCode) | reverse complement strand
GGAAGGCGTTGCGGCCGGAATCGAACTCGCCCGCCAGACCCCAATTGTAGGCGGTGTAGTGCACCAGCGCCGCGATCCTCTGGATATGCGCGTTGCCGCCCTTCAGTGCCGTCGGCAGATTGGCCGTGTCAGGCGCCGTGTTGCCGTAGCCATAGTTATAGAAGCCGGTCAGGCCCAGACCGTCGAAGCGCCAGTTCGCGCCAAACGGGTACACGGTGCCGCGGACCATGGCCTGCTTTGTGTCTGACTGTTCAAAAGCATGGAAGCTCGAGTTGTCATAGGCGCCAAACCCATAGTCGAAATAGGTTTTTTCGCCAAACTTGACCGGCCCCGACATCCCCACGCCGACCTGCGTCGATGACAGGCTCAAGAAGTTCCACGGCGTCAGGTTGACGTAGCGGAATCCGTAGAGCTGCTCTTCCCAATCGACCAGCGGATTGGGTTGCTCGCCGAGCATAACCACTCCGCCCTTGAGCATTGGAATCGAATTGAAGAGGCCGTTGTAGGTCAGCACGGCGTACTTCATCCGCACCCCGAGATCGCCGTCGAGGTTGCTGCCGAAGCCGGTCGTCTGGCCGACCTTGTCGTTCGAGGAGCCGATGGTCTTGTACATATTCGGCGTCAGCCGCAGCTCCCAGTCCTTGGTCGGAAAGAAGAAGAAATTGAGATAGGTGCGGGTGATGTCGAACGAGTTGTAGTTGTTGTTGCCCGGACCCGGATTGGTGAGCTGGGTCATCTCCTGCGGCTGGAAACCGGTGTTGGTATAGAACCGGTAGTCGGCGTAGAAGACTGCACCTAGCCGGAACTTGTCGTGGAAGTCGTCCATGTAGCTCTTCCACGCCGGCTGCATCTGCTGGACCTGCGTCGCCAGCACCTGGTTCTGCTCCTGCAGCTGCGCCGCGCTCTGCTCGACCTGGGACTTTATCTGCGCGTTGGTGTTGGCCTGGATCTTCTGCTCGACCTGCTGCTCGATCGCGTTCGCGTCTTCCGTAGTTATGGAAAGCGGCACGCGGCCTCTACCCGGCCGGACGAAGACCTGCCCGGTGCTCTGATCGACCCAGAGTTTCATCGCGCCACTGCTGGAACTTTGCGCGAACGCACGTTGCGCCCCAGCGGCAACGACTCCGCCCACGATTGCGATCGCGAGCGCGACAGTTAGCAACCTGTTACCTTTCATTGACCCTCTCTCCTCGGCTTTTCGGCTTTTTTGCCGAATGACCCCCGTCACCGATACCGTGACCTGCCTTCTATCGCCGCGCGTTTGCGGCAGTCCCATGCTGCGTTGATCCGTTTGCTGCGTTGATCCGTTCGTTGCCATTGGTCCGTCAGTTGGCCGAGCGGGAATCGTAGAGTTCGGTGCCGGTGTAAACCCTTCCGTCCGGGCAGGCGTAGCGGCTCGGCGTCGAGATCGCGACGATCGCGCAGTCCTGCACCCGTATCCATGACGGCACTTTCACGGACTCATCCTTCTGGGTGAGCTTCATCCCGGTCGTCTGGGACATTGTTGGAGCGCCCTGCTGCGCCGCGACCGGTGCGCCCTTGCTCGGCGAAGGCGGACCCCATCCCCTTTGCGACGTAGTGAGCTCGCTGAACGATGAGCATGCGGCAGCCGATCCCAGGAGGGCGACGACGATCGCCGCCAGCCCGAATCGGCGCATTAGTCCTGACCTCATTCGACCCCCCGCGTCAGAGCCGCTTTGCTTGCATGCAAGCTTCATAATTCCCCCGATAGCCCGCGTCCCGGTTTTCGCGATGCCCGCGTTATGTTCAGCGACTGCCCGGGGCTCCCATGATGAAGACCTTGCCGGTTGAGTTCGGAACCATTTCGACGCGGCGATTCTGGGCGCGCCCTTCCTCGGTGCTGTTGCTCGCAATGAAGTCGGTCTTGCCGTAGCCGTGCGGACTCAGCCGGCCCTCCGCTACGCCGTGATCGGCCAGGTAGTGCACGACCGCGTCGGCGCGGCGCTCGGAAAGCCTCAGGTTGTATCTGACCCCGCCGATCGAATCGCAGTATCCGTTCACGTTCACCGCGACGTCCGGATGCGACTTCAGAGTTCCCGCGGCCTCATCCAGCACCGCAGCATCCTGCGGACGGATGTCCGCCTTGTTGAAGTCAAAGTGCACGCCGCGCAGGATAATTTTTTCCGTCGACGACGCAGCCGCTACCTCAGGCAGCGGATTGACCACGATCGGCGCGGGTGGCGGCAGCGGTGGCAGCACGTATTCGCCGGTCCGCGCGCGAGCCAGGTCAAACGAGGTGTAAACCTTGCCGTCCGGGCAGGCCCAACGGTCAGGCGTAGAAATAGCCACGATCGAGCAGTCCTGAACCCGTACCCACGGCGGTACCATGACCTCGCCCTCCTTCTCGTGATGCCGCATTCCTGTCGTCTGGACCATGGGCGGAGCGCCGTGTGCTCCGCTCGCGACGCCGGTGTTGGCTGGCGCCGGACCCCATCCAGCCGTCGAGCATCCTGTCGCGATCGCAAGCGCGGCGCTCGCGACCAATCCCACTCCGAATCGACGAACTCCTCCCAGCTTCATTGGACCCCCTGAGTCGTCGCGTCTCGCAAATCGAGCGCGAACATCTGCTTCCTGTTTTGGACGAAATGGCAGCGGTCCCGCGTAGGGATACTTTCAACGCATCGTGTTTTAAAGAGCAAAAGTTACGCGCTGGTTACGTGCGAGTTATGCGCGATTGAATTCATCAGCGCGGAACCGCTCACAGCCGCGAAACCTGCGGTTTTCTGGCGCTTGCGCGTCGCGCCCGCCTCGTGAGAATTTCGAGCCGCACGCACCAAAGCGCGCGCTTGCGCACCGAGCTGATCCGATGAATAAGGCCCTCGACGGCATCAACCTGCTTGAATTCGACTCCAACCTCGGCGCCGCGTACGCCGCGATGCTCCTTGCCGAGCATGGCGCGCGCGCGATCAAGGTCGAACCCCCGGCCGGCGCTCGCGCGCGGGGCTCCGCGCATTTCCACGCGCTCAATCGCAGCAAACGGGCGCTCTTCCTCGACGTTGCGGCCGACCGCGCGCGGGTCGAGCGGCTGCTGCGATGGGCCAGCGTCGCGGTGATCGGATGGACCGGCGCGCGCATGCGCGAGCTCCAGCTCGATTACGCGGAACTTTGCCGCATCAACCCGGATTTGATCGTGCTGCACGTTGCGCCGCTCGGAAACCGCGGGCCGCTCGCTGATTTCGACGCCAGCGACGAATTGGCTTCCGCGCTCGGCGGCATCTACGGCAGCCAGTGGGCGCTCAGCGGAAATCCCGTAGCACTGCACTTTCCCGCCGCCAGCTACGCGGCCGGCGTGCTCGGCGCCACCGCCGCGGCCGCGGCGATTTGCGCGCGCGAGTCGGGCGGCAGCGGGCAACTGGTGGAAGTCTCCCTGCTGGCCGGCGCGTTCTCGCTGCAGACCGGCGGCATCATGCGCCATGAGAAGATGACGCGGATGTATGAGGGGCCGGCGGATCCGCTCGGTCCGATTCCCTGCTACCGGCTGTTTCGCGCCGCCGACGGCGAATACTTCTTCGTCGCCTGCGGCAACGCGACCTTCTGGAACAAGCTCGCGCTCGCGCTCGAGCGGCCCGAACTGGTCGCCGACGCGCGCTTCGAGGGCGCACCGTGGGGCGTACCGAGCGCGCATCGCCAGGCGCTCAAAGATCTGCTGCAGGAATTATTCGCGGCGCGCCCGCGCGCACAGTGGCTCCGCATCCTCGGCGACAGCGACATCCCCTGCGCGCCCGTGCTCTCGCGCTCGGAGTTCATCGGCCATCCGCAGGTCGCGGCGCTCGCGATGCGCCGCGCGATCGAAGATCCGGCGCTCGGCGCGACGATCCAGGCGGGCATCGCCGTCGGCCTGGAGTGCACACCGGGCGAGATCGCCGGACCGGCGCCGGCTATCGAGAGCGATAGCGGAACGGAACGATGGCTCCTGGAGCCATCGTCGAACGTTCAGGCCGCTGCGCCGCAACAGAGCGGCAAATTCGCCCGCGGCCCGCTCGGCGGAGTGCTCATCCTTGATTTCTGCAGCTACATCGCGGGCTCCTACGGTCCAATGATCCTCGGCCAGATGGGCGCCGACGTGATCAAGATAGAAAGCCTCGAGGGCGACGCCTTCCGCCACTTCGGCTTCGGCTTCCTCGGCTGGAACCAGGGCAAGCGCGGACTCTCGCTCGACCTCGCCTCCAGCGAGGGGCGCGAGATAATTCACGGCCTCGTGCGCCGCGCCGACGTCGTGGTCGAGAACCTGCGGCCGGGCCGGATGCGCCGCTTCGGGCTCGACTACGCCTCGCTCGCGGCGATCAATCCGCGCCTCATCTATATGTCGGTCAATGGTTTCGGCAACCGCGGCCCCGAGCACGACCAGCCCGGTTTCGATCCGCTGCTGCAGGCGCGCTCGGGCCTGATGGCGGCCGAGGGCGGACGCGGCCATCCGCCGCTCTACCTGACCTGCGCCGTCTGCGATTACGGGGCGGCGATGCTGTCGGCGTTCGGATGCGCGCTCGCGCTGCGTGCGCGCGAGCGCCTCGGCCGCGGCCAGCTATGCGAGACCTCGCTTTTGCAATCCGCAATGGCGTTCCAGCAGGGCGAGTTCATCTTTTACGCTGGCCGCCCGGATGCGGAAAATGGCCGCCCCGAATCGCGCGGAAGCTCGGCGCTCTGCCGCGCCTACCAGTGCCGCGACACAGGATGGATTTTCGTTCACGCCGCCGAGCCCGGGCACTGGGAAGCGATGCGCCGCGTATGCAAGCTCGACGCCGGCACGCCGTATGCCGAGGCCGCGCGCGCGCCCGAGGACGGTCCGCTTGCCGAGACGATCGCGGCGGCGCTCAAGGCCGTCGATCGCGCCGACGCGCTGGCGGCGCTCGGCGCGGCCGGTGTTCCGGCCCTCGCCACCCATCGCATCGCCGAGCTCTTCGACGAGCCGCAGGTCCAGGCGAATCAGCTGCTCGCCGAATTGCGCCATTCGCAATGGGGCAGCGTCGTGCAGACGGGCACGCTGGCGAAGTTTTCGGCGACGCCGGGCAAGGCGGAGCAGGCGGCGCCGCTTTTGGGCGAGCACACCGACGAGATCCTCGCACGCCATCTCGGCTACGGCTCCGCCCGCATCGCCGAGCTCCGCCGCCGCGGGATCGTGAAGTAATCGGCGGCGCGAGCGCGAGCGCTCACGCTCGCGCCGAAAATTGCGCTAGGGTGGCGCGTGTGGACGGCGCCGCCACGCACCTCGACATCCGGCCCGTCCGTGAGAGAGTAACTCCGCACGCGCGAGGTGACCGATGGCCAACCCAAGCCCGCTGCTCGATTTCGACGTCGCCGCGCTGGCGCAAAAGCTGCGCGCGAAGGAAATTTCGCCGGTCGAACTGACCGAGGCCTATCTCGATCGCATCGAGGCGGTCGACGAGCGCATCTCCTCCTACATCACCGTGACCGCCGACGCCGCGCGCGCGATGGCGCGCAGCGCGGAAAATGAGATCGCGGCGGGAAAATGGCGCGGGCCGTTTCATGGCGTGCCGATCGGACTGAAGGACCTCTGCTACACCAAGGGCATCCTGACCACCGGCGGCTCAAAAATCCTGGCCGAGTTCGTTCCGAATCACGACTCGACCGTGTGGACGCGCCTTGGCGCGGCGGGAGCGGTGCTGCTCGGCAAGCTCAACCTGCACGAGTTCGCCTACGGCGCGACCACCAATAATCCGCATTGGGGCGCCTGCCACAATCCTTACGACCTCGAGCGCATCCCAGGCGGCTCCAGCGGCGGCTCGGGCGCGGCGATCGTCGCGCGCACCGCCGCGGCGACGATCGGGACCGACACCGGCGGCTCGATCCGGATCCCGGCGGCGTGCTGCGGCTGCGTTGGACTGAAACAGACCTGGAGCCGCGTCAGCCGCTACGGCGTGATGCCGCTTTCCGACTCGCTCGACCATACCGGTCCGATCACGCGCACCGCGCGCGACGCGGCGCTGATGCTCAACGTCATCGCGGGTTACGATCCCAACGACGCGACCTCCAGCCGCGAGGCGGTGCCCGACTACACCAGCCGCCTCGGCGGCGACCTCAAGGGCATGCGGATCGGCGTGATCCGCGAGCTCAATACCGGCGTATCGGAGCCCGTGGCGCGGGCGTTCGCGGCGGCGCAGAAGCAACTGGCCTCCCTAGGCGCCGCGGTCGAGGAGGTTTCGATTCCATCGCTCGTCGAGGGCGCGCTGGTCACGATGGTCGTCCTGATGGCGGAAGCGCTCGAATTCCACGAGCAATGGATTCGCGAGCGGCCCGGCGATTACGGCGCCGACGTCCGCTCGCTCATCGAAACCTCGATGACGATTACGGCGGTCAATTACATCCGCGCGCAGCGCGAGCGCAACCTGATGCTGGCCGAAGCGCTCAACGCGCTGCAGGACCACGCCGTATTGCTCGCGCCGTCGCAGGCGACGGCCGCGCCGAAAATCGGCGACGGCGCCTACGACATGATCGCCAACATGGTGCGCTTCACCGGACCGTTCAACGCGACCGGACAGCCGGTGGTGTCGATTCCGACCGGCCTCTCGAACGAAGGCCTGCCGCTGTCGATGCAGATCATCGGCAAACCCTTCGACGAAGTCACCGTGCTGCAGGTGGCCGACGCGTACGAGGGCGCGCGCTGCCCGCTGCCGCTGCCGAAGATCTGAAAGGCCATGGATTATCTGAAGGAGGAACCGCGATGGCGAAGCTGACGGCGAATACCGCGAAGGCGATGGCGCGCGAGCTGTACGGATATGAGCTGAGCGACGAGTCCGCGGCGGAAGTGGCCGCGGCCGCGGGCGCGATGATCACGCGCTCGCGCAAGCTCGGCAACCTGGATTTGAGCGGCGTGCAGCCGCCGTTCGGCTATCCGACGCTGATTGCCGAGGCCGAACGCATCCGCAAACGCGGCTGACCGCAGCGGCGGCGCGCGCGCGAAAGTCTCAGAGGCTGAATTCGCACAGCACGAAGTCGTGATCGGAGATTCGCCGCCCGAGCAGCGAAGTCCGCGCCGCCATCACGGCAGCCGATCCCTTTTTCGGCGCGACTCCGCGCGCCGCGATCCAGTCGAGCTTCGGCCGCCACCGCATCGGCACCGCCCGGCTCAGGGTGAACGTCGGCGCATGCGGCACGTTCGCCCCCTCGATCGACAGCCCATGCTCCTTCATTCTCTCGAAGAGCGGCTCATACGGCTGCGGCTCGCGAAACCGCCGCGGCGAAGCGACGATCTTCGCCGCCGCGCACCACAGCGACCATCGCCGTTCCATGTCCATCGTGCTGGTATTGAAATCGCCGCCGATGATGACGCGCGCATCGTCGCCGATCGCGCGCAAAAAGTCTTCCATCTGCCGGGCGCGCCCCGCAGGATCCCATCGCCGCTCCAGATGCGCCACGCCCATCGTGACCCGCCCCCCGCCGGTCCTGACACTGGCCAGGATTCCCTGGTGAGCGCCGATCAGCGGATGCCGATAAAAGCGGAACGGCGGCCGGGCCAGCGGGACGGCGCGAAAGTCTTCGATCGGCTGCGCACACAGGATCGCGTTGCCGAGCGCGCGCGCTTCGCCGCCCGCGCCGACCCGCCCGAACGACGGCACAAAGACGAAACTCATCCCGAGCGCTGCCGCGAGACTCGGCGCAAATTCGACCATCGCGTGCCGCGGCACTCGCCAACTTGCCTCGCATAGCAGCAGGGTGCCCGCGTCGGCGAGCGGCGGACGCATGAAACAGCGGCGGATCGCATCGAGGTCCGCGCCCCCCGCGACATTGAAAACCGCAACCTTGAGCACCGAACGTCCGGCCACCGCCGGCCGATCAACCGCCATCGGTGCAAGCGGCAGCACGGCGGCACCGGCGGTTGCGGTTCGTCGCGCGGCGTCCCCGCTCAACCTCTCAGCTCTCCCCTGAGCGCCTCGAACGAGGTGATCGGCGCCGTGCAGGTCCGCTCGCGGCAGACGTAGGCCGTTAGCTTGCCGTCAACCTGCGACTTGCCGCGCACGGCCTCCGGCACGAAGCCGCCGGCCGCGGCGCGCTGGGGGGCCAGAAACAGCGCGCGGTTAGGCAGATACAGCAGGCCAAGCCGCGAAATCCATTCCTCGAGATCATCCGCCGCGCGATCGCCGACGAGCACGATCTCGGTCGCGCCGCGCTGGTAAAGATCGATTGCTTCGAGCATGTGCGAAAACGCGAACGGCTGCCGTTCGACAAAGCTCGCGAGCAGCTTGAGCGCGCGCCGCGCCTCGGCGAAGTAGCGCTCTTCGCCGGTGCAGGCGTGAAGCCTGAGCAGCGCGAGCACGGCCGCGCTGTTGCCCGAAGGCGTCGAGCCGTCGAACACCGACTTGGATCGCGTGATCAGCCGCTCGTGGTCGGCCGAGGTAAAAAAGAAGCCGCCGTTGTCCGCGTCGAGAAAGCGCTCGAGGATCGCGTCGGCCATCGTGCGCGCGAGTTCGAGATAGCGGCCGGCGGGCGGGGACTCGGAGAGCGCGGCCTCGTACAGGTCGATAAGCCCGCCCGCGAATAACGCATAATCCTCGAGATAGCCGTTGAAGCGGGCGACGCCGTCCTTGTACGAACGCCTGAGCGCGTGGCCGTCCCACAGGTGCGTCATCACAAACTCCGCGCCGCGCGCCGCCGCCTTCAGGTAGCGCTCGTCGCCGAGCGCGCGAAAACCCTCGGCCAGCGCCCCGATCATCATCCCGTTCCATGCGACGAGGATCTTTTCGTCGCGCGCCGGCTTGACCCGGCGTTCGCGCGCCTCGAACAGCCGGCGGCGAATCTCGCCCAGCGCGCGCTCCATCTCCTCCGGGCTTCGCTTGAAGAGCTGCGCCGCCTCGTCCACGCCAATAGTGCGATGGAGGATGTTGGCGCCCTCGAAATTCCCCTCCGCGGTGATGTCGAAGTAGCGCTCGGCGATCGCGCTCAACTCCTCGCCCAGCACCGCGCGAGCCTCGGCCGGCGTCCAGACGAAGAACTTGCCCTCCTCGCCCTCGCTGTCGGCATCCTGGGTCGAGTAGAAGCCGCCCTCGGGACTGGTCATCTCGCGGAGCACGTAATCGAGGATCTCGCGCGCCACGTCCAGGAACTCGGGCTCGCCGAGCGCGCGGCCGGCGTCGAGATAGAGCCGCGCCAGCAGCGCATTGTCGTAGAGCATCTTTTCGAAGTGCGGCACCAGCCAGCGGTCGTCCACGCTGTAGCGATGGAATCCGCCGCCGAGCTGGTCGTAGATGCCGCCCTTGGCCATCTTGGTCAGCGTCTCGCGCACCATGTGGCCGAATTCGAGATCGCCGGTCGCCTGATGCATCCGCAGAAACAGCGAAAACACGAACGTGTTGGGAAACTTGGGCGCATGCCCCAGGCCGCCATTGATTCGATCGTAGTGCTCGGCAAGCGCGCGCGCGCCGCTCTCCGCCATGTCGGGCTTCAGTTCGCTGCCGTCGGGCGTGAATTCCGCGAGTCCGGAAAGCCCCTTGCCCAGCCGCTCGACGTTCTGGCGAATGTCGTCGGGCTTGGTCTGATAGGCGTTGGCGATCGCGGTCAGCACGCGCGGAAACCCGGGCATCCCCTGGCGATCCTCGGGCGGAAAGTAGGTGCCGCCGTAAAACGGCTCGCCGGCGGGCGTCAGGAACACGGTGAGCGGCCATCCGCCGCGCCCGGTGAGCAGTTGCACGGCGTCCATGTAAATCTGGTCGAGGTCGGGCCGCTCCTCGCGATCGACCTTGATCGGAACAAAATTCTCGTTCATCAACTGCGCGATCTGTTCGTTCTCGAACGACTCGCGCTCCATCACGTGGCACCAGTGGCAGGCGGAGTAGCCGATCGAGAGCAGGATGGGCTTGTTCTCGGCGCGCGCCCGCTCAAGCGCCTCTTCGCCCCATGCGTACCAATCCACCGGATTGTGAGCGTGCTGGCGCAGGTACGGACTCTGCTCATTGATGAGGCGGTTGGGTTTGCGTCCGGAGGCCGCCTGGCCGTGCTCGTCGCTCATAACGATCATTTGTCTCCAGGGAGCTTCCCGGCCGCGGACCGGGCATCTTTGACGGTAGCATGCGCCGAAGCGGCGTTTCTATCGTCCGCATGCGCGGAGCGCTCGCGGCGATGTATGCGAGCGCAGAATCGCCTCGCCCACGATCGCCGAAACGTATTCTGCGATGGCATCCTTTCACCAGCCGCGCCCCTTGAACGCTTGCGAACAGGCTGCGAACCTGATCGCGCAATGGAAAGTACCGCTGACCTGCGCCGCGTCGCCGAACGTCTCGACGAATCGCGAGGCTCTGCCGCCGACGGACCGCCGGAGCCGCGCGACGCGGCGCGCGAATCTTCAATCGCGGTCTTCGGATACGTCATCTCGTGGCGCGCCGCCACGGCCGCCGTCGTGGCGCTCGCGGCGGCGATGTTTCTTACCCGCCTGGGCGCGCGGGCGCTCTGGTCTTCCGAATTTCGCTGGGCCGAAATCGCCAGAGAGATGCAGCTCACCTCGCGCTACTTCTGGCCGACCATCAATGGCAAGGTTTACTTCGACAAGCCGCTCGGTTCGTACTGGCTGGTGCTGGCGGCGACCTGGCTGACCGGCGGACTCGACGAGACGTCGGCGCGGCTGCCGTGCGCCATCGCGGGAGTGCTTGGCGTGTGGCTGGCGATGATCGTCGGGCGCCGCCTCTATGATAGCCGCGTCGGGCTGCTCGCCGGGGTGATTCTCGCCACCAGCTTCAGCTTCGTGTTCTTTTCCCGTCATGCCTCGGCTGATGTTGAAACGGTGACCGGCGAGCTCGCCGCGTTCGCGCTCTTTCTGCGCAATGAGCGGCGGCAGGACGGATGGTGGGTGGTCGGGCTATGGCTGGTGATGGCGGCGACGTCGCTCACCAAGGGACTGCTCGGCTTCGTGCTGCCGCTGATGGTGCTCGGGTTGTATTCCTGTCTGGCCGACGGATGGGCCGAGTTGGGACGCCGCCTTGCGCGCGGGCCGGCAGCCGGACGAATCGGATGGCTCTTCGCGCGCAACCGATGGCTCTTCAACTGGAAGGCGCTGGTCGCAATACCGCTCGGCGTGGCCGTCTATTATGTGCCGTTCGCGATGTCGGCCGCGCGCACCGGCTCCAAAAAAGGGTTGGAGATGGTGTATCGGGAAAACGTCGTGCGGTTTTTCCATCCGTTCGACCATCGCGGCCCCATCTATCTTTATTGCTACGTCATCTTCGCCCTGATGATGCCGTGGTCCGCGCTTCTGCCCGCCGCGCTCGCCGAAGCGCATCGCCGGCCGACCGAACGCCCGCCCATTGACGCATCCCGGAGCGATTCCAGCATCGACGCCGCGCGCGGCCATCGTTTCGCCCTGGTCTATTTCTGGGCGACCTTCATCTTCTTCACGCTTTCCGGATCGCGCCGCAGCTACTACCTGCTGCCGATTCTTCCGGCCGCGGCCCTGCTCGTCGCGCGAACGCTGGCGAGGTCGGTCGAGTCTCTGTCGCCGCTGACGCGCCGGCTCCTTCGGATTGGTTACGGAGTCATCGCGATAGCGGTCGCGGGCGGAGCGATCGTGATGATTCCGCCGGCGTGGATATTCCGGGGCTCGATGGCGACGCTGCCGGCGGCTCCCGACCGCGCGATCTATGCTATTTGCTGGGCGGTCGCGCTGCTCTCCGTAATCTACGCGCTAAGAAAGTTCGACACTTCGCGAGTGGCGGCGTCCACGGCGGTGGTCGGCGTGCTCTTCATGGATTACCTGTTTATCTTTGCGATGCCGGCCGCCGATCGATGGCGCGGGGAAAAGCAATTCGCCCAGGATATCCGCCATCAGATGGGCGCGGCCACTACTGGCGTGGTGCTATACAAGGCCATCGGGCCGCTCTACTACCTCAATCTCCCGGATCCGCTGCCGTACTACGACGACCTGGCGAAATTGAGAGGCGACGTACTTGAAAACAAGGTGCGATGGGTGATCGTGCGCCGACGCGACCGCCAAAGCCTGCAAGACGTGTTGAATCAGCTCGGCAACGCGGGCGCGGTAGCGGCCAGCGAACGAGCCTTTCCATTCGAGGGGCGCCAGCATGTGCTCAACAAGGAGCTCCTGGTCGCTGTAGAACCTCCCGGCGCCAACGCCCTGCCATCCACGGCCGCACCGCCAACCAACGCGCTCCCGACCGTTCCGTAGTCGCCATTGCGCCCGACGGCGCCGGAGGGCGACATCTGATGGCGGATGCGTTTGCGCGCCAGCCTCAGAGCCGCATCGGCATCACTACGTAGGTGAATTGGGAGTCCGCCGCCGAGGTGATCACGCCCGGACTCACTTCGTCGCTAAGTCCCAGGAACGCATCGCTCTCCGCCGGCATCACGCCGAGCGCCTGGATCAGGTAGGCGGCGTTGAAGCCGATCGAAAACTCCTCGCCGTTGAAGTTGACGTCGAGAGTCTCGCTGGCTTCGCCCATCTCGGGGCTGGTCGAGGACACGGTGAGCTCACCGCTCGAGAGTCCCAGCTTGACGCCATGGTAGCGTTCATTAGAGAAAATCGCCGCCCGCTTGATCGCATTGAGCAGCGCGTCGCGGCCGACCGGGACCGAGTATTTCGATTGCTTGGGGATAACGCCGCGGTAGTCCGGAAATTCGCCTTCCACCAGGCGCATCGAGACCTCGGTCGCGCCGCGCTTGAGCCACGCGAGCTGCCCGTCGAGCATCAGTTGCACCCGCTCGTCGCCCTCCTGGTCGAGCAGCTTGCGCAGTTCGGCGAGTCCCTTGCGCGGGATGATCGCGTTGCCCGCCATCTCGAAGCCCGGAGCCTCGCGCTCGATCATCGCGAGCCGATGGCCGTCGGTCGCAACCATTCTGGCGACGTTCTTGGAGGCCTCGACCAGCACGCCGCCAAGGTTGTAGCGCGCTTCGTCGGGGCTGACCGAGAAGATCGTCTTGTCGATCATCTCGGCCAGGACACGCGTTGGAAGCCCGAGGTCGCCCTTGACCGCCTTGTGGGCGGCGTCGCCCTGTGGCTTGGCCTGCGCCTGCGCGGGCATCGCGGGGAAGCTCCGCGGGTCGAGCCCCATCATCTTGAATTTCGCCCGCCCGCATTTGAGCTCGACCCAATCGTTGTCCAGCGACTTGAAGGCGATTTCGCTGCCCTCGGCCTCGCGCACGATTTCGAAGAGCTTGCGCGCGTTCAGCGTAAAGCTGCCTTTCTTCTCGACCCGGCAGGGAATCTCCGTGCGAATCCCCACTTCGAGGTCGGTCGCAGCCAGCCGCACATTGGCCCCGTCGGGCTCGAGCAGCACATGCCCAAGTATCGGCACCGTGTTGCGGCGCTCCACGATGCCCTGAACCAGCGACAGGCTGCTCTGCAGCACCGCGCGCTCGATTGTCAGTTCCATTTATCCTCTCCCCGCTGCGCTCTTCTGATCCTGAAGATCTGATCTAGATCTAAAGATCATAAGAGTAGCAGTAGGTCCTGTGAATTTGTTGATGGGCCGCGCAACCATTCGGAATCATTGCAGGATCGGTTGTTGGCAGATCGGTTGACCGGATCCCGTCTGCGACGTGTGCGCTGCGGCGCCGTCCATCCACTGTCGATACTGTGGCCATTTTAGACGACTTTTCCACAGAGTTGTTAGTGCCGTTTCATGGCTGACGCTGATCGACCTTCAGCTCGCGCTCAATTTTTTCGATCGACATGCGAAACGCCGAATCGTTGCCCACCCGGCGCGCGATCAGGTTGTAAGCGTGAATCACGGTCGAATGGTCGCGGCCGAAGTGCTCGCCGATTACCGGAAAAGAATTGTCGGTGAGCTTGCGGCACAGGTACATCGCGACCTGGCGGCAAAACGCGATGTGCTGGGTGCGCTTCTTCGACTTCAGGTCGGCCAGGCGGATGTGGAAAAAATCCGAGACCGTCTTCTGGATGCCGTCGATGCACGGGCGATGGTCCTGCACGCGAATGAGGTCGTGCAGCGCCTGGCGGGTGAAGTCCACCGTAATCGGTGTGCGGTCCATCGAGGCCAGCGCCGCGAGCCGCGTAAGGCAGCCCTCGAGCTCGCGCACGTTGGAGGACACGTTCTGCGCGATGTACAGCGCTACGTCGGAGGGCAAGCTCTGGTTATCGTGCGCCGCCTTCTTCTGCACGATTGCGACCCGCGTCTCGAGGTCGGGCGGCGCGACGTCGGCGATCAACCCCGATTCGAACCGGTTGCGCAGCCGCTCTTCGAGTCCGGGAATTTCGCGCGGAACTTTGTCCGACGTCAGCACGATCTGGTGCCGTTCGGAATGGAGCGAGTTGAACGTATGGAAGAACTCTTCTTGGGTCCGCTCGCGCCCGGCGAGGAACTGGACGTCGTCGAGGATCAAAACATCGACGCGGCGGAATTTCTCCTTGAATTCGCCCATCCGGTCGCGTCTGAGCGAGGTGATCAGCTCGTTCATGAAGACTTCGGTCGGCAGGAACAGGATTTTGCGCTTGCCGGTGTTCCACAGGTGATGGCCGATCGCGCTCACCAGATGCGTCTTGCCCAGGCCGACGCCGCCATAGATGAAGAGCGGGTTGTATTTTTCGCCAGGCTGGTTGGCGACGGCGAGCGCCGCCGCATGGGCGAACTGATTGGCCGAGCCGACCACGAACTCGCCGAAGGTGTAGCGCTCGTTGAGCTGCGGATGGCGGTCGCGAGTCGCGGCCTCGGCCGGCGCCGCGGGCGCCGGCGGCATTGAGCGCCGTACGCCCTCGTGCAGAGCCGCATTTCCGACCAGTCCCAAGGTCAGCTTGACGTCAACCGACTGCCCGACCTCCGCCGATAGCGATTGGCGCAAAAGTTCGAGATAACGGTCGCTTACCCAGTCGCGAAAGAAGCGGTTGGGGGCCTCAATGGTGGCGGTGCGCCCCTGCATCCCGAGAAAATTCAACGGTCCAATCCACGTTTCGTACCCTACCTGTCCCAGAGAATCTCGTATCCGATCCGCAGCCCTCTGCCACAAACCTTCCATTTTTCCCCCTCCAAGGACGTCAGTGAGCCGTCACCCAAGGCACGCGTTCCCCCCATCGAAACGAGCAGGCTATCGGCTGAATTACGCACAAGCTTATCAACATCTGTTGATAAGTAGCTTTTCTCTCGTCGGCAGACATCGAAGCGCGCGCCCGCGAACGGCCTATCAACCTCGCGGTGTGCGACTCGCTGCGCTGGAATCGAGTTCAAGAAATCAAAAGAACGGATCGAGTGCCCTGCGACCACATTGACCTTGACGCCGTTCGCCACGGCGAGTTGCGCGCGAGTCGCGCGTTCGTGTGCTCTACAAGTGTGTTGGCGAAGACAACGTGATAGACCCTTTGCAGAGGCGGCTCAAGCAAAACAGATCGCAGATTCACAAGCGCGCGATTTTTTTCATGAATCGTGAAAATCGAAAACGCTGCGCGATCCCGCCGCGCACCGCGAATTTTAATCGATTGCTCTCGTTGGCTCTGGGAGCCGCTGTGTGAAAGCGATTTCTTGCTGCATGAGACGGTTACGCACGTTTGACCGGCAACCCGGCAAGTGTTAGCGAGCAAAGCGAAAGAGAATCGCAGAGATGATCGAAACAAAAAATTCTTCCGCGCTCCTCGGCCGCGCCGCCGCCGTCATCCCCGGCGCCGTCAACTCGCCCGTGCGCGCATCGAAGGCGGTCGGCGGCGCCACGCTCTTCATCGCGAGCGGCGACGGTCCGACCGTGATCGACGCCGACGGCAATCGCTTCATCGATTACGTCGGCTCCTATGGCCCCGCGATCCTCGGCCACGCCCATCCCGAAGTCGTCGCCGCTATCGCCGAGGAGG
>DASXMQ010000252.1:0-6327 GCA_036495625.1 Binataceae bacterium (SeqCode) | reverse complement strand
GACGAGGATCCCGAATAGATCACGCGGCGCACGCCGGCCGCGCGCGCCGCCATCAGCACATTGAGCGTGCCGACCACGTTGACTAGATGGGTCTCGACTGGCCGTTCGATCGACAATCCCACCCGCGGCAGCGCAGCGGTATGAAAGACGCAATCGACCCCGGCGAAGGCCGGTTCGATCGCGTTAGACTCCCGAATGTCGGCATCGATAAGCTCGGCGCGCGGGTTGAGGTTCGCGCGGTTGCCGGTCATCAAGTTGTCGAGCACGCGAACCGTGTGGCCGCGCTCGAGCAGTGCGTCGGCCAGATGCGACCCGATAAAGCCGGCTCCGCCGGTGACCAGCATGACACGCTGCACGCCGAGTATGCGAGGATCGTTCGACATCGCTTAAAATCCTAACCGGATCAAAGACGCAACACGATGGCGCCGCGATGCGAAGCACCACACGCGAAGGACAACTATGCATCTACAACGCGATTCCTGTTTTGAGCGGCTACCAAGCCGTCCGCCGCGAACGCAAGCGTGCCTCGCCGCGCTATGCGTTGCGGCCGCGATGCTCATTGCGCTATCCGCGGGCGCGGCCGATACGATGCAGGCGGTCCCGGCGGAGGGCGCGGCGCGCTACTTCATGCCTGATGCTGCCGCCTCCAGGACCGTGACGGTGGCGAGCGAAGGCGGCGCTGCCGCCGACATCGTCATCCTCACCGAGGCGGTCGCCGTGAAGGAGACGGGGCCCAAGGAGACGATCGCGCATTTCGGCGAAGTCTATGCCTTCTCACCGGTTTTCATCGCCGTCCGTCGCGACCAACCGACGCGGATAACGCTGTGGAACCTGCAGCCTGACGATGATCATGATTTCATGCTCGAGGATCGTCCCGGCCATGCGCTGATGCATCTGCGGCTTAAGCCGCTGTCGAAGACCTCATACATCTACACGTTCCACCGCGAGGGACTTGTCGCCTTCCGATGCGCGGTACATCAGCCCGAGATGAACGGCCAGATCCTGGTCTTGCCGCCGCGCTGAGGCCGAGGCCGGCGGCGTTGAGCCGCGAAGCCCGAGGGCGGATCGTCGACGCCAGGGCGCGATAGCGAATCAAGGTCCGATCGCCGTTGGAGCGCTGCCCGGAGCGAGCGAATTAATCGGCGGCGCTTCGGCCTTGACCTTCACGTCGTACGTCACTTCTTCGCCATCGGCGAGCGTCGCATCGATCTTCCAGCTTCCGCCTTCGGTGCCGAGCAGCACAATGTCGCCAGAGGACTGCGGCTGGATGCTGAGGGCGTTGGAATTCTTTCCCGCTTTGGAGTCGGTCTTGGCGCCCTGCTTGAGACCGGAGATGGTGTAGGTTTCGCCCTTGGCGATCGTCACCGGGATGACTCTTCGCTTTTTCCTTGCCGCCTTCGCATGATTGGTGTGCGCGGCTGCCTTGCCATGGCGGGCTTCCTTGGTCGGCTGGGGCGTAGGCTGCGCTTGACCCTGCGGCCTTGCGGTCGCGGTCAGCGCGAGCAGCCCGAATGCGGCCGTCAGCGCCGCGATCAAGATGCGGCCGCGGCTAGCGCCCATCCTTCTCGATTCGGCCGCCTTTGAGTCGGTCATGTGTGGTGTTCCCCCTCGTTACGGGCGTCCAACCGCCGCCCGTCAAAAACCATAGGGGGCGGGGCGCGCCGCCGCAAGTCCGACGGAGCATCGCCGCCCGGCGCGCTCAGTCTGCGGGCTCGGGATGCGCTCCGGCGGAGAGCATCGCGCAGATCTTCTGCGCGATAAGCTCGCCGGCCACCCGATGGCCGTCAGCGTTCCAATGCCCCACTCCGAGTTTGGTCGTCTTGAAGCCGGCGAGAAACGTGTGATGCGCATCGGCGTAAGCCTGCATCGGCGGCGCCAGGTTCAACACCTCGAAACCCTCGCGCTCGCCAAGCGCCTTGATTCGTTCGTCAGGATAGAAAAGGTCGGACGAATGATAAGTCATCGCGTAGTAGCTTCGCACGAGCGGCGACGGATAGATCTGCGGCGGAGTGGCGATGGTAACGACCAGAAGCGGCACATGATGCGCCGCGGTCTCGCGCGCGACCATCGTGATGATCCCGTCGGTAACCCGCCACGCGTCCTGCATCACCGGTGTCGAAGGCGGCCTGTAAACATCGTCATCGAGCCCGGTCTCGTGACCGAGCGTCGCGGGCTTGGGCGCCGCGGCTGCGGCGCCGGCGCGGTCCTTGATTTGCTCCGCCCGCGCGGGCGCACTTGCCCCGGGCTGGGGCGCGCCGATCACCGATACCGCAGAGACGGACGCGGGTGGAGCGGCGGCCTCGCGCGCGGCTTTCCGTGCTTTCATCCTCGATCGGATATCGCTCTTGGCGTCACCGATAAGATTGAGGACCTGCGAGTGGCGGGACTCAAAACGCATCATGCACGACAGATAGAACCATCGCGATCGCTCGAACGGTCCGCCAAGTACGAGCTTGCCGTCCTCAAAAACGTAGAACGGGCGGCACTTGTCGCTTTCCAGCATCACCGAGTTGTTGCGCACGTCGTTGCCGGAGAAAAAAGCGAGCACCACGGCGTCGGGCGAGTACTGCCAAACGTGGCGGCGCAGCGTGATCAGCTCCTGCGCAGTACCATAGGCGTCAGTTCCGAAGTCCATCACCTGGACCCTTCTCCCGCCGAGCCCCTTGCATCCACCAAGCACACGCTCGGCCACCGCGCAGAAGGTCTCGTCGTACGCGACCTGTGGCGCCTGGGTGAAGGAGTCGCCGATGACCGCGATGCGCAGAGTGCCGGGGGGTTTGGCGGTCGTCCATTGCGGACCGCGAAAGCCCGCGCTGTTGACGCTGACTAAGCCTGCGCCTTCGTCGCGCTGCCAACCAGCGGCGCCTGGTTTGAGGCCCCATCCGCGATAGGCGTCCCAGGTGTAGAGGCTGACCTTGGCGAGACCGGTCACGCGCACGGCGATTTCGGCCACGATGAAAGCGAACGCCACGCTGGCCAGCGCGAGCGCCAGGTTGGCGACAACAGGTTTTGTCCTGCTCACTGGCTTAAAACAGCGTGTAGATGAAAGGAGCGACGGTAGAGAATTCGGCGATCGCGATGAGCACGCTCAGGACCAACAGCGTGCCGATGAGCGGCACCAGCCAGAACTTCTTGCGTTCACTCGCAAAACCCCACAGGTCCTTCAACAGATCGAGCATCGTCAGTCTAAACTCCGGTAACGGCAATGCCGCAGGCCGGGTCCACAGCAGGTATGGTACGCATTCTAACAGTCGCCGTTGCGGAATCAGCAATGTTCCGGCAAAGCGTCTTCATAGCCGTAGCATGCCTGTAAACCGACTGTTGCGCCGACGCCGGCAAAGCGAGGCCGCGAGGCGGCCGCGGGCTCAGAACGGCTTCTCCATCCCCTGCGGCGGGCGCGGATGGCTCGGCTCGCGGTAGCTTTGGCACTTGGGATCGAAGCCGCGCTTCATCCGATCGCGCCCGATAACCCACATCACGAAGCTGAACGGCGTGACCACGACGAAGAAAATCAGGGTCAGGATCGCGCGCGTGTTGAACCATCCGAGCGCGTGCCCAAGGCGCGTCCACCATCGATGGAGCAGAACGAGGCTTCGCGGCCACAAGAGCGCCGCCAGCCACAGCACCGCGGCGGCGATCCACGGCCATTGGACCAGCTTGTGATGCCGCCAAAGTGGCAAGGCGCCGAACAGCGCTGCGAACAGCGCTCCCAGTACCAGGCCGAAATTCCGCAGCTCCGCCTTCGGAGGCCCCTTCTCCCCTGCCGTTGACGCCATCGCCGCCGGGCCGTCAGTCGAGCTCGAACTCGCGCTTCCAGCTCTCGTCGCGCGGACGCTCGGGCTGGTCACCTTTGGCGAGCAAAAAATCACCGACCGCCAGCACATCCATCTCGGTGCGCATGAAACAGCGGTACGCATCTTCGGGCGTGCATACGATCGGCTCGCCCCGCACGTTGAACGAGGTGTTGACCAGCACGGCGCATCCGCTCAGCGCCGCGAAGCGTTCGATCAGCCGATGAAAGCGCGGGTTGGTGCGCGTGTCGACGCTCTGGATCCGCGCCGAATAATCCACGTGAGTGACGGCCGGGATGCTCGAGCGCGGCACGTTGAGCTTGTCGATACCGAAAAGGCGCTGCTGCTCGTCGCTCATCGGCAGGCGCAATTCCTCGCGCACTTTCGCCACCAGTCCCATGTAGGGGCTGGGGCGATCGAGCTCGAAGTAGTCCGCCGTGCGCTCGACCAGCACCGCGGGCGCAAACGGCCGGAACGATTCGCGGTACTTGATCTTGAGATTCATCACCGATTGCATTTTCGTGTTGCGCGGATCGCCCAGAATCGAGCGATTGCCGAGCGCGCGCGGTCCGAACTCCATCCGCCCCTGGAACCATCCGACCACCGCGCCCTCGGCGAGGCTCGCGGCGACCGCTTCGAGCAGCTCGGTCTCGCCCAGGCGCCGGTAACGCGCGCCCGCGCGATCGAGCGCGTCCTTTATTTCGGCGTCGGCGAAGCCGGGCCCGAGAAATGTGCCGCGCATCCGATCGTCGCCGTCGACCTCGCGTGGCGCGTCGCCGTAGAGATGCCATCCGGCCAGCGCCGCGCCGATCGCACCGCCGGCGTCGCCCGCGGCCGGCTGGATCCAGATGTCGCGGAAAGTTCCTTCGCGCAGCAGGCGGCCGTTGGCGACGCAGTTGAGCGCGACGCCGCCCGCCAGGCAAAGATAGTCGGCATCGAGCTCGCGCCGCGCGGTCAGCGCGAGGCGCGAGACCACGTCCTCGGTGACTTTCTGAATCGACGCCGCGAGGTCCATCTCGCGCTGCGCGAGCGGCGCCTCGGGCTTGCGCGGCGGCCCGCCGAAAAGCGCGTCGAAACGCTCATTGGTCATAGTCAGGCCCGTGACGTAATTGAAATATTCAGTATTGAGGCGGAACGTGCCGTCGGGTTTGATGTCGATCAGATGTTCGAGAATCGCACCGACGTACCGCGGCTCGCCGTACGGCGCGAGGCCCATCACCTTGTACTCGCCCGAGTTCACCCGGAAGCCGGTATAGTAGGTGAAGGCCGAGTAGAGCAGGCCGAGCGAGTGCGGGAAATCGATCTGCCACTGCGGCGTCAGGCGATTGCCGTCGCCGAGCCAGAGCGAGGTCGTCGCCCACTCGCCCACGCCGTCCAGACAGAGCACGGCGGCGCGCCAGAAGGGGCTGGCGAAGAAAGCCGACGCGGCGTGGGCCTGGTGATGCTCGGTGAAGAGCAGCGGCGGGAGCGCGTCGAGCCGGCCGCCGTCGAGCGCAGCGAGTTCGCGCCTCAACACCGAGCGCAGGTTGAGCTTCTCCTTGAGCCACACCGGCATCGCTGTCAGAAACGAACCGAGCCCGCGCGGCGCATAGCCCAGGTAAGTCTCCATCATGCGCTCGAACTTCACCCAGGGCTTGTCGTAAAAGACGATCGAATCGAGATCCTCGAGCCGCAAGCCGGCCGAGTCAAGGCACCAGGCGGCGGCGCGATGGGGAAAGGAGGCGTCGTGCTTTTTGCGGGTGAAGCGCTCCTCCTGCGCGGCGGCTACGATTTCGCCGTCGCACACGAGCGCGGCCGCGCTGTCATGATAGTAGGCGGAGATACCGAGGATTCGTTTGGCCATCGTTGCGCGCTAACCGGCATAGGCTACACGAACTCACGCCCGGTCTAAACCGCGAGCCTCGAGTACCGCGAGATCACCGATTGCACCGGGCGCGGCTAGGACTTAAGCTAGATGGAACGTAATGGCTTCCCGTGAGCCTCAGGGCTCGCCCGGTTATGGGGGCGAAATGGGTTCGACGGAAACAAGAAGGCCGTGGTCGCACGCCGGGGTGCTGTTATCCCGTTAAACAAACAGACTGCGAAATTTACCCGCAGACAATAACGGTTACGCTCTGGCGGCCTAACGGCCGCTAGCGTCCCGCCGCTGTTCGCCCATGGCAGCGGGTCGGGGCGTCATTTAGTGGGCTAGGGAAGCGCCGTTGGTCACTTGGGCGCGCCCCCGAAACGCAAAGTGACTGGCCGTGGCTGAGCCCGTCCGTGGGCGCCGACGCGGCGAGATCAAATCGCGGAACAAGCGTGTAGTGGCCATCGCTCGGCGGTTTTCGGACGGGGGTTCAATTCCCCCCGCCTCCACCATCTCTCAAGCTGGCCGGCCTCGTCCCTCAATCCGCGGTGAGAATTGCCGGCCGGTAGCGATTACATCGATTACTGCTCCTTCTTGAACAAATCCTGGAAGATGAGCTGGCCCCAAGTGCGGCCGCGTGCGTGCACCAGCGCGCCACCCTCGTTGAGCTTTCCCAGCTTGACGGGTGCG
>DASXMQ010000251.1:0-2169 GCA_036495625.1 Binataceae bacterium (SeqCode) | reverse complement strand
TTTCACGCTTCCTTGGGCAGGGGTGACCCCTGCACCCAGTGATAGGAAAGAAAAGATGCGGCGCTTCGCGCCTGTTAGAACTTTTTGGGGCAGGAGCAGAGGGAATGAATTCTCTTCGCGAATCCATTCTCTCCGCGACTGTTCCCCCTTTCCGCCCCGGAAAGGGGGCGAGGGGGATAGGACGGCGCGATTCTTATATGACTCTCCGGTTCCCATTCCCGCGCGGGAAGGGGCTAGGGGTTAGGTTGGCTCGCATCGACCACCCTTCTTCGAGCCCGCTCTTTGTGTCATTCAGAGCGAAACGAAGAATCCCGGCTTTACTGCGGATGCCAACTGATGCCGCCGTCGGACGTGACGAACCGCTGCCCGCCCGCCGTCGTGATGGATGCGTCATAGGCGTTGCTCGCCGTCACCGCATCAAGATTGTCCGCAGTTGGCGCGGTGATGAGCGTCCAATCCTCGCCGTCCGTCGTGCGGATGATCGTGCCGCTGCGGCCCACTATCCAGCATACGGTTGCCGATGGCGCCGCGCCTGCAACGAGGTCCGTGGTCACGCCGCTATTTTGTGTACGCATCGCGCCATTCGCGTCGCGCCGCAGGACCGTTCCATTTTTGCCGATCCGCCACGAAACAGACCGACCGGGCGCTGAGATGATCACGAACGACGACGATGACGAACTTGTGCCGGCAACCGGTGCGCCAAAACCGCCGCCCACAGCGCCAGCGGCCGCGCCAACTGCGGCGCCACCGGGCGCCGCCGCCGCGATACCTCCGCTTGCCGCACCTAATGACCTGTATTCGCTCTTCGGCGCCAGAGCAGGCTGCGCGACCATCGCGCCGGCGCCGGAAACCGCCGCGCTTCGTGGCATCGCGCCCGGAACTCCCGCACTCCAGGATTCCGCGCGCGGCGCCGCTGCCGAGCCAGCATCACCAATCGCGATTTCATTTGATACTGGCCCTGCGACGGGAGATGCGGGAGGAATCGCCGATGCCGGTGCGGATGGAGGTTGCGCGCTGACATTCGGCGGCGCCGCGCTCCGCTCGGCCATCATTCGTGCGCGATGAGCAGGCGCGCCCTCCTCCATATGGTGCATATGGTGGGGCATCGTGCCGCTCGTCGCGTGCAGCGCCGCTTCGGACCGCGCTTCATTCATCGCGATTTCGTTCGACGCGAGCGCGGCCGAAGGCGAGGCTGGCGCGGCGGCGGGAGATGCGGATGGAGCCGCAGGAACATCCACGGGCGCGGGCTCGGGCGCGGCGATGTTCGGGGCCGGAGCTTCACGCTTAGCCATCGCGACCATCTCGCCGGTCTGCGACTCGTTGTTCGCGGGACGTCGGATCGCAATGAAGACCAGCACGGCCGCGGCGGCCGCAAGCGCTGGAACCGCGACAACGACACGCCTTCTTCGATACCACGGAACGTCGGATATTGCCTTCGCGATGCGGGCGCTTTCGTCGGCGCGAGCGATGTCCGCCAGTAGCAACTGGCAATGAGCGCAATCGGCAAAGTGATTTTCGAGGCGGTCGCGTTCCGCCGCCGACATCGAGCGGTCGCTGTACGCGGCGAGCGATTCCGCGTCGGCGCATTCTGGCGTTGCGGCGTCGGGACGCGCGCGCATCGCACGGCGCAGAATCGCGTCGAGCGGCTCGCTATTTTTGTTGACAGGCGTCACGCCTTCACGCTTCCTCTATCTTGGAACGAGCGGCGGCCGGAAAATTGCGCACTTCGCATTGTTTCACTTGATATTTTCACTGCGCTCCGGTCGCCACGGGTCCGGGAGCGCGCGCGACAGATCGATCTGCAAATCGCCGGCGGCGAAATCATAACACAGCCGAATCTGGTCCTGGCTCAGCTTGTCGCTATCGCGCAGCATGCGCTCGATCGCGAGCTTGAGATCGTCGCGCGTGCGCGCCAGCCGCCGCGACACCGTGGACTCGTGCTCGTCCATCACGCGGCCGATTTCCTTGAGCGAGAGTTCGTGCCGGTAGTAATACGCCATCCGCATCCTGTCCCGCGGCGCGAGCGACTTGAGCGCGGCGTCGAGCGCTTTACCGAGCATCGCCACGTAGCGGGCGCGGTCCGAGTTGGGCGCGTCGCCGTGATCGTCGTTGGTAGTTGCCGCCTGCTCCGCTTGATCGTCGAGCGGCTGAACGCGGCTCTGAGAGCGG
>DASXMQ010000250.1:0-24989 GCA_036495625.1 Binataceae bacterium (SeqCode) | reverse complement strand
TGACGGTGGCTATGGTCAGCGCCTACGACCTCTCGAAGGCTTTCGTGGGACTGCGCGAAGCCGGCCTCGAACACTACGTGGTCAAGCCGCTCAAACGCGCCGACCTGCTCGCCGCGGCGTCCGACTTTGCGCGGCGCGCGCCGGAGGCGGCCGGCGCGATGCCTGCCGCGACCGGCGGCGCGCTCGACCGCTCGGCGCATTTCGAGCAGTCCGCGCCGAGCGTATCGGACGGCGCCGCGGGCGCGCTCGCGCACCCGGTTCTGGCGATCGCCGGCGAGGCACTCGCGCCCTGCCGAATACTGCTCGCCGACGATTCGGTGGACAATCGCCTGCTGATTCGCGCGTACCTCGGCAAAACCGGTTACGGACTCGACGAGGCCGAGAACGGCCAGGTCGCCGTCGACAAGCTGACGAGCGGCCGCTACGACCTGGTCCTGATGGACATTCAGATGCCGGTGATGGACGGGTTCACGGCCGTGCGCCGCTTCCGGCAGTGGGAGCGCGAGCACGACGCGCGCCGCACGCCGATCGTCGCGCTCACCGCGTCGGCCTTCGACGAAACCGTGCGCAAGGCGGTGGAGGCAGGGTGCGATTCGCATCTGGGCAAGCCGCTCAAGCGCAGCACGCTGCTCAGGGTCATTCGCGAGACCGCGATCGCTAACCGGCAGGCGGCCTGAACCGCGCGGCCGACGCTACGCGGCAGAGCTGCTATACGCGCGATCGGCGGCGGCCAGCGACTTCCCCCGCGCAATCTCGAAGCCCATAGATTCCAGGATCGTTTCGAGCGCGCTCAGCACCAGCATCACGTTCTCGCGCTTGCACGACTCGCCCATCAGGCCGATCCGCCAGACCTTGCCCTTGAGCGGCCCCAGTCCGGCGCCGACCTCGATGTTGAATTTCTCGATCAGTTGCGCGCGCACCCTCGCCTCGTCGATCCCCGACGGCACCGCGACCGTGGTCAGTTGCGGCAGCCGAAAGCCCGCCTGCGCCGCGAGGCCGAGGCCCATGTTCTCGATCCCGGCCTGCAGCGCGGCCGCGTTCGCGCGATGACGCTGAAAGCGCGCCTCGAGCCCCTCCTCGAGCACGATCCGTAGCGCCTCGTACAACGCATAGTTCATCGTGATCGGCGCCGTGTGATGATAGACGCGGTCGGGGCCCCAGTACTTCTCGATGAGCGAGAGGTCGAAGTACCACGAGGTGCACGGCGTCTTGCGCCGGCGCGCGGCTTCCATCGCGCGCGCGCTGAAGGTCACCGGCGAGAGTCCGGGCGGCGCGCCCACGCCCTTTTGCGTGCAGCTATAGCAGGCGTCGATCTGCCAGGCGTCGATCTCCAGCGGCACGCAGCCGAGCGACGTCACGCCGTCGGCGACCATCAGCGCGCCATGCGCGTGCGCCATTTTCGCGATCTCCTCGATCGGCTGATGGATTCCGGTCGAGGTCTCGGCGTGCACGACCGCGACTAGCTTGGGCGACCGCGCCGCCTTAAGCGCCTGCTCGATGAGCGCGGGCTCGACGATCCTGCCCCATTCGGCGTCCACGCGATGGATCCTGGCGCCGAGGCGCGTCGCGACTTCGACCATCCGCGTGCCGAATACGCCGGCGGCGCCGATCACCACCTCGTCGTCCGCCTCGACCAGGTTCGCCATCACCGTTTGCATTCCAGCCGAGCCGGTGCCGGAGACCGGGAATGTGATCTCGTTGTCGGTGCGGAAAACCATCCGCAGCATCTTCTTGATGTCGTCCATCACCCTGACGAAGTCGGGGTCGAGATGGCCGACCACCGGCGACAGCATCGCCTTCATCACGCGCGGGTGGACGTTCGAGGGGCCGGGTCCGAGAAGGACGCGGGCGGACGGTTGCAACTCCGGAAACGAGGAACTGGCCAACGGCGATCTCCTTCAAGCGCCGCGGGCTCAAGCGGCGCCGGTAAGCGCGGTCTCTCGCCAGCGGCCGATTTTCGGTGACCCTCATTATTGACCGGCGCCGGCACCCATGGCAAAAGCGCGCGCCGGATGCGCCGGGCCGGGCGCTTCGTCATTCGGGCCGATTAGGCGCGATCGTGCTACAGTAGCGGGCGGTGGAAACCCTCGCGGCCGAATCGCGTTTCGCGCCTCAACTGCCTGGCCTCGCCGAGGAGCTCGCGGCGATCGTCGGCGCGGATGGCGTCGTCTCGCACCTGAGCGAGCTCGCCGTGTACGAGTGCGACGGCTGGACGATCGGCAAGAGCACGCCCGATCTCCTGGTCCTTCCGCGGACCACGGCGCAGGTCAGCGGGGTGCTGGCGGCGCTCGCGCGGCGCGGCGTGCCCTTCGTGCCTCGCGGTGCGGGCACCGGGCTTTCCGGCGGATGCCTGCCGCTCGATGCGCCGGTGATGATCTGCACCTCGCGCATGAACCATATCCTCGCCTGCGATCTGGCCAACCGCCGCGCCGTGGTCGAAAGCGGCGTGGTCAATATCAACGTGACCAATGCGGTCAAGGCGGCCGGTTATTTTTACGCGCCCGACCCCTCCTCGCAGGCCGCATGTACGATCGGCGGCAATATCGCCGAGAACTCCGGCGGCCCGCACACGCTCAAGTACGGCGTGACCACCAATCACGTGCTCGGAGTCGAGCTGGTGCTCGCGGGCGGCGAGGTCGTCGAGCTGGGCGGACCGGCCGACGAGCGCCTGGGCTACGATCTGCTCGGCGCGGTGGTCGGCGCCGAGGGTACCGCGGGAATCGTCACCCGCGCGACGCTCCGGCTGATGCGCGAACCGCAGGCGCATCGCACGATGCTCGCGGTCTTCGCCGACGTCGAGCGCGCGACCGCGGCGGTGAGCGCGATCATTGCCGCGGGGATCATTCCCGGCGCGATCGAAATGATGGACGCGCTCATCATCCGCGCGGTCGAAGCGGCGTTCCACGTCGGCTTTCCCGCCGGCGCCGGCGCCGTGCTGATTGTCGAGATCGACGGGCTCGAGGCCGGGCTTAACGAGCGCGCCGCGAGCATCGCGCGCCTCGCCACCGAGATGGGCGCGGCCGAAGTGAAGCTCGCGCGCGACGAGGCCGAGCGCGCACTCCTGTGGAAGGCGCGCAAGCGCGCTTTCGGCGCGGTCGGTCGCCTCGCGCCCAACTACGCCACCCAGGACGGCGTGGTGCCGCGCACGCGCCTGCCCGACATCCTGCGCGTCATCGCGATACTCAGCCGTCACTACAATCTCGCGATCGGCAACGTCTTCCACGCCGGCGACGGCAATATCCATCCGATCGTGCTCTACGACGAGCGCGATCCCGACCAGGTGCGGCGCGCGATCGAAGTCGGGCGCGAGATTCTCAAAGCCTGCGTCGAGATGGGCGGCAGCCTGACCGGCGAGCACGGAATCGGGGTCGAAAAGCAGGAAGAGATGCCGCTCCTGTTCGCGCCCGACGACCTGATTGTCATGAATGACCTGCGCCGCGTGTTCGATCCCAACGGACACGCCAATCCCAACAAGGTGTTGCCGCAGCCCGGCGGCTGCGTCGAAGTCGCCGCCCCGCGCCGCCAGGCCCCGCTCTAGCCGGTGAGCGACGCCTCCTTCGACAGGGCCGAAAACGCCATCCGCCGGCTGCTCGGCGCCGAGGCCGTGCGCGCGCCGCGCGCGCGCGAATCCCTTTGCGCGCGGATCGTCGCCGAGCCGAGCGACCCGGAACAGATCGCCGCGATCGTTCGCATCTGCGAGGCCGAGCGTATCGCGCTCGCGCCGCTCGGCGCCGCGCGCACGCTCGGAGAAATCCGCCGCACGCCGGTGATGCTCGGCGTCTCGCTCGCGCGCATGGACCGCGTCGTCACCCACGAACCTGAAGACCTGACGGTGATCGCGGAGGCAGGCCTGACGCTCGGCGCCCTCAACCGGCGCCTGGCCGAGCACGGCCAGCGCCTGCCGCTCGACCCGCGCGGCCCGGACGAAACCACGCTCGGCGCGCTGCTTGGCGCGGCACAGGCCGGCCCGCTCAGGCTTTCCGAGGGCACGCCGCGCGACCTGCTGATCGGCGTTCGTTTCATAGGCCGCGAGGGACGCGCGGTCCACGGCGGCGGCCGCGTGGTCAAAAACGTTGCCGGCTATGATTTGATGAAGGTGATGACCGGATCGTTCGGAACGCTCGGTGTGATCGTCGAGGCCGCTTTCAAGCTGCGCCCGATTCCGGAAGGTTACACGGCGGCGGTCGCGCCGTTCGTGCGCGCGGCCGACGCCTTCGCGGCGGCGGCGAGGCTCTGCGACGCGCTGCCGCTTGTGCATGCCGAGGTGCTGAGCCCGGCGCTCGCGGCGCGCTTCGGCTATCCCGGAATCTTCGCGCTGATCGCGGCGGTGGCGGGCAACGCTCCGGAACTGGAGTATCAACAGGGCGCCTTGCGCGCACTCGACGGCGTCGCCTTCTTCGAAGGCGCCCGCGCCGGCGAGATTTACGAGCAGTTGCGCGACCTCGAATTCGCGCCCGCCGCGCTCGCCGCACAGCTCGCGACCGCGCCGGTCGAGCTCGGCCGGTGCATCGAGAGCATCGGCGCGGAATTCCGCGCCCACGCGGGATGCGGCGTCGCGCAGATTTTCGTGGCCGGCGAGGTTGACCTCGCCGGCGCGCGCGAGACGCTCGCGCGATGGCGCTCCGCCGCGCGCGCCGCGAAGGGCCATCTGCGCCTGCTCGCCTCCGCGCCGGCGCTAAGACCGGAGCTGGATTTTTTCGACGCGCCGCCGCCCGGCGTGCTCAAGCTGATGCGCCGGCTCAAGGCCGCGTTCGATCCGATCGGAATTTTCAACCCCGGATGCTTCGTCGGGGGAATCTGATGGCCGAGGCGGAGAAACAGGCGGCCGCCGTCCGGCGCGGACCGGTGCGCGACGTGGTCGATTACGACCTCCTCTTCGACTGCGTGCACTGCGGGCTCTGTCTCGAGTCCTGTCCGACCTACCTGCTGACGCGCTCCGAGATGGACTCTCCGCGCGGGCGCATCTACCTGATGAAGGCGCTCGCCGAGGGACGGATGGCGCTTGACGACGACGCCGTGCGCCATCTCGATTCGTGCCTGGGATGCCGCGGATGCGAGACCGCATGCCCCTCGGGCGTCCATTATGGACGGCTCCTGGAGCGGGCGCGCGATTACGTCGAACGCAACCATCGGCGCGGCGCAATCGACGCGATGCGCCACGCGGCGATCCGTTTTATCTTTCCCTATCCGGCGCGCCTGCGCGCGATGCTCTTGCCGCTGCGCGCCGCCGAGCGGTTGAAGATGCGCGGCCTGCTCACTCGCCTGTTGCCGCGCGCGTTGCGCGAGTGGGTCGAGCTTGTGCCGGAGCGGGGCGAGCCCGCGCCGGTTTATCCAAATGATGCGCCACATGGTGCGCGCGCGGCGGCGCCGCCGGGCTCGGCCGGCCCCGTCGCCGTGGTCCACCCGGGATGCGTCGCAAAGGTGCTGACGCCCGCGGAGAATCTCAACACGGAGCGCGCGCTTGAGGCTGCCGGCTATCGCGTCGCAGAGCTTGCGCCCGCGGTCTGTTGCGGCGCGCTCGACCTGCATGACGGCAACCTCGGACGCGGGCTCGATTTCGTACGGCGCAACGTGCGCGCGCTCAAGGCGTCGGGCGCAGAGGCGATCGTTTCCGCAGCCTCGGGATGCGCCGCGGCGATCGCGTCATACGGCGAATTATTGCGGGATGACCCGGAACTGGCCGCCGACGCGCGCGAGGTTTCGTCGCGTGCGACCGATCTGAGCACGCTCCTCCTCGCGCGCGGCGGCAAGCCGGCGGGCCGGCTCGATTGCACGGTCACCTACCATGACTCGTGCCATCTGGCGCATGGGATGGGCGTGCGCGAGGGACCGCGCAAGCTGCTCGGCGCGATCGCGGGCGTGCGGCTGGTCGAGATGGCGGAATCCGATCTTTGCTGCGGTTCGGCCGGCAGCTACAACCTGCTCGAGACCGCAATGGCGCATGAGCTGGCGGGGCGCAAGGCCGACAATGTGGAAGCGACAGGCGCCGATTATGTCGTGCTGGGGAATCCCGGATGCGAATTTCAGATCGCGGCGGAACTGCGCAGGCGCGGCTCGCGCGTCCGAGTGATCCATCTGGCGGATTTTCTCGCACTCGCCGCAGCCTCGGGCGCGAAAGATAATCCGTGACCGACAGGTTGCTTGATCGATCGAAGGCGCGCTGCCGCTCGTCTTTGGCAAGTGGCCTGCGCTTATGAAAGATGCGGGAGCGGTTCTACCCGCCCCCGCTTGGATGCGTTGCTGTTACCAGCGATCGCGGCCGCGATTGCCGCCGCCGCCGCCGCCTCCCCGATTGCCGCCGCCGCCGCTGCGATTGCCGCCGCCGCCGAAGCTCGACTCACGGGGCTTCGCCTCGTTCACTTTGATGTTGCGGCCCTTCAGCTCGGTCTCGTTGAACTGCTGAATCGCCTTGGCCGCCTCCTCGTCGTTAGACATCTCGACAAAACCGAACCCCTTGGACTGGCCGGAAAACTTGTCGGTGATGATCGCGACGCTCTGCACCTGTCCCACCTGGGAAAACAGCTGTTGCAGGTCGTCATTGGAAACTGCGTAGGCCAGGTTGCCTACGTACAATTTGCTGGGCATCGTTGCCCTCCGTTGGTATTTGTCGGGAAGCTCTCGAACAGAGAACCCGGGCTAATTCCCGGGCAGTTGATAGGGAACACTCCGACCGTTCACATGAGCAAGCGTATGCGTTTTAGCTACGCAATGGAAGAGCCCCCAAGCGGCGCAGAGCTGAGGCTTTCAAGACATTTTGCAATGCATTTTGCAGCGCGTCACGGATCGCGCGTGACCACGATTCCGCTGCCGCGCATCATCGGCGAGCCGTCGAGCGCGCACACCGCCGCCGCATCCGGCACTTGGCGGCGCTCGGCGCGGTCCGTTACCTGGAATACCGCCTCGGCGATATGCCCCATCCCGTGCAGCCGGCCCTCGCTGAGGCTCCCGCCGAAGGTGTTGACCGGCAGCTCGCCTTCCAGCGCGATTCGGCCGTCCTGGATGAAGGCATAAGCCTCGCCGCGTTTGCAGAAGCCTGCGGCCTCGAGCCAGTAGAGCGCCGAGGGCGCGAAGCCGTCGTACAACTGCGCGGCGTCCATGTCGCTCGGACCGAGGCCGGCCGACGACCAGAGCTTGCCCGCGAGCGATTGGCCGTTGGCGACGTAGTCGTCGAGCGTATAGAAGAGCAGGCTTCGGCGGCTGGCGGTGTTCTGTCCGCAGCCGGCGATATAGGCGGGCGGATGGCGCAGGTCGCGCGCGCGCGCGGCGCTGGTCATCACCAGCGCGACGCAGCCCTCAACCGGCACGTCGCAATCGAAGAGGCAAAAGGGCTCGGCGATCGGCCGCGCAGCCAGGTAGTCGTCGAGCGTCATCGGCTTGGGGTAAAAGAAGGCGCGCGGATTAAGATTGGCGTTGCGCCGCGAGTTTACCGCGAGCGTGCCCAGGTGCTCGCGCCGGGCGCCGTACTGATGCATATAGCGCCGCCAAGCCATCGCGTGCGACTGGATCACGCTGATGCATCCGTACGGCGCAAGGAATTGCGCGTCGCCGCCAGCGCGCGCGCCGGTGAACGCGCCGTAAGCGCGCGGCTGATGCAGCGCGCGCCAGATCAGCACGTAGTCGCACGCGCCCGCGAGCAGCGCGTGTACGCTCTCGATCACCGGCGCCGCGATCATCCCGGTCTCGATCTGCGCGTACCATCGAACGTCCGGCGCGAGCGCCAGATGGTTGACGATCCACGCGACACTCACGATATCGACGCCGTCGCGCGTGCCCGCGCCCAAAAACGGCGCCTCGGGATAAGTCGCGAGCCCGTCGATCTGCTGCGGCGCAAGTCCGGCGTCGGCGATCGCTTCGCGGCAAGCGTCAAGCGCGAGCACTCCGAGCGGGCGCTGCGACTGGCGCGTCAGCTCCGAATAGCCGATCCCGACGATCGCGGTTTTTCCCCTGCCCTGCCACATCGCGCCGCGTCTCCTGCGATCTCAGGCCGGCCTGAATTGCGCGACCGTCAGGCCCGGACCGCGCTCCTCGAACCATACCTCGGCGCGGCCGCCGATTCGGATCTTATCCAGCTGCGCGTGCGGCAGATTGGAGACCATGAAGAGCAGCGGCTGCTCCTCGAGCTCGATCACGAGATTGACGTAGGGAACCTCGCTCTCGAAGCCGGCGACGTTCGGCTGATGCATCACGGTAAACGTGTAAATGGTGCCGCGGCCGGAGACCGGCGCGAATGCAAGGCGCTGCGAGGAGCAGCGGTCGCAGGCCGGGCGCGGCGGATGGTTGTAATAGCCGCATTCGGCGCATCGCTGGACCACGAGCCGATGCTCTTTGGCCGCGTCCCAGAAGGGCTGCGAAATATCGTCGGCGATTGGTACGGGTTTTTCGCGCAGCTCCGCCACGCCTTGGTGTATAGCAGGTCCGGGGCGCAGCTGTCAGCGTTTGGCGGCCGATCGGGTCGCATCATTCGACCGCCGCGAGCCGCGCGCGCGCAGCGGGAAAATAAGTCTCGCCCGCCCATCGCGCGACGCCGACCAGGCCGATCATCACGGGAACTTCGATGAGCGGTCCGATCACGGCGGCGAACGCGGCGCCGCTATCGATCCCGAAGGTCGCGACCGCCACCGCGATCGCCAGTTCGAAGTTGTTCGAGGCCGCGGTGAACGAGAGCGTCGCGCTTTGCGGATAGGTGGCGCCCGCCTGGTAACTCAGCACGAAGGAGAGCGCGAACATGATCGCGAAGTAGAGCAGCAGCGGAATCGCGATTCGCACCACGTCGAGCGGCAGCCGCACGATCGCCTCGCCCTGAATCGAGAACATCACGACGATCGTAAACAACAGGAAAATCAGCGTCAGCGGGCTGATTTTCGGAATGAAGCGTTCGCGATACCACGCCTTGCCCTTGAGCGCGGTCAGAATTTTCCAGCTCGCGAATCCTGCGGCGAACGGCACGCCGAGATAGATGCCGACGCTCTCCGCGATATCGCCGATCGTCACGTGCACCACCGCCCCGCCGAGGCCGAGCCATCGTGGTATCACGGTCACGAAGACGAAGGCGTAGATCGAAAAGAACAGCACCTGGAAAATAGAGTTGAACGCCACCAGGCCCGCGCAGTAGTCGTTGTCGCCGCAGGCGAGGTCGTTCCACACGACCACCATCGCGATGCATCGCGCGAGCCCGATCATGATGAGGCCAGCCATGTATTCCGGCCGGTCGCGCAGAAAAACGATCGCCAGCGCGAACATCAGGAGCGGCCCGATGATCCAGTTCTGCACCAGCGAGAGTCCCAGGATCTTCCAGTCGCGAAAGACGTCGCCCAGCTCGTCGTAGTTCACCTTCGCGAGCGGCGGATACATCATCAGGATTAGCCCGGCGGCGATCGGCAGCGACGTTGTGCCGACGCTCAGGCGGTCGAAGGCCGTCTTGATCCCGGGCCGCGCGTAGCCCAGCGCGACACCGACGGCCATCGCGAGGAAGATCCAGAGCGTAAGGTAGCGATCGAGAAACGACAACCTTCGCAACGCGGGGGCCGCGGGTAGAGTCAGACTGGCACTCACTTTTATTCTTTTAACTCCAAAGCTTCGGCGCCATGAGCGTCGATCCTGCCATCGTGCAGTCCCGGAACGAAGCCGGCCGGATCCCGCGCGGCCCCGGACAACGATCGTCAGAAATTAACGATTCCCTGACGCCCCGCCATCAGCGTTGATCATATCTCGATTTCTCCATATATATGGAACTATGAATAAGACGGCAATCATCGGTGCATTGGGCGCCCTCGCCCAGGAGACTCGGCTCGAGATCTTGCGGTTGCTGGTCGAGCGCGCGCCCGAAGGAATGCCCGCCGGAGAGATCGGGAGCCGGCTCAAGCTGCGATCGCCCACGCTCTCCTTTCACCTGAATCAATTGCGGCACGCGGGGCTGGTCGATTCTCGACGGCACAGCCGGCTCGTCATTTACGCCGCGAAATTCCGTACGATCGAGAGCCTTCTCGACTACCTGACCGAGAACTGTCGCGCCGAGCGGCCTTTGAAGATGGCTCCGCCGCCGCCTCCGCACCCGGTCTCCGTGCCCGCGCGCCGATACGACGTGCTTTTTCTCTGCACGCGAAACTCCGCGCGTAGCGTGATGGCGGAGTGCCTGATGAACCGATGGGGCGAGGGCAGGTTCCGGGCGTTCAGCGCGGGCAGCAACCCGCGCGGCGAAGTTCATCCGCTGACGCTGCAGCTCCTTAAGCGGTTCGGATACGAGACCGACGGATTGAAGAGCAAGAGCTGGAATGAATTTGCCCGGCCCACAAGCGCGAAGCTCGATTTCGTCTTTACCCTCTGCGATCGCGCCGCGGCCGAGACGTGTCCGGCATGGCCGGGCCAGCCGATAAGAGCGCACTGGGGGGTCGAGGATCCCGTCGCGCTCGCCGCAGTCGTCGCCAGGCGAAAGGCGTTCGTCAAGACCTATACCGAGCTCGAGCAGCGGATTCGGATTTTCGCGGCGCTGCCGGTCGAAATGCTTGAACGTTTCGCCCTCGAGCACTGGGTCGAGGAGATCGGCAAATTGCGCGTCGCGGCCTGACCGCGTCTTTCGACGGAGAACCTGCATGTCCGTACGGATCGGAATCAACGGGTTTGGGCGCATGGGCCGGCTGGCCATGCGCGCAGCATCAGGCAACCGCCAGATCGAAATCGTTCACATCAACGAGCTTAGGGGCGGTCCTGAGACGGCCGCACATCTGCTCGAATTCGACAGTGTGCACGGCCGCTGGCCGGCCGCGATAGCCGCCGAGCCAAACAGTCTTGCGGTGAACGGAGCACGCATCGGGTTCAGCGCGTTCGGCGCGCCCGACGAAGCGCCATGGGACGCGGCCGGCGTCGAAATCGTTCTCGAATGCACGGGCAAATTCCTGACCGCCGAGACTCTCGCGCCGTACTTCGAGCGCGGCGTCCGCAAAGTCATCGTCGCCGCCCCGGTCAAGCGCGGCGCTCTGAACATCGTGATGGGCGTCAACGATCGCTTGTACGATCCCGAGCGGCATCACATCGTCACAGCGGCTTCATGTACGACCAATTGCCTGGCTCCCGTAGTGAAAGTGGTGCACGAGCGGTTCGGTATCCGGCACGGCGTAATCACGACGATCCACGACGTGACCAATACGCAGACGGTGGTGGACCTGGCACACAAGGATCTTCGGCGGGCGCGATCGGCGCTGATGTCATTGGTGCCGACGACCACCGGTTCGGCCACGGCTATCGGCCTTATCTATCCCGAGCTCCAGGGAAAGCTGAACGGGATGGCAGTGCGGGTCCCGCTTCTGAACGCTTCGCTCACCGACTGCGTCTTCGAGGTGGCGCGGCCCGTGACCGCGGCGGAAGTGAATGCCCGCTTGAGAGAAGCGGCGCAGGATGAGCTTCGCGGCATCTTAGGCTTCGAGGAACGTCCGCTGGTTTCGGTCGACTTCGTCAACGATCCGCGATCGTCGATCGTGGACGGACCCTCGACGATGGTGGTGGACGACACGCAGCTCAAGGTCATCGCGTGGTACGACAACGAATGGGGTTACGTTAACCGGCTGGTCGAATTGGCGGCGAAGGTCGCCGACACCATGCCGTCAACGCTGCGCAAGGCGGCCGCAATCTGAGCGATGAACAGCGCCGTCCGCAATTACGCCCTTGTCACCGGCGCCTACTGGGGCTTCACACTCACCGACGGCGCGCTCAGGATGCTGGTGCTGCTGCATTTCGATCGGTTGGGATACAGCGCCGTCGAGATTGCTTTCCTCTTCCTGTTCTACGAGTTCTTCGGCATCGTCACCAATCTGCTCGGCGGCTGGATCGCCGCCCGATCCGGCCTGAAGGTCACGCTGTACGGCGGCTTGCTGCTGCAAATCGGAGCGCTGACCATGCTCGCGCTGCTGCAGCCGGCCTGGTCCCGGCTGGCGTCGGTCGCCTACGTGATGGCGGCGCAGGCGCTCTCGGGCATCGCCAAGGATCTCACCAAGATGAGCGCGAAGAGCGCGATCAAGGTCGTGGTCCCGCAAGGCGAAGAGGGCGCGCTGTTCAAGTGGGTCGCGCGGCTTACGGGCTCGAAGAACGCGCTCAAGGGCGCGGGCTTTTTCATGGGCGCCGCGCTTTTGGCCGAGCTAGGCTTCGTTGGCTCGCTGCTCGCGATGGCCGGCGGCCTGCTGGCCGTGCTGATGGGGACCGTCGTCGCGCTTCCCGGCGGGATCGGGAAGGCCAAGTCGAAGGTCAAGTTCACGACCCTGTTCTCGAAGAGCGCCGCGATCAACTGGCTCTCGGCCGCGCGGCTCTTCCTGTTCTCGGCCCGCGACGTATGGTTCGTCGTCGGGTTGCCGGTCTTCCTGGCCTCGACGCTCGGATGGTCCTTCATGCGGGTCGGAGCTTTCCTCGCCGCGTGGTTCATCGGCTACGGCATGATCCAGGCGATCGTCCCCGAGATTCTGCGCCAGTCGGGCGCGCGCCAGGGAGTGACCGGAGACACCGCCCGTTTGTGGGCCTTCATACTGACGATGATTCCGGCCGCGCTCGCGCTGGTGTTACAGCTTCACGCCAGGCCCGCTCCGGCGCTGATGATCGGGCTCGCGCTCTTCATGATCGTCTTCGCGATCAACTCGGCGGTGCATTCGTATCTTATTCTCGCCTACTCGGAAGACGACGAAGTCGCGACCAACGTGGGCTTTTACTACATGGCGAACGCGGGCGGCCGGCTCCTCGGAACGCTTTTGTCCGGTGTGATCTTCGAGTGGTACGGGTTCGCAGCCTGCCTTATCGCGTCGTCGCTCCTGGTGCTCGCCGCGACCCTGTTGTCGTTTAACCTGCCGCGTGCGCGCGCGATTCCGCTTACCGTCAAACTGGCGGACGCCGAATCATGATTTCCGACCGGCCCAGTTCGAGGCCGAACCGCGGTCAGGCACGCGCCGCGATTTCTCTCGCGATCGTAAGGAGTGTGCGTCCGATGACAAGCAAAACCGTGTCGCTATTGACAGCCGCGTTTTTCGCGACGCTCCTTCAACTCATGTTCCTTCCGATCGCCGCGGCCCAGCAGGAAGAAAAACCCGATCGCCTGCTGATTAAAGGCGACGGCTCAACCTTCGCCTACCCGATGTACCGCAAGTGGATCGAAGAATACGAGAAGGAAAATCCCTCGGTCCAGCTCACCTACGTTTCGAACGGCTCCGGCGCCGGCATCCACGACATCATGATGGGCACCGTCGATTTCGCCGGCACCGACGGCCCGCTGAACAGGACACAGATGCTGGACTTCAGCACGCATCGGGCATGCGAAGTGCTGCACTTCCCGATGGCCCTGGGGGCGGACGTGCCAATCTACAATTTGCCCGGAGTGGCTCAGGCCCTGAACTTCACTCCGCAGGCGCTGGCCGGCATCTATCTGGGCACGATCACCAGATGGGACGATCCGGAAATCGCGAAACCCAACCCCAACGTCTCGCTGCCCAAACATGAGATCGTGGTCGTTCGCCGGCAGGACGGCAGCGGAACCACCTACGTCTGGACCGATTACCTGAGCAAGGTAAGCTCCCAGTGGCGAGAGCGGGTAGGAACCGGGATTTCGGTCAATTGGCCGCTGGGCGTGGCCGCGAAGGGCAATGCCGGCGTCGTGAAAACGGTCGCCGCCACGCCTTTTTCGATCGGATACTCGGAACTCACCTACGCCATCCAGAATCGATTGGCTTACGGAAGCGTCGCCAACCGCAGCGGCCGATTCATCGGGGCCAACCTCGCGAGCGTAACCGCCGCGGCTGGGGGCGTCGCGGACGCGATGCCCCCGGATTTCAGAGTGTCTATCACCGACGCGCCCAGCACGGACGCTTATCCTGTTTCGAGCTTCACCTGGATGCTCGTGCCGTCGGTTATCGGCGACGCGCACAAGCGCACCGCCGTCATGGAGTTCATCCACTGGGGCCTGACCAGGGGTCAGGATTATCTCGACGCGCTGGCTTATGCGCGGCTCCCGCAAGCGGTGGTAGCTCAGGAAGAAAAAGCCGTCGCCCGGATCAAGCGGAACAGCACGGACGTCGCGTTGCAGACGAAGCCGCTTATCCCGTGAGTTGATCGGCGGTGGGGCTCTAACGCGGTTTGCTCGGCTTATATTTCCATGCTACTAGAAATAACGTAATGAACCGGCGCGTGGAACAGTTCAGCGCCCCTCGGCCAGCAGGATCGGCTGCAGATCTTTCGCCTCCTCGTCCGTGCCGGGCCCGAGGGCAAGTGCGTTGACGAAATCAAGCGGCGGCTCAAGCTGCCGGGTTCGACGCTGTCTCACCACCTCGACGCGCTGACGCGCTCCCGCCTGCTTGCCGCGCGGCGCTCCGGCCGTTTTATCTACCACGCGGTAAACTGGCGCGAGACCGCGGCCTTGCTTCGGTTTCTGACCGAAGATTGCTGCGCCGAGATGCATTTGAAGCTGGCTCCGACAGCGTCAGAGGTTTCCGGAAAAAATCAACCCAGTCGAGACAGCTGCTGCGAGGAAAATCAACCGGCCGCCGCAAACGGTGTGCGCGGGCGGCGCAAAGCTTCCGGAGGCGCAAAATGGATGACCAGTCTTCGATAAAAGAGCAGGTGCGCGAGAACTATGCTCGCGCCGCGCGGCGCGTCGCGAGCCAGGAGAGCGGCGCTGGATGCTGCGGCACCGCCGCGCCCTGCGGCAACCCGATAACCTCGAACCTCTACCATGACAGCGAGACCGCGGCGCTGCCGGCGGAGGCGGTCGCCGCCTCGCTCGGATGCGGCAACCCGACTGCGCTCGCCGAGTTGAAGGCTGGCGAGACGGTGCTCGACCTCGGCTCGGGCGGCGGAATCGACGTCCTGCTCTCGGCGCGCCGCGTCGGTCCTGCCGGTAAAGCCTACGGCCTCGACATGACGGACGAGATGCTGGCGCTCGCGCGCGAGAACCAGCGCAAGGCCGGGGTGGGAAACGTCGAGTTCCTGAAGGGCGAGATCGAAAACATCCCGCTGCCCGACAATTCCGTGGACGTGATCATCTCGAACTGCGTAATCAATCTTTCCGGCGACAAGGATCGCGTGCTGGCCGAGGCATTTCGCGTGCTGCGGCCGGGCGGGCGCTTCGCCGTCTCCGACGTGGTGGTGCGCGGCGAGATTCCTGCGGAGATCCGGCGCAGCGTCGAGCTGTGGATCGGATGCGTCGCGGGGGCGCTCGAGGAATCCGAATACCGCGCGAAACTGGGCCGCGCCGGATTCGCTGCGGTCGAGGTCGAGCCGACCCGGATCTACCGCGCCAGCGATGCGCGGAAGTTTTTCGAGGGGGCAAACCTCGACCTGGATAAGGTTGCGCCGCTGGTTGACAACAAATTCATGAGCGCCTTCATCCGCGCCCGCAAGCCGCTCTGAGCGCGCTACGCGAGATGGCCGGCGTGCCGCAGGTATTCCGCGAGCAGCACCGCGCCGCGCCCCGCGCCCATCGCCGCGTTGTGCGTGACCAGCAGGTACTTGACCCCGTTGGGCAGGACCTCGTCGGCACGGATGCGCCCGACCGAGGTCGTCATCCCGCGCTCGGCGTCGCGATCCAGCCGCGGCTGCGGCCGCATCGGGTCGCGATGCACAGTGATCATGCGCTTGGGCGAGTTGGGCAGGCCGAGCGCGGTGAAGTCGCGCCCGAAGCTCTCGAACGCTTCGCCCACCGCCTCGATCGCGACCGCCTTCTTGAGCGACACCGCGACCGCCTCGGTGTGCCCGTTGAGCACGGCGGCGCGCGTGCAGGTGGCGCTGACGCGGAGCGCCGACTCCTCGACTCCTCCCTCGGCCATCCGCCCGAGGATCTTGCGCGTCTCGATCGTCACCCGCTCCTCTTCGCGCGGTATGTATGGGATGACGTTCTCGACGATGTCGAGCGCGGGCAGGTCGCGCCCGGCGCCGGAGATCCCCTGCATCGTGGTGACCATCGTGGCCGCGACGCCGAAGCGCGCATCCAGCGCCTTGAGCGTGATCGCGAGGCCGGTCGCGGTGCAGTTGGGCAGCGTCGCGATATACCCCTTCCATCCGCGCCGCCGGCGCTGCTCGTGCACCAGCGCGAGATGGTCGAGGTTGACGCCCGGGATGAGTAGCGGAACGTCGGGTTCCATCCGATGAGGCCGTGCGGTGCTGATAGTCGGAACGTGGGCGGCGTAAATCGGCTCGAGTTCGCGCGCGGCTTCGGATTCGACCGCGGCAAAGACCACGCCGATTCCATTCAGGCTCATCGACTTCGCGTCCTGCACCTCGAGCCCCAGCGCCTCGGCCGGCGGCTCGCAGCCGCTAACGTACCATCGCCGCACCCCGCTTTGCGCGTCGCTTATCGCTTCGGCAAAGCTCTTTCCGGCCGAGCGCTCCGAGGCGGCGAGCGCCGCAATTTCGAACCAGGGATGTCCGTCGAGGGCGGCCAGCACCTGCTGACCGGCGATTCCGGTCGCGCCGACGATTGCAGCTTTGATCTTCATCCAAAGGGCCGAGTGTCTGCGAGTTCCTGCGAGTTTCCTGCAAGTCTGGAGCTAACAGATTATAGACGCCCGATGGCGTGATCCATACGGCGGGCGCGGCCGGACGAATCCGTCAGGGGTGAGCGAGCAGCCAGTCGCGGACGATTTGCAGCAGTGCGTCGGGCGCCTCGCTGAAGCGATGGCCGACGCCGGGAAAGAGCTTCAGCGTCCGCGGCTCCTGCGCGCGCTCGTAGAGCCGCTCGGAGCATTCGGGCGGCAGGATCGTGTCCGCGGTGCCGTGCAGGAGCAGTAGCGAGCGCGGCGCCAGCTCGGCGACCACGTGCGCGCCGTACAGTTGGCTCGAGACCGCGATCACCGTGGTTACCGCCGGCGCGAGCGTGCCCGCGTTGATCGCGACCGCGCCGCCGAAGGAGTGGCCGATGAGCGCCGCGCGCTCGTGATGCGTCGCCTTCACAAACGCGAGCCCGGCCATCGTGTCGAGCACGCATTCGCCGAACTCGTTGGGCATCCGGTAGTTGAGCCGCACGAGCGCGATCCCGCGCGCCGGCATCTCCTGCCCGAGCCGCACGTAGAGCTTTGCGGGACCATCGAATCCGCCAAGCGCGCCGCTGATACATATGACCGCGCGGCCGGGCGCCCGCACTCCATCAACGCTCTGCGCACCTTGCTCCTCATGGACGATTAGCGGGATTTCGCCACACGTGGTGAGAAGCCTGAGACTCCGCCCGCCGCAAAGCTCGGCGCCCGCCGGCGCGCCACCCGGCTCTATCCCGACGATACGCAGGCTTAGTTCTTCGTCGTCGCTCATCGCGCCTCGACGCGATCGGTTTTCAGATCATACGTACAACGACGCGAGCCGGCGCAGCTCGGCCTGATAGTTCTCGGGCCGGAGCGCCCCGCCGAGCATCATGATGACGAACCGATGGGCCCCGGCGGCCGCGTACTGCCCCAGCCCCGCCTGCACCTCGGCGCGCGCGCCGCGCATCTCGCGGCGCATCAGCGTGATCTCCTTGCGCTCGAAGTCGGCGCCGGCCGAATCGCACTCCGCCTTGAGCTTCGCCAGCTCGTCCTTGAGCTCCGCGGGGCTCAGGAAGATCGGGCACCATCCGTCGGCCCATCGCGCCACCCAGCGGAGCGCGTTCTTGTCCTTGCTGCCGATGATGACCGGGGGACCGCCCTTGCGCGCGGGTTTCGGATAGCACCGCACCGGCGGGAACTTTACGTAGCGGCCGTCGAACGACGCCTCGTCGCGGGTCCACAACTCGCGCATCGCGGCGATGTACTCGCGGGTCTGGGTCCATCGATGGGCAAAGTCCACACCGAGGAGTTCCGATTCCTCGCGGAGCCATCCCGCGCCGATCCCGAGGATCACGCGCCCGCCCGAAAAGCGATCGAGCGAGGCCAGTTCGTTGGCGGTCAGCAGCGGATTGCGCTCGGGCACCAGCAACACGCCGGTCGCGACCACCAGGCGCGTGGTCGCCGCCGCCGCCATCGCCATCGCCACGAACGGATCGCACATGTGGTAGTAGATTTCCGGAATTCCACCCTCGCCGGGGCGCGTCTCCGGCAGCGGCGTCGCGGTATGCACAGGCATCACCGAATGATCCGGCATCCACAGCGACTCGAAGCCGAGAGCCTCGGCGGCGCGGGCGAGATCGGCCGGATGGGCGCTGCGCTCGTTGGGCGCGACCAGCAGTCCTATCTTCATCGAAGTCCTCGCGAAAGTCTCATCAGAAATCCTCGCGATCGAAATCTTCGCGCGGAAAGCCGCCGCGGCGCGCCGGCCGCTACTTCTTCGGCGCGGTGACCTCGGTGAAGGCGCGAATCGCCTCGACCGCACTCGGCACGCCGCTGTATTGCGAGAGATGGAAGATCATCTCCTTGAGCTCGGTGTGGGTGATGCCGAGGTTCAACGCACCGCGCATGTGAACGCGCAATTCCGCGCCTTTGCCGAGCGCGAGCAGCGCCGCCATCGTGATCATCGAGCGGGTCTTGATCGGCAGGCCGGGACGGGCCCAGATGCCGCCGAAGAGCTCGTCGTTCAGAAACTTGCCGAAGTCGGGGTCGAAGCCGCTTAGGAATTCGTCGCCCGCCTTGGCGCCCTTCTCGCCCCACAACTGGGTGCGTATCGCCATCCCTTTTTCACGTTTGTCGTCGGCCATGTGTATATCTCCTTCGAATAGCAAGTAGTGCGCAGCAGTTATTTGACGTGACGTCCGCCAGTCAATCGCCCGAAGCCGGAACCCGCGTCGCCGGAAGCCCGAATCCGCGCGGCCTACGAAGAGCTACGGACCTTAACCCCGGCGCGCTCTTCCTGGATCATGAACGTCGCCGAGGAGTCCTTCTCGCCCCAGCCCTTGTTGAGCGCCTCGAGGAAATCCTGCTCGGCATGCGCCGCCATCGGCATCGGCACGTTGAGCTCGCGTGCGAGCTCGGTCGCGAGACCCAGGTCCTTGCGCGCGAGCTTGAGGGCGAAGGTCACGCGGTCGAAGGTGCCGCGAAAGATCATTTTCGGCAGCGCCGCGTTGAGCACCATCCCCTGCCCGTAGGCGCCCCCCTGCACCGCCCGCAGTAGCGCCTCGGGCGACACGCCCGCCTTGACGCCCATCGTGAAGGCCTCGGCGAGCAGCTGGGTCGAGCAAATGGCGATCATGTTGTGCACCAGCTTGGCGACCGCGCCGGCGCCGACCTCGCCGATGTAGGTGACCTTGTCGCCGATCGCGTCGAGCACCGGCTTGATCTCGTTGTAATCGGCCTCGCTCCCGCCGACCATCACGGCAAGCGTCGCCTTTTTGGCGCCGACCACGCCGCCGCTGACCGGCGCGTCGAGCATCCGGATACCCCGCGCCTTAAGGCGCGCGTGAACCTGGCGCACCACCGTGGGCGAATTGGTCGAAAGGTCGATATACAGGCTCCCCGGCGCCATCGCGCCGATAAGCCCGCCCTCGCCAAGCGCAACCGCCTCGACCTCGCGCGGCCCCGGCAGCGAGGTGAAGACGACCTGAGCGTCTTTGGCAACCGCGGCGGCGCTGTCGGCCCATTTTGCGCCGCCGGCCAGATGCGGTTCGGCCATCTGGCGGCGGACGTCGTTGACCGTGACCTGATGGCCCGCCTTCATGAGATTGAGCGCCATCGAACCGCCCATGTTGCCGAGCCCGATAAATCCGATTCGCATAACTACCTCCCGTGTCGGGGAAACTGCCGCGCACGCCGCAAAAAAATCCGGTCGCAAGCCCCCTTAAAGCATCGCCGGACAAATCCCGCAAGGAAAAGCGGCAGCACGGGGATCGGCTGGCGGAGCCATCTGCGGAACCCATCTGCTGGTGTGAAGTCCCGCAGATAACTTGCATATCCGGAAAGGCGTCAAGGTGGCATTCCGAGGGAGTCAGTGACCGAAGAATCCTGATCTTCATTCGGTTTTTCGTGGAAGCTGGGATTCCTCGCAACACTGCGGAATGACAACCTCGGCATTTTGGGATCAAGCTTGTTTTCACGACACCACACTGCACTAACCGATAGGTCGGGCGGTTGACTTTGCGCAGAGGGTTGGATAACCGTATTGGGCCTGATGGCCTTATCCAGAGCGGCGGAGGGACTGGCCCGATGATGCCGCAGCAACCGGCCCGACAAGGGGTGCTGGTGCTAACTCCAACGGAGCTCGTACGAGGCTTCGGTAGATAAGGCGAGAGTCAACGTACCCTCGTCCTTGTCGCAGGAGGAGGGTTTTTTTATTTAGTCCCCCTCGCAGCACCGCCGGATGGAACGTCCAAAGGCCCGGGCGTGTGAGAGTGAGTTGGGAGACCAGGCACAATTAGAGAAAGAGACGGTTTTGGTGGTCGGGATGGGCGGACTTGGCGTTCCGGCCGTCTGCGCGCTCGCGCGCGGCGGCGCGAAGCGGATCGGCCTCGTCGATCCGGACCCGGTCGAACTCTCCAATCTCCCGCGCCAGGTTATCTACGGCGCGGCGAGCCTCGGGCGGCTCAAGGTCGAAGCCGCGGCTCAGCATCTTCGCCGCAGCTATCCCGACCTCCGCATCGATACGTATCCGGTCGCGCTCGACACGGCGAACGCCGCCGATCTGATCGGAGGCTATGACTTTATAATCGACGCGACCGACGATCCCTCCGCCAAGTTTCTCATCAACGACAGCTCTCTCGCGCTCGGACGGCCGTTCACTTACGCCGGCGTGCTCGGGATGACGGGTCAGGCGATGACCGTGCTGGCGGGGCGCACGGCGTGTCTGCGATGCCTGTTCGAACAGCCGCCCGCGCCGGGCGAGATCGCGAGCTGCCGCGAGGCCGGAATAATCGGCCCGGTCGCGGCCGTGATCGGCGAGATCGAAGCGGCGGAAGCGATCCGCTGGCTTGGCGGCGGCGCGCCTCTGCTCGCGGGAAAAATTCTGACCTATGACGGATCGATGAGCGGCCGAATGCGCACGCTCGAGGTGAGCGCGCGCGCCGGATGCGCCTGCGGGGCGGCCCGGCATGCGGAAAACGCGGCGGCGGCGCCATCCGGCCACGACCAGCCGCGCAACTAGCCGGGTAACCAGCGAGGACTCAATGCGATGAGCTACGTCACCAACCTGAAGTGCCGCGAATGCGGCCAGGAATACCCGATCAAGCCGCTGCACGTATGCGAGGATTGCTTCGGCCCGCTCGAGGTCACCTACGACTACGCGAAAATCCGCGCCGCGCTCTCGCGCGCGACTATCGCCTCGCGCCCGCATAACCTCTGGCGCTATCGCGAGCTGCTGCCGGTGGACGGCGAGCCCGAGGCGGGGCCGCACTCCGGCTTCACGCCGCTCTTGCACGCGCGCCGGCTCGGCGCGGAACTGGGGCTCAAGAAGCTCTACATCAAGGACGACACGGTCAACCATCCGACGCTCTCCTACAAGGACCGCGTGGTGTCGGTGGCGATCACCAAGGCGCGCGATTTCGGCTTCACCACGGTCTCCTGCGCTTCGACCGGCAACCTGGCGACGGCGGTCGCGGCGCATGCGGCACGCGCGGGGCTGCGGTCGGTGATCTTCATGCCCGAGGGCGTCGAGTCGGGAAAAATCGTCGGCTCGTCGATTTACGGCGCGCGGGTGATCACGATCCGCGGCAACTACGACGACGTCAACCGGCTGTGCAGCGAGATCGCCGACAAGTACGGATGGGCGTTCGTCAATATCAATCTGCGCCCATATTACACCGAGGGCGCCAAGACCTATGGCTTCGAGATCGCCGAGCAGCTCGGCTGGAAGCTGCCCAACCATATCGTGTTGCCGACCGCGGGCGGCACAATCCTGCCCAAGGTCGCCAAGGCGCTCAAGGAACTCAAGGAGGTCGGCCTGGTCCATGGCGGCGAGTCCAAGATTCATTGCGCGCAGGCGGCCGGCGCGGCGCCGGTGATCAATGCCCTGCACAAGGGCACCGACCTGATCACGCCGGTCAAGCCCGACACCATCGCCAAATCGATCGCGATCGGCAATCCGGCCGACGGCTATTACGTGCTGCGCGCCGTGCGCGAATCCGGCGGATGGGGCGAGATGGCGACCGACCCCGAAATCATCGACGCGATCAAGCTGCTCGCGCGCACCGAGGGCGTATTTGCCGAACCGGCTGGCGGCACCACGCTCGCGGTGGCGCTCAAGCTCATCGCCGCCGGACGCATCAAGACCGACGAGAGTGTGGTGGTGTCGATCACGGGCAACGGCTACAAGACGCTCGAGGCGGTCGCGCAAAGCATCGAGCCGCCGCTCGTGATCGAGGCGCGGCTCAAGGACTTCGACGCGATCTATGAAAGCCTGAGCGACGGCAAGCGCTCGCTCAAGGGCGCGGCCTGAACACGCGGCGGCGCGCTTGTAAAGCCGGGTGGCCAAGCATATGCATCAAACGCTAGTGTGAGAGGTGGAAGTTTCAATTATGGAAGTCAAGGTGCGAGTCCCGACCCCGCTGCGCAGGTTCACCGGGGGCAATGACGAGGTTGCGGCCGCGGGCGAATCGGTCCGCGCGGTTATCGAGGACCTCGAAAAGCGCCATCCCGGGATGCGCGAGCGGCTGCTCGACGACAAGGGCGAGCTGCGCCGTTTCGTCAATATCTATCTGAACGGCGACGATATCCGCTTCCTCAACCAGCTCAACTCACAGGTCAAGGATGGCGACGATATTTCAATCGTCCCTGCGATCGCCGGCGGCGAATAGCGAAGAGCACGTGCCGGCGGCGCGGGCGCACAGCGTGCTCGAGCTGATCGGCAACACGCCGCTGCTCGAGATCACGCGCGTGTGCGCGGGGCTGCTGCACCCCGGCGTGCGGGTTTTCGCCAAGCTCGAGGGCTTCAACCCCGGCGGCTCGGTCAAGGACCGCGCAGCGCGCCACATGATCGAGCTCGGGCTCAAGCGCGGCGAGCTGCGTCCCGGCAAAACCATCATCGACTCGACCTCGGTCAACACCGGGATCGCGCTCGCGATGGTCGGCGCGGCGCTCGGCTATCCGGTCGAGATCGTGATGGCCTCCAACGTGAGCCGCGAGCGCAAGAAGGTAATCGAGGCTTTCGGGGCCAAGCCGATCTACTCCGACCCGCTGGAGGGGTCCGACGGCGCGATCGTGATGGCGCGCAAGATCATCACCGCCGATCCCGAGCGCTATTTCAAACCCGACCAGTACAATAACGAGGCCAATCCACTCGCCCATTTCGAAACCACCGGCCCCGAAATCTGGCGTCAGACCCGCGGCCGCATCACTCATTTCGTCGCCGGGGTCGGTACTGGCGGCACCGTGATGGGCACCGGACGCTACCTCAAGTCGCAAAATCCCGCGATCAAGGTGGTCGGAGTCGAGCCGGACGACGCGATGCACGGATTGGAGGGGCTGAAGCACATGGCCTCGTCGATCGTGCCGGGCATCTTTCACGCCGAGGAGCTGGACGACCGACTCGCGGTCGGCACCGAGGACGCCTACGAGATGGTTTACGCGCTCGGTCAGATCGAGGGCGTGCTGGTGGGCCAATCGTGCGGGGCCGCCCTGGTGGCGGCGTTGCGCCTCGCGCGCGGCTTGCGCGAGGGATGCGTAGTAACTGTTTTTCCGGACTTCGGTGACAAGTACCTGTCCACCAATCTGTGGATCGGATGGGAACAGTGGCGCAAGGAGCGCCTGCAAAAGCTCGTCGGCAAATGGAACGCCTCCGCGAACGGTACTACCTGACCTATCCCAAGTCGCTCATCCGCGAACCCCTGCTGTATCACCTGGTCAAGAAGTTCGACCTCGTGTTCAACATCCGCGGCGCGAGCGTCTCGGAATCGATGGGACTGGTCGCGGTCGAGTTCGAAGGATCGAGCGAACAGATCGAGCGCGCGCTCGCGTGGCTGCGGCAAAGCGGCGTCACCGTCGAGCCGATCGAAAAGAACGTGATCGAATAGCCGCACGACGACGGCGGAGCGTCGGGCACGGCACGCCGCCTCCCGCTCTATGGTACTCATCGAACCACTCACCGACGGCCAGATCGAACGCTACAGCCGCCAGATAATCGTCCCCGGCGTCGGCGGCCTCGCGCAGGAGCGTCTGCTCGCCGCGCACGCCGCGCTGGTTGCAAGGCCCGAGGACGCGGCGGCCGCGCTCGGCTACCTGGCCGGCGCCGGCGTCGGCCGAATAACGATCCATCCCGTCGGCGACCGCGCGCCGTATGCGGCGCCGATCGAACGAGCGCGGGATCTCAATCCCGACGCGAAGGCCGCGCTGGCACAAGAAGGTACGGAAAACGGTACGGAAGACGCTGACGCCAATGCTTCATCTCATGCTTCGTCCGATCGTTCTCCGGCGAGGTACGATCTGCTCTTCGCACTGATCGGCGACACGCAGACCGCCGCCGCGGCGACGCGCGTTACGCACGAGCATCGCGCCGCCGCGGCGATCATTGCGCGCCTGGCTACGCCGGCGCGAATCGCAATCCTGCCAGCGCCGCCGCCCTGCCCGCTATGCGCCGGCCCTGAGCTGCACGGCAACCTGTCCGACGACCTGCCCGATACGCCGGGCGCGCCCGCCGCTAACGCGGGAGTGGTTGCGATGGCTGCGGTGGCCGAGGCCTTTAAGCTGCTGGCCGGCCTCGCCGGCCAGCAGCTTGAAAGCACTCTAATCGACTTCGACGGCTATGCCGCGCGCACGCGCACGCTCGGCCGCGAAGCGCGCGGCGAGCGTCACTGTATCTGCGAGGCGCCGCTTACGACCGGAGCACGGTCGTGAGCGGCGCCTCGCAGACGCGCGGACGGCGCAGCCGTGTGGCCGGCGAGGGCGCGCCGCGGCGCACCCTCGCCGGTCACACGCTCTGGATGTTCGACTTCGACAATACGCTCGCGCCGCTCGAGCCGGCCGTCGATTGGGCCGGCAGCCGGCGCGAGCTGCAGCGCTGGCTCGCCGCGCAGGGGGTGTCGCAGACGCTGTTCGAGGAGTTCCCGCGCGGCAACCTGGTGCTGTACGAGGCACTGCGCGAGCGGCTTCACGCGGGCGGCGACGTCGCCCGCGCGGTGCTGGGCGGTCCGGGAGAGGCGTGGG
>DASXMQ010000249.1:0-9475 GCA_036495625.1 Binataceae bacterium (SeqCode) | reverse complement strand
TATTTCACGCGCGAAATGCACCACTGCCGTCGAGGATTCGTCAAAATCCACCGCGCATAGAATTTTGCTGAAAAGCTTCATGTTTGCGTCCCTCGAAAAACCCAACGCAAAAGCCGGACCATCATGATGCGACAGAAATGGCGATTTTGTGGCTTCTAGCGGCCCCCCTTGCATCACGGACAGTGGCGCCGATGGATACAAAAATCTGACTCCGATGGCGACAGATATTCCGTGCGAAAGGACGGATCGCCACAAATAGGTCGCGACTATGAGCTGCCCTTTCGACGACTGGTTGGCCCTAATTAGGTTGAGCCGACGGCGCGGGCAAATACACGGCGGGGACGAGCTTGGCCAACACCTTCCTTAGGCATGGTCGTTGCTGTCTCGGGTGCGACACCGCTCTGATCGGGGTTGCGTCACAGGGAGGGGGATACTCATGGCGTCTTCAAAGACTGGAGTGTGGACGACTATCGCGCTCGTGGCGATGGCCCTCGGCGTGGGTATGGTGACGGCGGCGCCCAGGGCGCTCGCAGACGAAGCTGAGGCGCAGGCGCTCAAGCAGGTCCAACGCGAGCTTAAGCAGCTCCGCGCCGATCGCGCTCGCGACCGCAAACTAATCGAGAAGCTCGAACAAAAACTCGACGACGTCGAGTCGCACAACCGCCAGGTCAGCACGAGTACCCAACAGCTCCAGAGCACGACCCAGCAACTGCAGAGCAGCGACCAGCAGCCGCAAACCAGGACCGATGCGGAGCTCAAACAGATCCAGGCCCAGGTGGCGGCCGGGCCAACCGAGCCGCAGATCAACCGCCTGCTCGCCGGCTATTGGGGCACCCATCAGTTCACGCTCACGGGCGGCGCGGCGATCGACTACATCTACGACCACAAACTCAACCAGAACACCTTCACCCTCGACTTCGAACCGATTCTGCTTTATCGCCCGACCGACTGGATGGCATTCGAGGGGACCTTCGAAGCCTCCTATGATCCCGGCTCCGGCGCTTCGTTCGACGCACCGGTCGTTACCGCGCAGATCTTTCTGAATGACTACATGGAAGCGGTTCTGGGCATCTTCGACCAACCCTTCGGCGACTTTTACGAAACCCAGGGACCATTCTGGGTCAACCGCTTCATCACCGCGCCGCTGCCCTATGGCGCCGCCGCGCTGGTGCCACCGACCGACATCGGAATGCAGCTGCGAGGCGCCTATCAGTGGGGTCAGCTTGGGCAAGATGCCGACTACACCTTATGGGTAGCCAACGGCCCGAGTTACGATTCCTCGTTGCCCGAGCCGGTCATCGGCCAGGAGCTCAACGGGTCGACCAATATCCAGGTGAACACTAACGGCAAGGCGTACGGCGGACGGTTCCGCGTATATCCATTTCCGCTCGACAGCAACCTGGGACGGCTGGAGTTGGGCGCGTCGACCTACGACGGAAAGTGGCAGAATGGCCTGTGGCTGAATACCTGGGGTGTCGACTTCGCTTACCTCCGCGGCAACCTGCAAACGCGCGGCGCGTGGATCTCGGCCTATCGCCAGATGCCGGCCGGCTCGGGTCCCGACAATCGTCAGGGATGGTACTTCCAGGCCGGCTATTTCCTGAACGGACTGCACATCCCGGGCCTCGCCCAATTCGACCAGTATCTCGCCAAGCTCGAACCGCTGGTGCGCTATTCGGGAGTCAATCAGCGCGCCGTGGTCACTGACGAAATCTCGACCAATCCGAGCTTCGGTTTCAGCGGATCACCTTCGGCCTTCGCGCCGCATGCGCGCGAGGTCGCGCTGGGTCTCGACTACTGGATAGCGCCCTCGATCGTGTGGCAGACCGAGGTCGATCTCGAATTGCCGCGGGCCGGCGGCACCACCTACACCTTCAATGGTGCGAGCACGCCGACGGTGGGCAGCGTCGGAGCAACGCCGAACGATCAGGCGATTCTGACGCAATTCGCGATCGGATTCTGAGGCGAACTCGTGAAAGGCAAGATAACGATGAGGGGTGGAATAACCGTGACCAGACGAGGCCGAAATATGATAATCCGACTGATTGCCATCATGCTGCTCATGCTCAGCGCCGGCTCGGCGCTGGCGCAGCAGGACGAGCAGGAGAAGCGCGCTCTGTTCAGGCAGGGCGCGAAATTATGGCCGGTCTATTGCGCGCAGTGCCATAACGCGCGTCCGGGCTCGGAGTTCTCCACCGCGCAATGGAATATCATCATGATGCATATGCGGACCCAGGCTAACCTTCCAGCCCAGGACGCGCGCGCACTGACCGAGTATCTCAAGAGTTCGCACTAGGCCGAGTGGAAATCCGATGCGCAGGGATGAAAGGAGACCGATACAGCAAATGAAGACCCTGACGATCCTGCTGGGTGTTGCGGCGATGGTCGCGCTGACCACAGGGCCCGCGCGCGCCGACAGCGCCCAGGAGAACTACACCGCCTACTGCGCGAAGTGTCACGGGCCGGGCGGACGCGGCGACGGACCCTCTGCGGGGTCACTCGCGACCAGGCCGCAGGACTATACCGACTGCGCTGCGATGCAGAAGATCTCGGACGATACGATGTTCAAGGTGATCAAGGGGGGCGGCGCCGCCGCGGGCCTGCCCGGTGATATGCCGAGTTGGAGCGACGGTCTCTCCGACGCGGAGATTCACGACCTGGTTGGTTACGTCCGCACCTTTTGCAAAAAGAAATAAGCGGCTGCGGCGCGGACGAACGGTTCATCGAACGCGCGCCATCGCGCACGCTTGAGCACCGTCGGCTCTTCGGATACGTTCAGCCGGACGGCTTACGCCGAAATACCAATAGCCACCGGCGGGCCCATTTCGAGGGAGGGGGTTTCTGATGAGCGCAACCAAGTTTCTCGCCGCCGGCGCGGCACTGGCGATCTTCTGCACGCTCGGGGCGGCTCGCCCGGCGGCGGCGCAGACCAAGAGCTCCACGAAAACGCAGCGCCAACTGGATATCGCCGCGGCGCGCGCCGACCGTAAGGCGATCGTCGGCGCAAATATGACTCTCACCGAAGCGCAGGCCAAGGCCTTCTGGCCGCTGTACGACGCCTATGAAGCCAAGATGGACAAACTCGACGATCGCCATGCCGCCGAAGTCAAGTCCTTTGCCGAGCACTATCAGACACTCACCGATACGGACGCGACCAAGAAGCTCGATGAGGTGATCGAGATCAAGCAGGATCGCCTCGACGTGCAGAAAGAGTTCGTGCCCAAATTCCGCGCCGCGATCTCGTCGATCAACACGACTCGCTTCTATCAAATCGACAACAAGCTGGCCGCGATGATCCAGTGCGATATAGCGCAGATCGTGCCGCTCGCCCGCCCGGGCGCCAAAACCGCGAACGAATAACCTGCGGCGGCTGCGCTCTCAGGCGCGGCGCGCCCGCAGCGTATCTGAAGTCAACCAGAGAAAACCGGCGGGAGCCGCGCGCTGTGCGGCTCCCGCCGGTCAATTCGCCTTGACAGGCATACGCCGCGCGGCTGTCGCTCGCGCGGCGCATGCTCTCGCAGGGCTATTTGTCATGCGCGCTCAGGTTTTCGCACCCAGCCGGATCGCCGTCGTGCAGTGGTAGGCAAAGTTCTTCGCCCCGAAGCACCAGATGATGTCGTTGTCCAGCTGCGGCCGGTAAATCGGCACCTGCCCCTTGTTGTTGTCGCAGAAGCAGCGGTTGCATACGTCCTTTCCGCAGCAGTCCCGGTACGCGATGATGTATTCCTTGCCGTCGGTCGGATGCTGGCAGGTCCCCACCCACGACGTGGGCGACGCCACCGTTCCCGGCGGACAGGAGGTCAGCGCGCCTCCGCAACAGCTGCATAGGTAGCCGTCGAACCCGCAGTAGCGCCAGTAATCGCAGCTCGTCAGATCGCCGCCCTCGCCCTCCGGCGCGCTCTCTGTTCCGCTCTGCGCCGCCGCCTGCTCGACCACCCGGTTGATCGGCAGCAGCGGAATCATCATCCCGCCCACCAGTGCTTTACCCAGGTAGCCTAAAAAGCCCCGTCGCGAGGTCCGTTGCGCTACCGCTCGCGATAGCCGTTCCACCAGTAGGTCCATTCGCTGTCTCCCGTTTTACGAGCCGCGCGCGAATCCCGCGAAGGCACGTCGGCTGCACCCTGCCAATTAGCATCGCTTGCGCGGCGACGCCAGTTGCCCGGTGCGCGCTCACGCGAGGGCCGGGCGCTCACCTCCTACAGACCGAAGATGGTGTATGGATGCTGGGCGACTTCGTTGACCGTGCCCATATATCTGCCCTTGAGCGCCGAGAAGATCTGCAATTTCGAATCGCTCGTCACCAGGGCAAATAGCAGCGGACTGTCGTCCTGGCTCACCCGGATTGCGTTTGAAGCCTGCGGCAGCGGAATTTTGGCGACGCGTTTGCGATCGTTGACGTCGTAAACCCATACCTCCGGGCCGCCCACCTTTTGCGTCCATTCGCCGCCCTGATGCATCAGGACGAAAATCAGATGCCCCGGCGCATAGCCCGCCACCGGCTGCCATCCGCCCGGCCGCCACCCGTCCTTTTTTTCCTGCCCGCTCAGCATCGACCACGCATCTTCCGGCGCTGCCGGACTCGACCCAAGATCCATGGGATAGACCATGCCGTGGTAGCTGACAAAGTAGGCCTTCTTGTCCATCAGGGCCGGCAATTGAAAAACCGGATCCTTTTCGACGTCGAAGAACGGTTTGGTGGTGCGTTTCTGCTCGGTCACCTTGGCGCTGTCGTCGAATGTCGTCGTCAGCATCGCCCCGTCGGCACATACGGAGGCGAACCGGCGCTCGGCGAGCATCAGGATCTCCGAGCATCCCGGAGTCTGAATCTCACCCGCGACTTTCTTGCTCTCGAGATCGACCGCCGTGACCGAGGTCGCCGGAGTCAGATTCAACATCAGCACGAAGCGCCCGTCCGGCGTCACCGCCATCGAAGTCGGATCGGCGATCGCCAGCTGGCGCTTGTTGGTGAGCGGAATCTCACCGATGCGCGAGAGATGAGTGGCGTCGTAAACCGTCAGGACGTCTGTGCGATCGCCCTGCGTGCCGCGCGAATAAAAGGTGTCCGCCGTGTAGAAGAACTTGTGATCGGGTGCGGGCGCGAACATCGCGGCCAGCCCGCCCGAGATGTTGCCGATCACCTGCTGCGTGTCGCCGTCGATCAGCACGATCGGCGTCAGCATGATCGAGCCCGCCAGCGGAGCCATCGCCGCAACCCAATGCGGAGAGGCGGGCGGCAGCTGCAACACGGTGACTTGTTCGTTAGGCGGCATCTGGGCAAGCGCGCCCGTGCCGCCCCGCGCGATCGCGCCCATGAGGACTGCGATGAGAAGGAGGCCCAACCGTTTAGTCATTCCAGTTCTCCTGCGCTCTTGCGTTGCGCATGCCCTGCCCCCAGCGAGCGCTGGCGGCCCAGCCGGGCTTGTGCGGAGTCGGCGCTCCGGGCGATTGCGACGTTTTTCATTCGCGCTTGCCGCGGTAGCGCTCGGTCAGCGGTTACGCCTGCGGGAGTGACTCGTCCCGCGCAGCGGCGAATGGCATCGCCCGCTTCAATCGGGAAAGTTCGACCTCTCCAAGCTCAACCACCTTCTATTCGTAAACCCCGCATCTTTCCAGACCCGTCCGCGTGCGAGCTTCGCGGGGCCTGCCATCCCGTGCGTCCCGAGAAGGACCGTGTCAGCGTGCCCCTCCTCGCAACTTTCCCGCCATCCAGATTACGTGACCGACGACGTTGACGTTGTCGGCCGCCACGACAGTGGGATCGTACGCGGTGTTGTCATTGCGGATGATCAGCCTGCCGTCGGGGCGGCGCTGGATACGCTTGATCGCCAGCTCTCCGCCGGCGCGCAATACGTAAACTCCGTCGTGGCGAAATCGCGGTTCCCGCAAGTCAACCAGCATCAGGTCGCCTTCTTCGATCGTCGGCGCCATCGAGTCGCTCACCGCCTCGATCAACATGAGGCTCTTCGAATCGATGCCGATGCGCCGGCGCATCCAGTCAGCCTTGAAGGCCAGGTAGTCGACGATCTGCCGGCTCTGCACACCCCCTCGCCCGACCGCCACTCGCACCGAGTTGCTCGGCAGATGCACGTACTCGCCCGGTTCCGCGCCTCGCGTTTCGCCCTTCGGCGGGTCCTGTCCCGTCGCCAGCCACTCGACCGAAACCCGCGCGGCGCGAGCCAGGTTGACCAGGCTGATCATGCTCGGTTGCCCGCGCCCGGAGACCCATTTGTAGATGGCGTTGTCTGAAACTCCGACTGCCCGCGCGAGATCGGCAACCGATCCGAACTGTTGCATGATCAGGCGAAGGCGCCGTCGGAACTCTTCCTCTCCTACTCTAGTTGGCATCATTTTCCTACTGTAGTATAATCACGCATGGCCATACTTGGCGAATCTGCGTGTTGACGTACTTTTATGGGCTATTTTCGCTGCCCGCCGAACGCCTCTCGTAGTTTTTCCTCCAACCTTGTGTTGACTAACGACCGCCGCCGCGCCCGCGCACCCTTCGATGCGTCGGGGCTCCGAGCATTGCGCCCCATGCGCTTCTACGTCATCACGCGAACGGCCAAATACGCAAATAGCGCGCCCGCACCGATCCAACAAGTGTTCGCAAGTGATCGCAAGTATTCGAAAGTGTTCGCACGATCTGTCCGCGGCACCGCCGCCGAAAGGAGAGTCGCCACCATGGAAACCCGCCCAGCCTGCATATCGATCGCCGACGTTCAGCACGCCGTGGCCCGCATCTTTTGCCTGAGCGTCGGCGAGATGCTGTCGCGCAAGCGACGCCATCACCTTGCCGGGGCCCGCCAGGTGGCGATGTACCTGAGCCGCGAGCTCGCCGGCGGCGGCTGGACGGGGCCGCGGCGCCGGGCGGCCTCGTTTCCGCGTATCGGGATGGCCTTCGCGCGCGATCACACCAGCGTCATCCATGCCTGCAACGCGGTCGCGCGCCGGCGCGCGGCCGATCCCGAGTTCGCGCGCCTGCTCGATCGGATCGCGCGCGAACTGGTCGCCGCGCCGCGTCATCAGCATCCGGCGTGTAACACCGCTGTCTCAGTGTGGAACGGCGCCGTTTCAATTCGAACCGCTCGCGTCCAGCCGGGACGCGTGGCACCGGCGGCCGAAGCGTTGACGGAGAAGCTGAACCATTTCGCGCTGCGCGAGGCGGGGCCGGCGGGCGGCGCGCAACGGCAGCGCGAAGCGAACCGGGGGAGGTGACCATCCATGTTCGGGGTCATCGTCGAGATCATCGGGGAAGAGGCGGCGGCCAAGCTGATCGCGAGTTTCGGCGGCACGCGCCTGTACGTCCCGCACAGCCCGGGCGCCGACGATGCGCTCGCGCGCGCGGTCGGCACGCACGCGGCGATGAAGCTCGCGCAGATGTTCGGCGGCGAGCGCGTCGAGCTGCCCAAGCCGCCGCCGCGGCGCACGCAGATTCTGGCTCTGCGCGCGTCGGGCCGCAGCGTCGAGGAGATCGCGCGCTCGCTGAACTGTACGCGCCGGCGGGTCTTCCAGGTGCTGGCGGAGGCGCGGCGCGCGGTCTGTAACGGCGGAGCGCCGGTCTGACGCAGCGCGCGCCCCGCGCAACATACAGGTCTCGCGAATCGGATTCCGTGCGCGTGTTCGATGTCGCGGCGCCGGCGGACTCGACAGGCGTGCGTGCGGTGCGGCCGTTGCGACGCGCGCTGAATTTCCGTCCGCGCACCCGCCCCCGTGGGGTCAATTTCACCGAATCCACGGGTGAAATATTTCACCCTTATGCGCGGCGTCCGGGGCTGCGAGAATTCGTCCGCGATGGATTCCGAAAACATCACTCACGCGCCAAGCAGCTATCCGCCCGCCTTCGAGCGCGCGGTTGCCCGGCTGCTCGGCGACGAAGGCGGCTATGCCGACAACCCGGCCGACCCCGGCGGCGCAACCAAGTTCGGCATCTCGCGGCGCGAATATCCGGACCTCGATATCGCGTCGCTGACGCGCGCGCAGGCGATCGCGATTTACTACCGCGACTGGTGGCAGCGCTATCGCTACAGCGACTTGCCCGGGGCGATCGGCGCGAAGGTCTTCGACCTCGCGGTGAATATCGGCCCCGACCACGCGACGCGCTGCCTGCAACGGGCGCTGCGGGCGTGCGGGCGGCGAGTGGCGGAGGACGGCGAGATGGGGCGCGCGACGGCGACGGCCGCCGCCGGCGCGAATCAGCTTGCGCTCGCCGCGGCGCTGCGCTCCGAGGCCGCGGGCTATTACCGCGCGCTCGCAGCGCTCGAACGCGGACGGCGCGCCGGCGGCGATCGCGAGTTTCTCAGCGGATGGCTCAATCGGGCGTACGAGTAAAGCGAGAGGTGACAAAATGAATATCGACCCCGCAATGGCAACCGGCTACGCGATCGTGGCGGTCGGCGGTTTTGCGCTCGGCGCATACGCCGGACGCTGGATGCTGACCGAGATGCGCACCGCGCTCGGCGCCGTCGAGACGCGGCTTTCGGCGCTCGAGCAGAAAGTGCTCGGCAAGAGCGCTGCCCCCGCAGCAACCGCGGCGCCGAACGGCACTCCGGCTGCCGCCGCGGCGCAAACGGTGCAAGCGGCGCCGGCCGCGCCGATTGTGCTCCCGGTCCGTCCGGTGGCCGCGCCGGTTGCGCCCGCCGCATCCGCCGTCCCGTCGGCCGCGTCGGCCGCCGCCGCGCAGGCCGTCGCACTCGAGCATCACGCGAGCGCCGTCGAGAAGCTCGCCGCAGCGATCGACAAGCACGCGCAAGCAGTTGACGACCACGGCGCCGCCACCGTGGCCGCAGCGGTCGAGATGGGATCGCATCCGACCGCCTCCGCCGCCCCCGCCACCACTCCCGCGGCAACCTTCAGCGCGCCCACGCACGCAGCGGCGGTCGCGATGGGCGCGAGCGTCGCGCCGGTGGCGGCGGCGGCCGCGGCGGTGTCCGCGCCCCCGGCCCAGGCCTGAGGCCGTTGGCGCACGCGGCAAAGAGGGCTTGACCCATGTTTGCGATGATGGCGGCGCAGCTCTGGCGGCCGATCGCGCTGGCGCTCGTGGTCGCGGTCGCGCTGGGCTACCGCGCGCTGCTGCTCCATCAGCGCGACGCGGCCCGCGCCTCGGCGGCGCAGGCTGCGGCCGCGCTCGCCGACGCCGAGGCGAGCAATCAAGCGCTGCAAAACGCGATCGCAACCCAGAACTCGGCGGTCGCGCAACTGCGGGCGCAACTCGCCGAGAGCGCCGACACGGCGGCTGCGCGCGAACGCGCAGCCGCCACGCGCGGCGCGGCGGCGATGCGCGCGGCCGCCAGCGGCGCGCGCTCGCTCGCCGCGGCGCATATCGACAGCGGATGCGCCGCGGCGATCCGATGGGGAAACGCCGAGGCGGCGGAGCTCGGGCGATGGTGACGCGCGGGGCAAAGCATCGCGACCGCGCGCTCTCCTCTGCTGTCATCCCGAGCGGAGGCTGCCGGAGTCGAGGGATCCCGGAGCGGCT
>DASXMQ010000248.1:0-18521 GCA_036495625.1 Binataceae bacterium (SeqCode) | reverse complement strand
ATATGGCGTCCGATTCGCAGCCGACTTTGCAGGAAAAACCTCAGGATTCGCGGGATGAAATCCTTAATGCGGCGATCCGCCTGTTCGCCCGCCGCGGATTTCATGAAACCTCGATGTCCGAGGTTGCGCGCGAGGCGAAGGTCAGCAAGGCGCTGATCTTTTGGCATTTCAAGACCAAAGAGGAGCTCTTCCTCGCGGTCCTCAACCGGTTGCTTGAGCCGTATTTTATCGACTTTGCCGAAGAGGTCGGGGCGCTGGACGAGCGCGCGCAGCTCCGCAAGCTGGTGCAATCGTACCTGCTCTTCGTGCGCGACAACGCGCCCTCGGTGCGCTTTTTCCTTGGCCAACTGCTGCATGGCGAGAAGGTTCCCGAGGAACTCGCCACGCAGGTGATGAAACTGTATGACGGCTACCGTGAACTGATGCTCGACATCGTCCGCCGCGCACAGGAGAAGAACCTTTGCTTGCGTGACATCGCGCCCGAGGCCGCCGCCAATTTCATGGTGTCGGCGCTCAACGGCTCGCTGCTCGGCTTCCTGTTCACCGGCAGCACGTCCGACGACTTGAGCCGGGCGGTCACGATGCTCGAGGAGTGGCTGTTCCGCGATTCCGTAAATCGCCCCGCGGAAGGGGGCAAGGCTGTCGCTTGACCCTGACTTCCACGAACCGAACCCGGAGAACGCTCTCACTATGCGAATACCGTTGAAGCTGATGCTGGACCTCGGGCGCTACATGCGCCGCAAGCGGCGCGCGGGCGAGAAATACTTCCCGCTGGTGCTGATGCTGGAGCCGCTGCACGCGTGCAACCTCGCCTGTATCGGATGCGGCCGGATCGTCGAATATAAGGACACAATCCGCGACCAGATGCCGCTGGAGGAAGCGCTTGGCGCCGCCGAAGAGGCCGACGCCCCGATCGTTTCGGTCTGTGGCGGTGAACCGCTGATGTACAAGCACATCGTGCCGCTCGCCAAGGGGCTGATCGAGCGAAAGCGGCACGTGCAAATCTGCACCAACGCGATCCTGCTCGAGCGCTTCGTGCGCCAGGTCGAACCCAGCCCCTATCTCAGCTTCAACGTCCATATCGACGGCATGCGCGAGACTCACGACCGCGTGGTCGATCGCGTCGGCGTGTTCGACACCTGTGTCCGCATGATCAAACTCCTCAAGGAGAAGGGCTATCGCGTGCAGACCAACTCGACCATCTTCCGCGAAACCGGCCCGGAAGAGATCGAGGAGCTGGTCAGGATGCTCGACGGACTCGGCGTTGACGGGATGCTGCTCACGCCCGGCTACCATTACCAGGTGCTGACCAACGACGAGATCTACCTCAAGCGCGAGGAGATGCCACTGAAGTTCAAGCGCGTGCGCAAGCTCGCCGAGGACTACAAGATCATCAATACCCCGATTTACCTCGACTACCTGGTGGGCGACCGCGACCTTTTGTGCAGCCCGTGGACCACCGTCACGCGCAATCCGCAAGGCTGGAAAGGCCCCTGCTACCTCATCACCAACGGCCACTACAAGACCTTCAGCCAGATGCATCAGGCGACCGATTGGGAGTACTACCGCACCAAGCAGGACGTTCGATGCCGCGATTGCAAACTGCATTCGGGCTTCGAAGGCACCGCAGCGCTGCAGTTCGGCGAGAATCTGAAGGATTCGTGGCGGATGGTGCGCCACTACATGTCCTGATCGGGGCTGCCGCGCGCCGGCGCATGCCGCGCGCCGCGGGGTAAGAACATCTTGTGATGAGGCCAGAGTGGAGTTCGATGGCGGAGGAAGTGAAATCCGACCGGCGAGATCATGCGCAAGATCATGCGCAAGACCATGCGCGAGCGCAGGGCGCCGCCGCAGCCGCGCATAACGGTCCGCATCCTGCCGCGGCCGACGGTCATTCGCGTGTGCAGAGCAATGCGCCGGCGTTTGAACTCGACCGCTACCTGCGCGAACGCGCCGCGCTCGTCGAGCGCGCGCTCGCCGGCGCATTCAACGGCGGCGCCGGCGCACCGGCCGGCCGCCTGTTCGAGGCGATGCGCTACAGCCTGCTGGCCGGCGGCAAACGGCTGCGCCCGGTGCTGGCTCTGGCGGCGTGCGAGGCGGTGGGCGGCAGGCTCGAGGCTGCGATGGGCTTCGCGTGCGCGATCGAGATGATTCATACCTATTCGCTCATCCACGACGATTTGCCGTGCATGGACGACGACGAACTGCGCCGCGGCCGTCCGACCAATCATAAGATTTACGGTGAAGCGGTCGCGACGCTCGCCGGCGACGCGCTGCTGACCGACGCGTTCATGGTCCTGGCGCGCTCCGGCACGGCTTCGGACGCCGCGCCGCCGGCGGCCCTGCTTGCGACGGTTGCCGAACTGGCCGAGGCCGCGGGTTCGGCCGGGATGGTAGCGGGGCAGGTGATCGATCTGCTCGGCGAAGGGCGCAACCTGACGGTGCAGGAACTGGAGTACCTGCATCGCAGGAAGACCGGGGCGTTGTTCGTCGCCGCGGTGCGCGGCGGCGCGCGATTGGGCGGCGCCGGCGAGGCCGAACTCGCCTCGCTCGAGGATTACGCGCGCGCGCTCGGTCTCGCCTTCCAGGTGATCGACGACATCCTCGACGTCGAAGCTTCGACCGCGCAGATGGGCAAGCGCACCGGCAAGGACGTGGCGCACGGAAAAAATACCTATCCTCGCCTCATCGGGCTTGACAAATCATGGCAGCTCGCGCGCGACCTCGAGCGCCGCGCGCTGCACGCGCTCGACGCATTCGACCATCGCGCCGAACCGCTGCGGGCGCTTGCGAGTTTCACCGTGGAGCGGAGGCTGTGATGCCGGTCGCTGCGCGGAATTTGTCCCGGCCACTCACGCCTGCATCCGACGTGCACCGCGTCGCGGCCCGGCAGGCGGTGCTCTTCGCGCCGGGAGACCTGCGGCTGTGCGATTTCACGCCGCCCCGTCCCCGCGCCGGCGAGCTTTTGCTGCGGGTCAAATGCGCGCTCAGTTGCGGCACCGATCTCAAGACCTATCGCCGCGGTCATCCGATGTGGCGTCTACCCACACCGTTTGGACATGAGTTTGCGGGCGTGGTGGCCGAGGTGGGCGAGGGTGTGAGCGCTTTCAAAGCGGGCGATGAACTGATGGCTGCGCCGACCGCGCCCTGCAGCAACTGCTTCCTTTGTCTTCGCGGCCAGGAAAATCTCTGTCCGCAGACGATGGAAAAGATGGTGATGGGCGCGTATGCGGATTTTCTGCTGCTGCCCGCCCATGTGGTCGCGCGCAATGCGTTTCGCAAGCCGCCCGCGCTCGCATTCGAAGAGGCCGCTTTGCTCGAACCGCTCTCCTGCGTCGTTCACGCGCAGGCGCTCGCGCGGCCCGAGGCCTTCGAGAGCGTCCTGATAATCGGCGCGGGCGCCTTTGGCCTGCTGCACATGCTGGCGCTCCGCGCGGGCGGGGTGAGCGAGATCGCAATCGCCGGACGCGGCGCGGACCGCCTCGAGTGGGCGGGACGATTGGGCGCGGACCGCGTAATCGACGTTGCTGAGGGCGATCCGGCGGCCGACGTTGCGCGGCTCAACGGCGGTTTCGGCCCCGACCTGGTGATCGAGTGCACGGGGCAGGTCGAGGGATGGCGCGACGCGTTCGCGCACGTGCGCCGCGGCGGCCGAGTGGTGTTCTTCGGCGGATGCGCGGCGGGCACCGCGCTCGAGATCGACACGCGGCGCATGCACTACGACAATCTGACGCTGATCGCGCCGTTTCATTTTCGTCCGCGCGACGTGCGCCGCGCGTACGAGTTGCTCGCGGATGGCCGCCTCGGTGCCGGCCGGATCATCAATGCGCATCGTTCGCTTGCGGATATCGCTGGGGTCTTTGCGATGCTCGAGCGAGGCACGGTGTTGAAATGCGCGGTCACGCCTTGAGGGTTGCGCCCTCGACAGCATGGCGGCGCGAGGTAGCGGGGATGTTTGGGGAATCCGAATCGACCCGGCCGAAATAACCAGCGGGAATTCCGAAGCCTATGAGTGAAGCCATCGACATGGTCAACGGCCGAGTTGCGGAGCCGGCGCCGGATCGCGGCGCCGAGCAGACGTTGGCAGCGCCGCCGCGCGACGAATCCGCGGCCAAGCTCCAGTCCTGCATCGACCGCGCGCAGCGCGCGCTGCTCGCGCTTCAGCGTCCCGAGGGGTACTGGCAGGGGGCGCTCGAAGCCAATGCCGAGATGAACTCGGAGTACATCATCTTCAACCGCTTTATGGGCGTGCACGATCCCGAAACGGACGTCAAGCTCAAGCGCCATCTGCTCGATCTGCAACAGGCCGACGGCAGCTGGAATCTGTTTCCCGGCGGCGAGGGCGATCTCTCGACCTCGATCGAAGCCTACTTCGCGCTCAAGCTGACCGGACTGCGCGCCGGTGACGAACAGCTGATGCAGGCGCGGCGATGGATCCTCGCGCGCGGCGGAATCGCCCGCTCGGGCACGCTCGCGCGCTTTTACCTCGCGGCGATGAACCAGGTGCCGTGGGATTGCACGACCGCGGTGCCGGTGGAGTGGCTGCTCACGCCCCACTGGCTCCCGGTCAATATCTACGAGCTTTCTTCATGGGCGCGCGGCACGCTGGTAGCCCTGATGCTGCTCCGCGCGGGGCGTCCGGTGGTCGAAACCGACTGGCGCGAAGGCGTCCTCGAGCTCTATATCCAGCCGCCGCATTTCACCAGGTTCGAATTGCCGCGCCCGCCGCGCTTCTGGTCGCCGCGCCATCTTTTCAATTTCGCCGACCGGCTCCTGCGCCTGTACGATCGCCATCACCTCAAAGGCATGCGGCGCAGGGCGATCGCGGAGGCCGAGCGCTGGCTGCTCGAGCATCAGGACGTCAACGGATCGTGGGGCGGAATTCAGCCCAGCTACCTGCTGAGCGCGATGGCGCTCAAGGGGCTCGGCTACCGCAACGACCATCCGGTGATCGAAAAAGCGCTCAAGGCGACGCGCGAACTTATCTGGGATCAAGGCGATTCGATTCTCTTTCAGCCGTGCGTTTCGCCCAATTGGGATACCGGCCTTGCCGCCAAGGCCTTGATCGATTCGGGCCTCGCGCCCGACCATCCAGCGCTGCGTGACGCGGCCAAATGGCTTATTGATCATCAGATACTCAAGCGCGGCGACTGGTCGGTGAAGCGGCCCCAACTCGAGCCCGGCGGCTGGGCCTTCGAGTTCTACAACGACTGGTATCCCGACGTCGACGATGCCGCGGTCATTCTGATGGCGCTCGCGGATTCCGACGCCGCCGACGCCGCTTCGCGCGAGCGCGCGATCAGCCGCGGCGCGAACTGGGTGATGGGTATGCAATCGAAGGACGGCGGTTTCGCCGCTTTCGATGTGGACAACAACGCCGCCTGGTTCAACTACGCGACTTTCGCCGCCGACACCGAGGCAGCCACCGATCCGACCTGCCCCGATTTGACCGGCCGCGTGCTCGAGATGATGGCCGCGGTCGGGTACCGCTCCGACCATCCGGTTGCGCGCCGCGCGACCCGATGGCTCAAGCGCGAGCAGGAGAGCGACGGTTCGTGGTGGGGGCGATGGGGCGTCAACTATATCTATGGGACCAGCGCCGCGCTGTCGGGGCTGCGGGCGATCGGCATGAGCCCCTCCGAGCCGTGGATTCAGCGCGCCGCCACCTGGCTCAAGTCGAAACAGAACGCGGACGGCGGATGGGGCGAGAGCTGTCTGAGCGACAAGGACCCGGCGTGGCGCGGCCGCGGGACCAGCACGCCGTCGCAAACCGCGTGGGCGATGATCGGGCTGCTGGCCGCCGAGGACGGTGTCAGCCCGCACCTGATCCGCGGTCTGGAATGGCTTCTGGAGCAGCAGCGCGAAACCGGCGATTGGGAGGAGACCGATTTCACGGGCACCGGCTTTCCCAATCATTTCTACCTGCGCTATCACCTCTATGCGCATTATTTTCCGCTGATGGCGCTGGGACGCCTGCGCAAGCGGATGACGGAGCTCGCCGCCAACTGAAGCTCAAGAGGCAGGCGTGAGGGCGGTCGCAATTCTCGGCTCTACGGGCTCGGTCGGCGTCACCACGCTGGACGTTGTCGAGCGTTTCCGCGACCGCTTTCGCGTGGTCGCGATGGCCGCGGGCAGCAATATCGATCTGCTCGTCAAACAGGTCGAGCGCCATCGGCCCGAAGTCGTTTCGGTCGCGACCGCCGAGCTCGCGAGCGAACTGAAGCGCCGCCTCGGGCCGGCGTGCGGCGTTGAGATTTGTCATGGACGCGAGGGTGCGGTCGCCGTGGCCACGCATCCGGCGGCCGCCATCGTCGTCTCGGCCTTGGTCGGTGCGCGCGGCCTGGGCCCCACGCTGGCCGCAATCGCCGCCGGCAAGGACATCGCGTTCGCCAACAAGGAAGTGCTGGTGGTCGCGGGCGAGTTGATGACCGTGGCCGTGCGCGAGCGCGGAGTGCGCCTGCTGCCGGTGGATAGCGAGCACAACGCGATTTTCCAGTGCCTCGAGGGCCGCGGCCGCGCCGGCCTCAAGCGCATCATCCTGACCGCGTCGGGCGGCCCGTTTCTCCGCCTGCCGGCCGATCGCTTCGCGTCGATAACCGTGGCCGAGGCGCTCAACCATCCCACCTGGCGGATGGGCAACAAGATCACCATCGACTCGGCGACCCTGATGAACAAGGGATTGGAAGTGATCGAGGCGCACTGGCTGTTCGATCTTCCCGCCGAGCGCATCGGCGTCGTCATCCATCCGCAAAGCGTCATCCATTCGATGGTGGAGATGATCGACGGCTCGGTGATCGCCGAGATGGCTGAGCCCGACATGGCGATTCCGGTCGCCTACGCGCTCGCCTTTCCCGACCGCCTGCCGCTCGACCATCTGAAGCCGCTCTCGCTGGTCGAGCGCGGCCACCTGACTTTCGAAGAGCCGGACCCGGCGCGCTTTCCGTGCCTTGGTCTCGCCTACCATGCGCTCGAGGCGGGCGGCACGATGGCGGCCTGTCTCAACGCTGCCAACGAGGAGCTGGTTGCGGCCTTTCTCGGCGGGCGTTCGCGCTTCGCCGACATTCCGCGCCATCTCGAAACCGTGATGATGCGTCACAATAACTGCCCTGCGCGCACGCTCGAGGATCTCTACGAGGTCGACGGGTGGGCGCGCGCCCAGGCGCAGGAGCTGATCGGACAGGCGCCTGCCGCAAGTCTCTGACGTGGACGCCGAGGGCGCGAACCATCCGACCTCCGCCGTGCTGGCAGACGATGCGCGTAACGCCGCGGCGACGCCGCCCGCGGAGTCCGATTCCGCGGCGCTCGCCGCCGCCTATGACTTCTGTGGGCGGCTCGCGCGTTCGCACTACGAGAACTTCACCGTCGCGTCGTGGCTGATGCCGCGCGCGATGCGCAAGCACATGCACGCGATTTACGCTTACGCGCGCATAGCCGACGACTTTGCCGACGAAGAGCGCAGCCTCGCCCGGCTCGACGCATGGGAGCGCGAGCTCGATTTCGCCTACGCCGGCGCGCCGCGCCATCCGGTGTTCGTCGCGCTCGCCGACACCGCGCGCCGCTTCGATATTCCGCGCGAGCCCTTCGCCGACCTGCTGCGCGCGTTCCGCTCCGACCTCGACTTTCGCGGCTTCGAGACCATCGACGATCTGCTCGGCTATTCGCGCTACTCGGCCGATCCGGTCGGCCGCATCGTGCTCTACCTGTTCGGCTACCGCGATACCGAGCGGCAGCATCTGTCCGACCGGGTGTGCAGCGGCCTGCAACTCGCCAATTTCTGGCAGGACCTCGCGGTCGATCTCGAAAAGGGGCGTGTCTATCTGCCGCGCGCGGATATGGCGCGGTTCGGCGTAACGGTCGAGGACCTCCGCGTGCACAACGCCAACTCGAGCTTCGCGGCGTTGATGCGGCATGAAGTTGCCTGCGCGCGCGGATTGCTTCTCGCGGGCGCGCAGCTCGCCGCGATGGTGGACAAGCGGCTCTCGCGCGACATCAGGATGTTCGCGGGCGGCGGCCTTGCGATCCTGCGCGCGATCGAGCGCGCGGACTACGACGTGCTGCGCCGTCGCCCCGCGCTCGGCAAGGTCGATTACCTGCGCCTGGGATGGCGGGCGCTGCGAGGACGGATTGAAGTCTGAAGGCATCGCGGTGGCCTCGATGAACGCGGCGGATGCGGCGTTGCGGGAAGATTACGCGCGCTGCGCGTCGATCACGCGCCGCTCCTCGTCGAATTTCTACTATGCCTTCATGCTGCTGCCGGCCGAGCGGCGCTATGCGCTCTACTCGGTCTACGCGTTTTGCCGCTTCGTTGACGATATTGCCGACGATGATGCCGGCGGCGAGGCGAAGCGCAAGCCGGCCGAGTTGCTGGCGCTGTGGCGCGGCGAGCTCGATCGCGTGTACGCCGGCGCGCCGACTCATCCGATCTCCCGCGCGCTCGCGCACAACGTGCGCCGCTTCGCGATTCCGCGCCGCCCCTTCGAGGAAATTATCGACGGCGTCGAGATGGACCTCGGGCGCAAGCGCTATGCGACCTTCGAAGAGCTGCGCCTGTATTGCTACCGCGTCGCCTCGGCGGTCGGTCTCGTGTGTATCGAGGTTTTCGGCTACCGCAATCCGCGCACCCGCGAATACGCGGAGAACCTCGGTGTCGCTTTCCAGCTCACCAATATCATCCGCGACCTGAGCGAGGACGCGGCCCGTGGCCGGATCTATCTGCCGCTCGAGGACCTCGCGCGTTTCGCCGTGAGCGAAGAGGATATCCTCGGCGGCGCCGACACGCTCGAGCTGCGCGGCCTGCTCGAGTATGAAGTCGAACGGGCGCGCGCGTTTTACGCGCTGGCCGCGAGCGCGCTTCCCGCGGAAGATCGCGCCGCCATGGTCTGTGCCGAAGCGATGCACTCGATCTATCGCGCGCTGCTCGAGCGGATCGCGAGCAAGGGATGCGGCGTGGTCGGCCGCCGTCATCGTATCTCCACTCCGCGCAAACTCTACCTGGTCGGCCGCACCTGGGCGGGCACGCGGCTGAGGACGCGGGGTCAGGCGCGCGATGGTTGAAGACCGCGACGTGGTCGTGATCGGTGGCGGATTCGCCGGCCTGAGTGCGGCCGTGGCGCTTGCCCAGGTCGGGTTTCGCGTCGCCGTGCTCGAGAGCAAGCCCGCGCTCGGGGGCCGCGCATATTCGTTTGCCGACCCCGAGACCGGCGATTTTGTCGACAACGGCCAGCACGTGCTGATGGGATGCTATGACGAGACGCTCAAGTTTATCGAGCGTATCGGGCAGACCCGCCAGCTCGTGTTTCATCCCAACCTGGCGATCGAGATGCTCGAGCGCGACGGACGCGCGGGCGTCCTCAAGACCGCGCGCTTGCCGGGGCCGCTGCATATGGCCGCCGGGCTGATGCGGTACGGGCTGCTGACGCCGCGCGAGCGGATGAGCTTGCTGGTGGCGGGGCTCAGGATGCTCCGGATGCATCGGCGCGACCGGGCGCGCCTGGCCCGGACGACGGTCAGCGGCGTGATGGACCTGCTCGGGCAGGGCGAGAGGGCGCGGCGGTGTCTCTGGTATCCGCTCGCGATCGCGACGCTCAACGAGGATCCCGAAATCGCTTCGGCCGCTCTGCTGGCCGAAGTGCTGAAGCGGGCGTTTTTTTCGCGCCGCGCGGACTCCGCATTCGTATACGCGAAGGTCGGGCTCAGCGATCTGTATTGTCCCGCCTCGGTGCGGATGATCGAGGCGAGCGGCGGCCTGGTCGAAACCCGCGCGCGGGTCGATGCGCTCGAACTCGGCGCCGACGGCACAATGGCGAGTGTGCGCCTGCGCGACGGCCGCCGCCTGAAAGCGAGCAACTTCATCGCCACGGTACCGCCCGCGCAGCTCGTGCGTCTGCTGCCGGAGGAGGCCGCTGCGGGGCCGTTCTTTGCCCAGCTGGGCGAGATTGAGTATTCGCCGATCGTTTGCGTTCACGCATGGTACGATCGCGAGGTGACCGAGGCGCCGTTCGTGGGCTTCGTCGGCACGACTACTCAATGGTTATTCAACAAGCGGCGGATCTTTGCCGAAAATGGCGCGCGCGCCAACGGCTATTTGAGCTTCGTCATCAGCGGCGCGCGCAATCTCGTCGAGACCGGCAATGAAGAACTGCTCGACCAGGTCACCGGCGATTTGAATACGATGATTCCCGCGGCGCGCCAGGCGCGCCTGATCAAGGCGCTGGTGCTCAAGGAAAAACAGGCCACGATGGCGCCGTCGCCCGGGTGCGATCGTCTGCGGCCAGGCCTCGCGACTCCGATCAACAACTTCTTTCTCGCCGGCGACTGGATCCAGACCGGCCTGCCGGCGACGATCGAAAGCGCGGTCAAATCTGGGCATGCCGCAGCTGCCGCCGTCGCCGCGCGCGTAAGCGGTTCGGCCCTTTCCGCCTGAAGACGTATGGCTTCGCAACCCGTACTGGTAACCGGCGCCAATGGCTTCGTTGGATGCTACGTGGTGCGGGCGCTGCTCGCGCGCCAAAGACCGGTGCGCGCGCTGGTACGCAAGGGCGCGGATCTGCGCGCGCTCGAGGGCCTGGCGTGCGAATTCGCGTGGGGCGACCTGCGCGATGCGGCGGCAGTGGAGCAGGCGGCGCGCGGATGCGGCGAGATCTATCACGTCGCGGCGGACTACCGGCTCTGGGTGCCCGATCCGGCGCCGATGTACGCCGCCAACGTCGAAGGCACGCGCAACGTGATGGCCGCGGCGCGCCGCGCCAAAGTCCGCCGCGTGATTCATACCAGCACGGTTGGCGCGATCGGCATTCCGCACGGCGAGTCCGGACGCGAGGATACGCCGGTGACGCTCGCCGACATGGTGGGGCCGTACAAGCGATCGAAATTCATGGCCGAGCAGGTGGCGCTCGAGGCGGCGCGCGAAGGCCTGCCGGTCGTGATCGTCAATCCGTCCACGCCGATTGGCGCGAGCGATTACAAGCCGACGCCCACCGGACGGATCATCGTGGATTTTCTGAACCGGCGGATGCCGGCGTTCGTGGACACCGGGCTCAACCTGGTTGACGTCGAAGACGCCGCAGCCGGGCATTTGCTGGCCGCCGAGCGCGGCGCGATTGGCGAGAAATATATCCTCGGCGGTGAAAACCTGACGCTCGAAGAGATGCTCGGCCGCCTGGCCAGGCTGTCGGGGCTGAATGCACCGAGGATTCGCGTTCCCTATGCGGTCGCGTGGACGTTCGCGCTCGGCGCCGAAGCGGTCGCACGCACGATAACGCGGCGCGCCCCGCGCGCTAGCCTGACCGAGGTGCGGATGGCGCGCAAGCGGATGTTTTTCGATTCGTCGAAGGCGCGCACGGCACTTGGATACTCGCCGCGGCCGATCGAAGGCGCGCTTGCGCGCGCGATCGAGTTTTTTCGCGCAACCGGCGCCGTGCGCGAAGGGCAGGATGCGTTGGCGGCGGCACGCCGCGCCTGAAGTCCAAGGGACCCCGCGCGATGCATCTGCTCCTTTCGACAATAGCGCTCAGGCCGTTCGTGTTCGTGTTCCTCGGCTGCTACCTCGTAATCGCGATCGTCAACTTCGGCCTCTCCACCACGGTTCTGTTCACCGCGCTGACTTACACCGTGGCGTGGGCCTGCGAATGGAGTTCCGTACACAACGGCTTTCCCTTCGGGCTCTATCATTACATTCCGGCGACGCGCGGCCGCGAGATTTGGGTTGCCGGCGTGCCCTTCATGGATTCGATTTCGTTCACGTTTCTGTCGTTCGCGAGCTATACGCTCGCGCTGTTGCTGAGCGCTCCGCTTTACCGGCGCGGACTCGACCTGCGCACGCTCGACACGTGGGCGATTCGGCGCTCGCCGCGGGTGTGGCTGATGGCGGCGCTGTTCATGGTGATGATCGATATGGTGGCCGATCCGCTGAGCGTGCTCGGCGATCGCTGGTTTCTCGGCCGGATCTTCTGGTACGACCCGCCGGGACCGCATTTCGGCGTGCCGATCAGCAACTACCTGGGATGGCTCTTCGTCGCCGCGGTGACGGTCGCGATTTTCCAATGGCTGGATCGGCAGCTGAATCGCGGCGGCACAAGGCCGCTCGGCGCGATGCCGGCGGCTCCGTCGCGCGCGCTGTGGGGGCCGGGGCTGTATGCCGGAACGGTCGGCTTCGTAATCGTGATGCTCTTTCGCGTCGGCGCGGGCGAAATCGCCTGGTCTGGAATATTTATTTTCCTCCCGCTGATTGCGCTTGCGCTGAATATCGTGACCCGCGCCGAGTGCTGGGGCGGCGCGGCCGCCGTGGAGCGCCATCTGGCGGACTTTCCCTACGAGCGCTCGGTGGCGGTGTGGAACGCAACGTCGCCAGAGCCTCCGTGGAAGCGGCGAGGCGGCGCCCAGCGCCCGCCCGTCAAACGCCGGACCGTATGAGCGCCGCGAGCGCGTCGGCCAGCGCCACTGTCGCGCGGTTGACGCTCCGCAGCATCCGCGCGAGCCCTGGGACCGCTGACGGATTACGCAAAACGAAGGCGGCAGCCGCAAGTGGCCGCACGCCACCGTCGGGCTCCGCCAGTTCTGCGCCCACGATCTCCTCGTCAACGGTGTCGAGCACCGCGCGCAGGCAGGCGAAGCGAATGCGGCGCCGGGCCGCCTCTGCTGCGATCCCTGCGCTTTCCATATCGACCGCGAGCGCACTGGTCCTCGCGCCCGCGTCGCGCTTGGAGCGGGCATCCCTGAGAATCCGCATGGCGGTCAGAATCGGTCCGGTCGTGAACATTATCCGCCCGGCCGCGAGCGCGGAGCCGAAGGATGCGAGATCGGCGGGATTGGCCGCGATCGTCTCATCGTCCGGGACAAGGCCGCGGCCAAGGATGAGACGATCGGCGAGGACCAGGTCGCCGGTTTGCAGCTTATCGGTCAGCGCCCCGGCCAGCCCCGTCGCGATCGCGAGATCGACGGGCGCGAGCGATTCCATCGCGCGCCGCGCTGTCTCGGCAGCCCGGTCAACGCCGAGTCCCGTGAACACACCCGCGATTTCCGTTGCGCCGAGGCGGCCGCGAAAGCCGCGCAAGCCGTCGATTCCAAGCGCGGTGCGGCGTTCGAGCCTGCGCTTGAAGACGGCGGCTTCGCGCGCAAATGCGTAAAAGATCAGGATCACTGGAGTTTCAGCTTGAGCGCCGCCGCGTTTGTCAGCAAAATTGCGGCGATGGCGGGGCGCGTGCATAGGATTGTGACACAAGCGCGACGGATTGTGCGCGCGCGAGCCGGCCGATGACGGAGGCCTGTTCCGCCGACTTCGGCAATTCCGATAAGTCCGTCATTTTCACCGCTGACGATTTCGGCGCCTCCGCCGAGGTCAACGCTGGTATCCTGCAGGCCTATCGCCAGGGCGTGCTCCGCGGGACGAGCCTGATGGTGGCCGCGCCGGCGCGCGACGAGGCGATCGCCGCTGCGCGCGAATGTCCCGGTCTCGACGTCGGGCTTCATCTCGTCGTGTGCAACGGCAGGAGCGTGCGGCCGGCGGCTCGGCTCGGCGCGCTGGTCGATAGCTCCGGCCGCTTCGTCGAAAACCCGGTGCAGGGCGGGATGCGCTACTTTTTCGATCGGAGCCTGCGCGCCAGCCTCGCCGATGAATGCCGCGCCCAGGTCGAGTTGCACCTCGGGCTGGTCGGCTATCTCAATCACATCGACGGACATCTGAACTTCCACGTTCATCCGGTCATATGCGATATCCTCCTCGACCTCGCTTCGGAGTACCGCGTGCCCTATATCCGGCTGCCGCGCGAGCCGGTCTTCACGACGCTTAAGCTCGCGCGCGACAACGCGGCGCGCAAGCTGGTCGAGGCGGTTATCTTTCGCGCGCTCTCGCGGCGCGCGCGGCGAAAGATGAACCAGCGCGGGATCAAGTCCACCGACTGGCTTTTCGGCCTCCATCAGAGCGGCAATCTGACCGAACATTATGTGCTCGACGTGATCGCGCGGCTCGCTCGCGGGACTACCGAGATTTATGGGCATCCCGCGGCGAGCGTCGGCCGCGGCCGGCCTGCGGAGGCGGCGGAACGCGAGGTCGAGATCCTGACCAGCCCGCTATTGCCGCTCGCGCTCGAGCATGCGGGCGCGCGGCTTACGAATTTCGCTGAGCTCGCGCGCATTGGCCGCTGACGCGCCGCGCGGTACTGTATGCCGAAGGCGGCGCGGGCGCCTTCGCGCCGGCTCGCGGACTCGGGCAAGCTCGAGCATCGGCAAGGCAATTGTCAGGAACGCAATATCCAGGAAGGCATGATCGATGATGGACCAGGAAGGCGCGCCGCTCGGCGCAGACAAGACAACCGAATACCGGCTTCCTGCCGACGTGGTGCCGGAACGCTACGCGATAAGCCTCACGCCCGATCTTCGCACGTTTACCTTCGCAGGCGAGGAGGATGTGACGGTGCGCATCCTCGCCGCGACCACCGAGGTTGTGCTGAACGCGCTCGAGCTGGAGATCGATCGGGTGAGCGCCGCGCGCGGCGGAGTCACGGTCGCGGGCAAGGCGGCGCTGGAACCAGCGCACGAGCGGGCGCGTCTTACCTTCGAGCGCGCGCTGGAACCGGGCGAATGGACGCTCAGGATCGCCTTTCGCGGCGTGCTGAACGACAAGCTGCACGGCTTTTATCGCAGCACCTATAAGGACGCCAAGGGCGAAACGCATCTGGTCGCCAGCACGCAGTTCGAAGCGACCGACGCGCGCCGCGCAATTCCGTGCTGGGACGAGCCGGCGCTAAAGGCGCGCTTCAAGGTGCGGCTGGTGATCGACGAAGAGCTGACCGCGTTTTCCAACGCCGGCATCGAGAGCGAGCGCAGTCTCGGCCGCGGCAAGAAGGAGATCGTCTACAAGGAGACGATCGAGATGTCGACCTACCTGCTCGCCTTCATCGTGGGCGAGTTCGAGGCGACCGAGCCGGTGGACGCGGGGACCCCACTGCGCGTCGCGCATGTACCCGGGAAGCGGGCGCTCACCGCGTGGGCGCGCGAGATTGGCGCATTTTCGCTCAAATGGTTCGCCAATTATTACGAGCTGCCCTACCCGGGCGACAAGCTCGACCTGATCGCCATCCCCGACTTTGCTTCGGGCGCGATGGAGAACCTGGGCGCGATCACCTTCCGCGAGACCGCGCTGCTGATCGACGAGAAGAGCGCCGCGCGTGCCGAACTCGAGCGCGTGGCCGACGTCGTCGCGCACGAGAACGCCCACATGTGGTTCGGCGACCTGGTGACGATGAAGTGGTGGAACGGGATCTGGCTCAATGAGGCCTTCGCCACCTTCATGGAGATGCTCGCGGTGGACGCCTGGAAGCCGCATTGGAAGCGCTGGGAGAGTTTCTCGGTCTCGCGCACGGCAGCGATGGCGATCGACGCGCTGAGCAGCACGCGGCCGATCGAGTTCACCGTGCTGAGCCCCGAAGACGCGCGCGCGATGTTCGACGTGCTGACCTACGAGAAGGGGGCCTCGGTGCTGCGGATGCTCGAGCAGTACCTTGGCGCGGAGCGCTTTCGCAGGGGTATCGCCGACTACCTGCGCAAACATCAGTTCGCCAACGCCGAAACCGGCGATCTGTGGGACGCGCTGGAACGCGCGTGCGGCGAACCGGTGCGCAAGCTGATGGATTCGTGGATCTTCCAACCCGGCTTTCCGATGGTTGAGGCGGCCCTGGGAGCCGACGGACGCTCGCTGGTGGTGCGCCAGCGACGCTTTTTGTATCTCGCCGAAGGCGCCGGCGCCGCCGCCGAACAGCTCTGGCAGGTGCCGGTGATGGTGCGGGCGAAGACCGACAAGGGAATCGCGACGCAGCGCTTGCTGCTCGACGGCCGCGAAGCCACGCTCGACCTCGGCGGCCGAGTCGAGTGGGCGCTGCTAAACGAGGGCGGCCATGGCTTCTATCGCGTGCGTTACGCCGCCGATCTGCTCGCCGCACTGGGCCGCAATCTCAGCGAGCTCAAGGCGGTCGAGCGCTACGCGCTGGTCAGCGATTCATGGGCGGCGACCGTGGCCGGGATGATGCGGCTTGCGGATTTCCTGGCGATGCTTCGCGCGATGCGCGGCGAGACCGACCTCAACGTGTGGCGCGCGATGCTCGCGCCGCTCGGCTACCTCGACATGGTTGCGACCGAGGCCGAACGCCCCGCGTTGGCCGCGGCCGTGCGTTCAATCGTGGGCGAGGCGGCGGCGCGTCTTGGATGGGACCCGCGCCCGGGCGAAGACGAATTGGTGCGTCAGCTGCGCGGCACGCTCTGGGGCTCGCTCGGCACACTTGGCGACGACGCCGATGTTCAACGGCGCGCGGCCGAGATGTACACGCGCTATATCAAAGATCCAACGTCGGTGGATCGCGACCTGGTGCCGCCGATGGTCGGAATACTGGCTTACACTGGGGATCGCGCGCGTTTCGAAGAATTCAAGAAACACTTTAAGTCCGCAAGAACGCCGCAAGAAGAGCAGCGCTACCTTTTCTCGCTGGCCGGATTCCGCCGGAGCGAGCTCTTGCGCGAGACGATGGAGATGACGCTCTCCGGCGAAATCCGCACGCAAAACGCACCCTATGTGATGCATTCGCTGCTATCCAACAACAGCTGTCGCTACGAGGCGTGGAACTTCGTGAAGAGACACTGGGACGAGATGATCCGCAAGTTCCCGGACGCCGCGCTGCCGCGGATGTGCGAGGCGGTCGTCGGATTGCTCGACCGCGAGCGCGAGGTGCACGAATTTTTCCAGGCTCATCGCGTCAGGCTCGGCGGCAGGATTATCGATCAGCATCTGGAACGGCTGCGCGTGGCGGTAGCGTTTCGCAGGCGCGAAGGCGCAGACATGGCCGCGTCGCTCAAGGGCTGAGACGAGCGTCGGCAAGTCGAAGCGGCGCCAATAGAAGCGACCCCCACGGGCAGGGCGGCGCAGGGATATGGCGCTTCTGCGGCCTGACGAAGTTCTTTGCGCGCTTCATCGCACAGACATGCAATCTGTTGGCAACTGACGTTCGCCAAGTTAATAAATCTAGTGCTACGCGGCGCATGATGCGCATCTTTCTTCTTGCTTTGCTTATTACCGGGCGTTAACGTGCGTTCGTTCCTAATCATCATTCCATCTTGAGGGGGAAAATTTTATGTCCGAAGGTTTAGGCGGCCCTCGGCTGCTGGGGTTGTTGATGCTCGGCTTGGGACTAGCCGTCGGCTTAGGAGCATGCGGTGGTGACAACAACGGAGGGCCGCCGCATAAGCACATAGCGCCACCACCGCCGTCGCCGACACCCACTCCGGGACCGCCGCCTACGGCGTGCTTGCCCAGCGCCTCGCTGTCGGTGCTGGTGCAGGGCGGAAACGTCCTATCTTATGTTCCCAAGGGCGCCTGGGACGGCAGCACCAGCGGCGTTTCGGTGATCCAGGTGGAGGGCGCGGGCGTGGCGTCGGCGGTGATCCCCACCGCCTCCGTGATCAATTCATGCTCCTCGAACTCGACAACTGGTGAGACCGTGTGTACCGCGAATAGCAGCGCGGTTTATTTGATCAATGGTACGTCGGTGACGAGTACGCTGCACAGTTCCGGAACGGGAAAGATTAGCTTCTCCGGAGGCAGTTGCACGAACTGCGGCGTGGTCATCAATGCAACGACCAACCAGGCTCTGATAACGCTCAGCACTGCCAAGGGTGCCGGATTCCAATTCCTGGACCTGGGAGACAATACTTTTGAGCCTGACTTTCCATCACAATCTTCTCCGCAGGAAGTTTCGGAAGACGCCGCAATAGACCCCGTCCGCCATCTGCTGTTGTCGGCGACCGAAGCGAGCACTTATGAGGTAGGCGATATCACCGATACCACCACACCCAAACTGTTCGAGAACGATACGTCGGGCGGCGCGTTTAAGGGAGAGTACGATTCGTCGGCCGAAGACTGTACCACCGGCGTGGCGTTGGCCACGGACGAGTTTACCGGCAACCTCTATCTGGCCGACCTGAGCCAGGCAACGTTCACGGCCGGCTCTCCCGCGACCTGGACGGCGCCGCAGCAGCTACAGAACTTTCCCGAGTTCGATAGCTTCTCTGCAGGTACCGACGGGGTGTCGGTGGCCGGCGATACCCATATCGCGGTGGTGAATGGGGAATTCGGCGGAAATCTCTTTGGCGCCGTCGTGCTGCCGTCGAGCTCCGGCACCGGAGGCAAGGTTCCCGCCGTGTCGGATTACGTCGCCTGCACGATTCCCAGCACTCCCGACAAATTAACCTTTGAAACGGGTGATGACCCCCACACCACGACGGCCTATGCCAGTCCGAACAGCGGCGACGCGATTGCCCTGGTGGCCAATTCGAATCCGCCGACCTGGGTTGCGGTGATTGACATGACCAAACTGCTCAATACATCGATCGTGCCGCGGATAAAGAACGGCTTCGCCACCAGGCACACATGCAATCCCGCCGTCGACCTGGTGGCGGCGGGCGTCGTGAAGTTCGTCGCGGTGCCGTAAGGTCAGGACAGCCTGGCGATAAGCAAAAGCGCGACGGCGGCGGCGTTA
>DASXMQ010000247.1:0-14957 GCA_036495625.1 Binataceae bacterium (SeqCode) | reverse complement strand
CATGAAGCCGTATCCAACGATCAGGCGCAGCGGACTCGGGGCCCCGCAAGCAATGGAAGATCGATTCGACGATCCGAAGACTAAATTATCCATTGGAAGACACCTCGTATTCTATTGACATAGTGACATCATGACGTCACTATGTCAATGTGAAAATCAACCCGGATAATCCGCTACCCCTCTACGCCCAAGTCGAATCCGCGCTTGCGGCGGAAATTGCCAACGGCACATTTCCGACAGGGAGCCGAATACCGAACGAAGATGAATTGGTTACGCGATATGCAGTCAGCCGGACCACGATTCGGCAGACGGTTCAGAACCTGGTCCGGCGAGGGTTGGTGGAGATTCGCCGAGGCAAAGGCACCTTCGTTCTACAGCCCAAGATCACCCAGGAGCTCACAGAGCTGACCGGCTTCGTGGAAGACATGCAGGTGCTTGGCCGGCACGCTTCTGCGCGACTGATCGATAAACAGATTGTTGCGGCCAGCGAATCCGTGGCTCGTGAGCTCGGCCTAGCGGCCGGAACACTCGTGGTTCGCATTCAGCGGGTGCGATTAGCGGACAACATTCCCCTGTCGTTCGACGAAACGTTTCTGCCGCGCGAGATCGGCGAGAAGATCATGGAGGACAATCTTGAGACGCATCCGATCTTTTCGTTGCTTGAACAGAAGTACAAGACGGCCCTGGTGGAAGCGGAATACCGACTGGAAGCCGTATCATCCGATGCGATCGTCGCGAGCGCCCTGGGTGTCGCGGTGGGCAGTCCCATTTTCCTGATTGAACGCACGTCGTTCGCCACCGGACGCCAGCCAGTCGATTACGAGAAACTCTATTACCGTGGCGACCAGATTCGCTTCGTGACCCGTCTGATGCGCAGACCCCAATCTGGAAGCGGAGCCGGCTGAAATGGAAGGCTGGTTTTCTGCATGACTAACTAACGCTTGACGACCCCACGCTATCTATCGCAGATGCGGCAGTACTTCTTCGCCGAAGAGCTGCAGGCATTGCATCGTCTCGGCGCGGCGCGGGCCGAGCGGCACGCGGCTGCGGATGATCAGATAGTCGGCGCCGAGCGCCTCGCACCAGTAGCGCGCGCGCTCGACGCAGGTCGGCGGATCGCCCAGCACCAGGAACTTGCGCAGCTTCGCCACGGTGAAATCCGCCTCGCTGCGAAACTCCGGATTCGGCGTCAACAGGCCGTAGCGGTAGTAGTAGAGCATGTCCTGAACCCACAGCTCGCCGAAGGTGCGCTCGGCCTCCTCCTGCGTCCGCGCAACCCATCCGTCGCGCATCAGGACGACCATCGCTCGCCGGCCGTGCTTCGCCGCCTCCTCGCGGTAGAGATCGGCCTGCGCGCGCAGCGTCTCGTATGAATCCCAGAAGGGCAAAATCGCCCACGCGTCCCCGAGCCGTCCGGCGCGCTTGATCGCTTCGGGGTAGGCGGCGCCGATCCAGAGCGGCGGTCCGCCGGGCTGGTAGGGCTTGGGCGAGAGCAGCACGTCGTCGAAATTGTAGCGCTTGCCGTGAAACGAGTACTTGCCGGTGCTCGACCACGCGCCGCGGAGAATTTCGATCGATTCCTCGAAGCGCGAGAAGCGCTGCTTGTGCGGTTCGCCGAACAGATTGAAGTAGTCCGGATGATAGCCCATCCCGATCCCCAGCCTGACCCGCCCGCGCGAGAGGTTGTCAATCATGGCGACGTCTTCGGCGAGATGCATCGGGTTGTACAGCGGCGGCTGCAGGACCATCGTGCCCAGATCGACCTTGCGTGTGCGCGCGGCCAGCGCGGCCATGATGATCAGCGGCGGCGGAAACACGCACTCGGAGCGGGCGTGGCGCTCGGGAAAAAAGACGCCGTCGAAGCCGCTGCGCTCGGCCTGCTCGCCCTCTTCCAGCAACTGGTCGGCGAAGGCGGCGACCGTCTCGCGCGGCGGGACCGGCTGATCGTACGCGCCGCTATGCGTGTCGGGCATGTATCCTATCTTCATGACTGCCTCCTGCGGACAGCTCCGCTGCTACCAGATTCCGGGAAACCAACGGTAGCGCACTCTCTCCGCGTAAGCCGCATATCCCTTCAGGTTGTCCTTCAGAAAACGATCTTCGGCCAGGGTGCGATTGAGCAGCATCGGCACGCACAGCGCGGCCGGAATCAGCGCGAGCCACGAACCCAGCGCCACTCCGCTCGACAGGCAGAAAAGCAATCCGGCGATGTACCCCGGATGCCTGACCCATCGATAGGGACCGCCGGTCACGAGCTGATGGCCGCGATCCTCCTGCAGCCGGATGATCGAGGAGAAAAACCGGTTGGTGCTCATCGCCCAGGTGATCAGCGCGAGCGCGAACGCGAAGATCGCGAGGCCGATCACCTGAAGAAAGGGCGCCACGGTATCGGACCAGTGAAACCGGCCGACGTCGAGTCCGGCGATACACCAGTGCGCAAACGGCGGCAGCAGCAACAGGTAGTAGCGATGTTGAAGCGGCTGGCCGCCGGGCCTGATGCGCTCCTGGAAGAGGTCCGGCTCGATCGTCAGCGCCGCCGCGGTGAAGAGCGCCGCGCAGACGATCAGATACGCCCAGAAAAACGGGATATCCAGCCTGCCGGCGCATCCGAAGAGCGCAAGCCCGATGAACGCACAGAAGCCGAGCGACTGAGCGATCAAGAACGGCCGGGTTGAATAAAACGGCTTCCTCGCAGGCATACCGTGCTGCGTCCTGCGGGAATCGACGATCCGGTCTAGCGGCCGCCGCCCGCAGCCACCGCCTGGGCCTTCTGATGATCGGCGCGCGCGCGCCGCGTCGCCTCGGCGTCGATCGCTTTCGACTTCGAATCGATGACCACGCCATAGGTCTGGCGCGCCTGCGCTGGCGTCACGTAGCCGTCGAGGAAATCTTCCAGCACCCGCGCCGGCTCCCGCGTCATCGGGTCGCCCCACCCGCCGCCGCCCGTGGTGAGGACTTCGAAACGGTCGCCGGGCTCGAGGCGCTTGCCGCGCAGCGGGTTGTGCCACACGCCGTCGGGCGAGATGCCGCCGAAGACGTCGAGCGTGCCGTCTGTGGCCACGCGCGAAACGCGCTGCGCCACGCTCTCGCCGCCGCCGGCGACGCCCGGTGTGCCCGTGCGCGTGCGCGAGGTTTCGATCGATACCTCCGCAGCGCCGAGCATCGTGATCGCCATCCGCGAACCGAGCCCGCCGCGATTGCGCCCGGCGCCGGCTGAGTCGGCGCGCAGGTCGAAGGCCTCATAGCGAATCGGGAAGAGCAACTCGGCGACCTCGGCCGACAGGTTGGCGCAGTTGCCCAGCGGATCCTGCGTGACGCTCATGCCGTCGTGGAGCGGTGTGCCGCCCCATCCCCCCGCCGGCAGATCGGAGAAGACGAAATTTTCGCCGCTTGCCGGATCTTTCACCGAGCAGACGAACCAGTTGCATTCGGCGAAGGTGGGCGCGACCGCGCGCTCGGGAATCGCGTCGGAGAGCGCCTTCCAGATGGCTGCGGTAATCTTCGAGGAGGTCAGCGTGGTGCAACCGATCGTCGGCGAGGGCCACCTGGCGTTGAGCCAGCAACTCTCGGGCAGCCGAATCTCGATCGGACGGAAGCTGCCCGCGTTGGCCGGCGCGTCGGAGGAGAGGAAAAACTTGAGCGAGTAATAAACCGCCGAATAGGTATTGGCCATCGGCGAGTTGATTCCGCCCGCGACCGGCCGATCGCTGCCCGCGAAATCCACCACGATGCGGTCGTCCTCGACCTTGAGCGTGACTTCGACGCGCACCGGCGCGTCGGAGATGCCGTCGGTGTCGGCGTAATCGACCGCGTGATAGGTGCCGTTGGGAATCTCGCGAATCGCGTTGCGCGTCAGGCGCTCGGTGTAGTCGAGCACTTCGCGCATCCCCTGGCGCACGGTTTCAATTCCGTAGCGCCGCGCGATGCGCTGCAGTTCCGCCTCGGCCACGCGCAGCGCCGCCAGATGGGCCTGCAGGTCGCCCTTGATGTACTGCGGGGTGCGCGTATTGGCGACGATGATCCGCAAGAGGTCGTCGTTGATACGATAGTTTTCGTACATCCTCAGTGGCGGCAGCCGCAGCCCCTCGCCCGCGATGTGCGTGCCGAAGGCCTGGCCGCCGGCCGCGCCGCCGCCGACGTCGGTCCAGTGGCCGCGCGAAACTGCGAAGCCCAGGATGTCGCCCTCGAAGAACACCGGCATCGTGAACGTCATGTCGTTCAGATGGGTGCCGCCATCGTAAGGATCGTTGAGCACGAAGATGTCGCCCGGGCGCAGGCTCTCGAAGCCGAAGTGCTTGACCGAGGCCTGCGCCGAAAAGTGCATCGCCGCGATATGGACCGGGCAGTTGGCAGTCTGGCCGAGCAACTCGAGCTTCTCGTTGTAGATGGCGTTGGAGAAGTCGACCATGTCGTAGATGATCGGCGAGAAGGCGGCCTTCTGCAGCACCGTGCTCATCCTGCCGCAGACGTACTCGAAAGAGCTGCGCAGGACTTCGAAGGTTACCGGGTCAAGCCGCTTGCCATTTTCGCTCGAAGTGTTCATCGGCACTCCCTTACACGGTTATGGACAGATTGCCCTCGGCATCGACCATCGCCGAACTTCCCGGCGCAAGCGCGGTGCACGAATGCTCGTGCTCGACAATCGCGGGCCCCTCGATCCTGCGGTCGGGGCGCAGCGCCGCGGCGTCGTAGAGCGCGGTGCGGACCGTTTTGCCGTCAAAGATCACGTCGCGCTCGCCCTTGATCACGTTTCCAGTATCGCCTTTGCGGGCGCTTGCTGGAACAGCCTGCGAATCGCGGGCGCCGTGCCCCGCGACCACGCCGAGCGCGGTCACGCCGAGGCTCACGAAGGCCGGCTCGAACTCCTCCGAGGCGACACCGTATTCGCGCAGATGCGACTTATGAAAATTAGCCCGCACCTCGTCCAGCGTCGCGCCGACGGGATCCGGAATCGGCGTCAGGACCTCGTAGCTCTGGCCGACGTAGCGCATCTGCGCCGTGCGCTTGAGCCGCACCGCGGCGAGCGCGATCCCCTCGCGGGTCAGCAGCGCGCGGCCCTCCTCCTCGAGCGCGCGATAGCGCCGCTCGAGATCCTCGGGGCTGGTGTCCGCCAGTGGCGAGTAAAAAAACCGCTCGAGGTCGTAGCGCAAATCCATCCGGGTCGCGCCGTAGGCCGAGGCGACGCCGGCGTACGCGGGAACGATCACGGTGGGAATTCCCAGCGAGCGCGCGATCCAGCAGGCGTGCATCGCACCCGCGCCGCCAGAGCTCGCAAGGGCGAAGTCCCGCGGGTCGCGGCCGCGCTCGGCCAGCGCCAGGCGAATCGCCTGCGCCATGTTCTCCGTGCAGATCGACACGATACCCTCGGCCGCCGCGATCGGCTCGAGCCCGACGCGCCGGCCGATCTCGGCAACCGCGCGATGCGCCGCGTCGCGGTCGAGAACCATCTTGCCGCCAAGCGTCGGCTCGAGCCGCCCAAGCAGCAGATTGGCGTCGGTGACCGTCGCGTTCTTCGCCCCCTTGCCGTAGCAGGCCGGGCCGGGATCGGAGCCGGCGCTGCGCGGTCCGACGCGCAGCGAGCCGCCCTCATCGATCCACGCGATCGAGCCGCCACCGGCGCCGATGCTCCTGATGTCGAGCATCGGCGTGATAATCGGCATCTCCCAGCGCAGCTCGTAGGAGTTGGTTATGAGGCCTTCGCCGTCCTCGACTACGGCGACGTCGAACGAAGTGCCGCCCATGTCGGTATGGATGACCTGCGCGGCCTCGCGCATCGAGTGTGAAAGCGCGCTCGCGTATGCTACGCCGCCGGCCGGCCCCGATTCGATCAGCTCCTCGGGCCGTTCGATCGCGGAGGCGACGCCCATCACGCCGCCGTTAGACTTGATTATCAGCAGCGAGCCCTTGAAGCCCCAGCGCGTGAGTTCCTGTTCGAGGTCCTGCAGGTAGCCGGCCATCACCGGCAGCAGCACCGCGCGCACGACCGTGGTCATGAAGCGGCCGAGCTCGCGGAACTGCGGACGGGTCTCGCTGGAAATCGCGACGCGAACCTTGGGCGCCGCTTCGCGGATCAGTTCGCGCACGCGCCGTTCGTGACCGCCGTCAACGTAGGCGTTGATGAAGCAGACGGCGATGGTCTCGGCGCCCTGTCCGAGCGCCTCGGCGATCACCGCGCGTGCGGCCTTTTCGTCGAGCGTCCGCACTACCTCGCCCTGCGCCGACATTCGTTCGCCGAGCGCAAAACGCATCCGCCGCGGGATAAGCGGCCGCTCCTTCACCTGGTACGGATCGTAAAGCCGCTCGCGGCGCTGGCGCCCGATCTCGATCGTGTCGCGAAAGCCCTCGGTGGTGATCATCGCCGCGCGCGGAAACGTACGCTCGATGAGCGCGTTGGTCGCGGTGGTGCTCCCATGCACTATTTCCGCGACTTCAGCCGGTTTGATCCCGGTCTGCCGGAGCGCGCCGAGCACGCTTTCGACCAGCCGATGCTTCGTACCGAGGACCTTGGCCGTGCGGGTTTCGCCGCTCTCGTCGTTGACGGCGAAGAGATCGGTGAAGGTCCCGCCAACGTCTATTCCGATTCGCCAGGGCATCGCCCGCCGATGCTAGCTGGCCCGGATAAGGAGGTCAAAGCAAAGGCCGCTCAGGCCGGGGCCAGCGGAGCGACGGTCACCTCGACACCGTGGACGCTGGTGCTCTCGCCCATGTCCGCCTTGCGTCCCGGGTTGAGCACGTTGACGTTTCGCTGCCCGGCCTCGCGCTTGGGCCATCGGCCCTTGTGCGATAGCGCGACTCCGCGCGGGACGGCCTCGGTCAGCGTTACGCGCATCACGAGGCGGCCGGTCTCGTTCGCGACCAGCGCCTGATCGCCCTCCTTGAGCCCGCACCCGGCAGCGTCGGCCGGATGGATCGCGATAGTCGCGGGGCCCGTGTGAGCCGCGATTTTGGCCACGTTGGAGAAACTGTCGTTGAGCGCCCATTGCGACGACGGCGAGAGCAATCGCAGACGCCCCGCGGCTGGCCGCGCATCGACGAGCGGCTGCGGGAGGCGCGGATGGCCGTCGGCGGCGGCGCTTTCCGAAACAATTTCGATCTTTCCGCTGGGCGTGGGGAATTTGAGATCGCCAAACTGGATTAGCGGCTCGGCGGGAAGATGCATCGGCGCGCGCGCAGCGAACGAGCGGAAGTCGCCCTCGATATTCGCGCGCTTGAGCAGCGTCGCGATAATCTCGCTGTCGCTCTCGTGCAGTTCGGGCTCGGTGAAATCCATCGCGCGCGCGAGCCGGCGAAAAATCTCCGAATTGGGCAGCGCCTCGCCTATCGGCTGCGCCGCCTTGACCTGCGCCGAGAGCGTCAGATGAAAGTAGCTCGCCACCAGGTCGTCGAATTCGAGGAAGCTCGCCGCGGGCAGCACGAAGTCGGCAAAGTCGGTGGTGTCGGTCGGGAACAGGTCGAGCACGACCGTCATCAGGTCTTCGCGCGCGAGTGCCCCGCGCAGCCGCTCCTGCTGCGGATTGGACGCGGCGATATTGATGTTCCAGCAAATCAGCGCCTGCGCCCGCACGGGATCCTCGAGACGCTCGGCCAGGTCCATCTGGCTTATCGGCGCGACGGCGCCCTTCGCGAGATGCGGCGCGGTCAGATAATCGCCGTCGATTCCGCGCTGCGCCATGTCGAAGTTCAGATAGACGAAGCCGGCGCCGGGCTTGCCGAGATTTCCGGTCACCGCCGGAAGAATCGAGCACGTGCGCATCACGTTGCCGCCGTGCGGCTGACGCTGGAGCGCCTGACCCATCCAGAGCAGCGAGGGCCCGCCGCCATAAAGCCGCGCAACTTCCTCGATTAGCCGCGCGGGCACGCCGGTCTGCGCCTCACCCCATGCGGGAGTGCACGGCGCGAGCGTCGGTTCGAGCTCGTCCCATCCGACCGTGCAGCGCGCGACGAAGTCGCGATCGACGAGCCGCTCGCGCGCGATCACGTGGAGCATCGCAAACGCGAGCGCCGCGTCACTGCCCGGGAAGGGCTGCAAATGGATGTCGGCGGCCGCGGCCGTCGCCGTGCGGACCGGATCGATTACCACGACCTTACCCGGCAGCTTCTCGAGCCAGTGCTCCTGCACGTGCGGCCCCGAGGCTGAAGGATTGGCGCCCCATACGAGGATGCACGCGGCGGCGTCGCCGGTGCGCGGGTCGAAGCCGCTCACCGAAGTGCCGTACACGTAATGCAAAGCGACGTGGCCCGCCATGTTGCAAATCGTGTCGGGGCTGACCTCGGTCGCGCCGAGCCGGTTGAAGAAGCGCGTAGGGAAAAGATATCCGATCAGCGAGATGGTGCCGCTGTAGTGCGTATTGAGGATCGCCTGCGGCCCGGCGCCGGCGCAGATTTTTTTCAGCCGCTCGGCGATCGCGGCGATCGCGGCGTCCCACGACACCGGCTCGAAGCGTCCCTCGCCCTTGCGCCCGACGCGGCGGAGCGGCCGGGTCAGGCGCGCGCGCGGGTCCAGCCATTCGTTGTTGTAGCCGATCGAACATTTGACGCAGAGCTGGCCCTGGCTGACGAAATGCGCCGGGTCGCCGCGCACCGACTCGATCGCGCCGTTGCGCTTGTGAACCGCGACGCCGCAGGTGTCGTAGCAGTCCCGCGGGCAGGCGGTGCGGACAATTTCCTCAAGCTCGCTCATCGTGAAAGCTCCTCTCAATCTGAGCGGGTCTGGAACAATCCAATTATCACAGATGCGGGAAATCCGCAGCGGAGGCTTCCAACCAGCCAATCCGCGCTGCGCACAAGCGCCGACACTGGCGCTTCAGGGCTCGATCATCCCGCGAAGAGCTAATAATGTTGTACTCGCTTCCATGATCAATCAGGCGATCAAAGACCAGCCGGCCGAGAGCGCCGGGATGCTCGGCAAGTACATGCGCTACCCCTTCGCCGAGGGCAATTACAGTTTCGCGCTCGGCCTGGTACCGATGGCCGAAGAGACCTGGCTCGACATCGACGAACACTACGCCGCCGAGATGCGCGAAAAGGCGCGCCGCCTGCGCGAAGACTACGACAAGGTGTTCTGCGCGCTCGCGGAAAGCTTACCCGGCCAGGCCGAAGTGCTGGAGACCCTGCTCGATCATCTGGCGGCGAACTATCCGGATTTCTTTCGCATCGCGCGCGGCACTTTGGTGCGGGCGAGGGACGGAATCGATCCTGACACGCGTATCGACAATCTCATCAATGGCGAGAGCTGGCGGGTCGGCGACTTCAGTGCCGCGCCGCTCGACCTCGCCGCGCGGCTTATCCAGGAAGACCTTTGCCTGATGAGCCCCGACGGCAAGGGCACCTATCTGCTGAGCGCCGGGTCGGTATGCTTTCCGCTGCGCTGGGAGCTTACGGAAAAGTTCGCCCTGCCGATGGCCGCGATCCATCGCGCGGTCCCCGGCTACGACGAAAAGCTGGCTGCGCCTTCGGACCGCTACATGGTGGGACTCAAAGCGTACAAGCCGTCGTGGCGCTCGAACTGGAGCATCGTGGACGCGCCGGACCTTTATCTCAAGCAGCGCCGCTTCGCACATGGGCACAACGCCGAGATCACCGCCGAGAACGCCGGGCGCAAGCTGTGGATCAGGTCGGAGCGGCAGACTCTGCGGCGGCTGCCCCGCTCGGGCGACGTCCTCTTCACCATCCGCACCTACATCCGGCCGCTCTCGGCGCTCGAAAGCCTGCCGTCGGTGGCGCGCGGCCTCGCGCAGGCGCTCGACAAAGTATCTCTCGACATGCGCGGCTACAAGAATCAGCTTCCGATCCGCGACGCGCTGCTCGCCTACCTGGACCGCATCAGCGGCTGAGTGTCGCGGTCGCTCAACGCGGGGTGGCCCGCCGCGCCGTGGCGCCGGATTCCTGCGCGCCCGCCGGGCGCTCGCCCATCACGCCGGTCAGGTAAAGGAACACCGTCCAAAGGCTCCGCGACCAAGGGAAGGTCGCAAACAGGCTCAGCATCACCGCGACCGAGATGATCGCGATTTCCGCGATCTGCGGAAGTGAGGTGAAAGCTTCGAGCATCGCCCACACCGTGATGGCGAGGCCGGTCGCGCAGGCCCAATCGACCACGAACGCGCCGAGCCATTCGCCGCGGTCAACCCAGAAGGCCGCGCCGCACTCGGCGCATCGCGGATTCATCTTGAAGTAGGAGGCGAAGATCGCGCCGCGGCCGCATCGCGGGCATCGGCGCGCAAACGCCCGCCCAAGCAACACCCATCCCGGCACGCGCGGCTCCGCGTCGCCCGCAGCGGCGCGTTGCTCCGCCGCCTGCGCGCCATCCTCGCTCGCCATCGCAAGGGCGAGGATGACGCCCAGCGCCGCCATGATCGCGATGACCACGAGCGCCGCGCCCATCGCGAATATCATCTCGAACCTGCTCATCGCCGGAGCCGCCCGCCTGGCATGCCTGCTGCACGTCGGTCCATATCTTAATCTTATCGCGCGGCGCGGGTGATGCTATCCATGAGCGATGGCTCCCCGGCTTCATCAGTTCTATGCGATCGCGTTTGAAGAAAACCTGACTCTCCGACAGCTGGTGCCGGTTTTTCCGCAGGCCAAAATCTCCGCGCACGAACTCTATGCGCCGCTCGAGCCCGAAGGCGGCATCTACGCCTTCCCATTCGGTGCGGTGGTCGCTTACGACGTTCCGGCCGAACGGCGCGAGGCCGAATTGGCGCGGCTCTTCACCACCGGGCCGAAGTTGACCGCGCAAGTTATCCGCGAAGACTACTCGGTGCTCGAGGATCCGGGCTTTTCAACCGGCATCGTCGAGGGCGTGCTCAGGGTCGATCGGCTGACGCCGGCGCGCGCCGGCATCGTTTCGCTGATCGTGGCGCAGAGCGCGGCGATGGAATACTACGAGCGAATCGTTGACCGGCTTTCCGTCCGGACGATGAGTTTCGTCGAACGGCTCGAGCGACGCGGAACGGTGCCGATGCGCACGCGCGGGCTTTATCGCTTCATCGGCGAGGCGATTTCGACCCGCAGCGAGGTGCTGCAGGTGCTGCATCTGCTCGACAAGCCTGACGCGGCATGGGACGACCCCGAGATGGATCGCATCTACGGCGACCTGCGGGCGGAGTTCGACCTGGTGGATCGCTACCGGGCGCTGGAACTCAAGCTGCGCGCGGTGCAGGAGGCGCTGGAGCTGCTCGCGGAAGTCGCGCGCGACCGGCGCGTGCTGATGCTGGAGATAGTCGTCGTCATCCTGATCCTGGCCGAAGTCGTGATGCCGGTGTTAGGCTTCAGATGATCGCGATCTGGCATTTTCGCCGCATTTGTGCGACATGCGACTCGACTGGCGCCCGCTGAGGCGCCGAATCCCAGCGAGGTACGCTCATGCCGACCGCCACGAAAAATCCGCGATTGCGCTTCGGGCTGTGGGTCGATTTTCGCAACCCGCCGCAATGGCGCCGCCCGTACAAGGAACTCTACGCCGAGACTCTCGATATGGTCGCTTACGGCGAAAGCGTCGGCTACGACGACGTCTGGCTGAGCGAGCATCACTTCGTCGATGACGGCTATTCGCCGGCGCAGATGCCGATCGCGGCCGCGGTCGCGATGAAGACGAAAAAAATCAGGATCGGCACCTCGGTCGTGCTGCTCCCGATGTACGATCCGGTGCGCCTGGCGGAAGACGGCGCCACCGTGGACATTCTTTCCGGCGGCCGTTTCGAGCTAGGCGCCGGGCTGGGCTACCGCGCCGGCGAATTCGAGGGGCTGGGGCTCAAGTACAAGGAGCGCGCGGCACGGATGAACGAGGCGCTCGAGATCATCCGGCGGCTCTGGGAAGGCGAGACGCTGACCTTTCACGGCAAGCATTTCCATCTCGAGGGCGCCCGATGCACGCCCGAGCCGGTGCAGAAGCCGCGGCCGCCGATCTGGGTGGGCGGTTTCGCCGCGGGCGCGACGCGGCGCGCGGCGCGCTATGGCGACGGCTATATCGCGATCAACGAAGTGCGCCCGGCCTACGACAATTACGCGGCCGAACTGCGCGCGCTGGGCAAGGACCCGGCCAAGGCGCACGTGATTGCGGGGCACGTCTGGCTGGTGGCGGCGAAGGATCCGGATAAGACCTGGCACGAGCTCGCGCCGCACGTGCTCTACCAGATCAACCTCTACGCCAAATGGATGGGCGACTCCGGGCAGGACTTCTTTCCGCGCATGGATACGGTTGAAGACCTGCGCAAGAGCGGCCTGCTCAACGTGGTCACGCCGGAGCGCGCGGTCGAGATGATTGGCGACTACGCGACGCGCATCCCGATCGAGCGCTACTACACCTGGACGCTGCCGCCGGGCTATCCGCCGAAAAAGATGTACGAGCATCTGGAACTGTTCGCGAGCAAAGTGATGCCGCATTTCCGCGGCTGAAACGCCCGGGCGGCGCTGAGCACCCGAACGAGGCTGAGCACCCGAACGAGGCTGAGCGCCTAAGCGGCGCGCCGCGTGCGCCGATGGAGCGCGGCGCGAATGGCGCTCGCGAGCTGTTCGCGCTGGCCGGTGCGCGCGATGCGCTTTAGCAGGTTCAAGATCCGCTGCGGGTCGCCGAGGTCGCTCCATTCGAGGTTGCTTACCGCCAGCACGGCGAGCGCCTCGGGTGAGCGGGCGAGCACGCGCTGCGAAAACTCCATCCGCGGCAGATCGCGATAGAGCGATTCGATCGTCTGCGCCTCGAACATCGTGCCGAGCACGGGCTTGATGCTGTTAAAGGCGGCGTACAAGCGGGGCAGCGTTTTCATAATCAGGCCGAGCAGCGCCCCGACCCTGGCCACCAGGATGAAGGTGTTGCGGTATGCGCCAGCCTTCCAAATCGCGCGCGTGGTCTCGGCCGGCGGCTTCTCCCAAAAGCGCCGCACTTCATACAGCCGCGCGGACTCGGCGAGTATCGGCGCGCCCAGCTCGAACCATCCGTAGCCCGCCTCGGGCAGCGGCGCCGCCACCCCCAGCGCCACGGTCAAATCCCGAAATTCGGAAACCATAGCGAAGGCGCGCTCGACGCCGCGCATCACGGCGATGTCGTCGCTGAACCAGTGGTCGGAGGGAAAGAGCGCAACGGACGCCGCTGGATCCATTTCGGCCAGGCGGAAAGCGGCGTACGCGATCGCGGCGGCGGTCCCGCGGTTGCCGGGCTGGACCAACAAGCTGTGATGCAGGTTGTGATGCGGATTGCGCGGCGGGTCAGTCCGCGAAAGCTCCGCCATCAGCGGTACAAAAAAACGCTCGTGGGCGCGGGTCACGACGGTGAACGTGCGCGCGGGATCGATCGCCAGCGCGACCCGACGCAGCGTCAGTTGCAGCAGAGTTTCGCGGTCAAGCAGCGGGAAGAACTGCTTGGGGACGTCGTGGCCGAGACGGCGAGTCAGGCTGCGCAGCCGCTTGCCCTCGCCCCCGGCGAGCACGATCGCCCATCGATTTTGCACCAATGTGTCCAGCGCCTTGAACTCCGCTTCGCGTACCGATCGATTGAGCAAGGCCGTAGCGCTTCGCAGTTACGCTGCGATGAAGGACTGATTAATGTGTCTTGACGGATCGCCAGGGCTCTAGTGGCGCGGCAACAGCGCAATCACGCGCGTCAGCAGGTCGCGCGGGCTGAAGGGCTTGGTAATGTAGTCATCGGCGCCCATCGCCAATCCCAGCGCTTTGTCGGAAGGACTGGACTTCGCACTCACTACCATAATCGGGAGCCGCGCGGTGTCCGCGCGCGAGCGCAGACGCTGGCAAAGCTCGAGACCCGGCATCCCGGGCAGCATCAGGTCCAGCACCAGCAGGTCGGGTGCGAACGCGCTCAGCTTCTCGAGCGCCTCGACTCCATCGCTGGCTTCCACAACTTCGAGCCCGGCCTGCGCGAGAGAGTAACGGATGAGTTCCCGGATATCGGCCTCATCCTCGACCAGCAAGACCCTTGGATGCGCCGCCGCGAGCGTGAGCGTTTCGGTTTTTTCCACCACCACCGCCCCCTGTGCCACGTCCGGGAGACCCGGGTCGCAGGAATGTCTTTGAAAACTCATCAGTGAGACAAAGTCCGTGCGCCATCCGAGTAGCTCGTCTTAGCTAGCCAAACCTTGTCGCGGACTCACCGTCTGTTTGACCCAAACATCCGTCGATTATCGGAATATTCCGGCGGTATTAATGAATGATTAATCCTCAATTCCGACGGCTGCTTTCCCGCGCGCGAAATCCGCTCTGGCGGAGGCCCAGGCTGTGGGTAACAATTGGCCGAAGGACGCTTGCCGATGCCATCGACCGGCTCAAAAGCTGCGGCGCTCGACGGCGAACCGCGCTACGAATTCAGAATTTGGGCGCCGTCGCTCGCCGAGGTGAGAGCGCGGATGGATCGGCTTTCTCAGCCCGAGCCAGCCCAGCAGACGCGCGAGACTTATATAGTCTCGGAAATGACTTGCGATACCAACGCAAAAATCCGGGCCGGACTGATGGATATCAAGGTGCTGTTGGGCGCCGAGTCAGGCCTCGAGCAATGGAACGTGTACCTTAAGGCGGACTTTCCGATCGACGCGACGCTCATCGCGCAAAAGATCTTCCCCGCCCTGCGCGTCGAAGCGCCGGCACTGCCTGGCCGGGCCTTCACTGCCGAAGAATTCATCGACGCCGTCGTGAAGCCGCATCAGCGTCTCGCCGCGGTCGAAGTGGTGAAGAACCGGCGCCGCTACCCGATGGGCGAGAGCGTGGCGGAATTTGTCGAAATCGAAATCTTCGGCCGCAAGTTGCAGAGCATCGCGGTCGAGTCGGCCAGCGCGCGCGCCGTCCTCGACGCCGTCCGCCAACTCGGGATCGGCGGCCAGGCCAATATCAGCTACGTGCGGCAGATCAAATCGATGCTCGCGCGCGGCTAGCGGGCGTCAATCCAGCGGCGGACGGCGATCGCGCCACGGCGCGGCTTCCTCGAACGCCGCGGCGAGCGCGATGATTTCGAG
>DASXMQ010000246.1:0-20987 GCA_036495625.1 Binataceae bacterium (SeqCode) | reverse complement strand
CCGCCGCTTCCATCCCCGCGCGGTCCATCTTGTTGACCGCCGCGACCATCGGCCGTCCGGTCGCCCGAATCAGATCGACGGCTTCGCGATCGCCGGGGCCGAGGCCGCCTCGCCCGTCGAGCATGAAAACCACGACGTCGGCCAGCGCGACCGCGCGCAGCGCGTCTTCCGCGACTCGCTTGCCCATCCGCTCGCGGCCGCCCAATTCGAGTCCGCCGCTGTCGATGACGAAGAAACCGCGTCCGAGATGCTCGGCCTGGCCGAGGTTGAGATCGCGCGTGGTGCCGGCGATCGAACTAACGATCGCGCGGCGGCCCCGCGCAATCCGGTTGAACAGGGTCGATTTGCCGGCGTTGGCGCGCCCGACGAGGACCACCACCGGCGCGCCCTTGAGCAACGCGCCCAGCGCGTCCGCCGGGCCGGCGGAGTTCGCGGCCGGTTTCATCGTCGAATCCCGGCTCCGCCTAGAGCCCCAGCTCCGCGATCTTGCGCGGGCTCCGCGTCCAGTCCTTTTCGACCTTGACCAGGAGTTGCAGGAAGACACGCGCGCCCAAGGTCTTTTCCAGTTCCAGGCGCGCCGCGGTGCCGATTTGCTTGAGCTGCCGCCCGCCCGCCCCAATCAGCATCCCCTTATGCGCCTCGCGCGCGACGACGATCACCGCGTCGATTCTGAGCAGCCGGCGATCGCCTTCCTCGACGAAGTTCTCCACCACCACGGCGGTCGAAAACGGCACTTCCTCACGCATCGCAAGGAACACCTTCTCACGCACAACTTCGGCCGCGATCATCCGCTCGGTCTGGTCGGTGTATTCGTCCTCGGGCATCAGCGCCGGCCCCTCGGGAAGCATCCGCTTGATCACCGCGACCAGTTCGTCGATGTTGCCGCCCTTGAGCGCGCTCACGGGAACGATTTCGGCCTCGGGCGCCTCGCGTCCGCATTGCTCGACCGCCGCGAACAGGCCGGCGCGGCTCACGCGGTCGATTTTATTGACCGCGACGACCCGCGGCGCCTTGATCTCGCGCAACTCGGCGAGAAATGCGCGGTCGCCCTCGCCAAGCGGGGCGGCGGCCTCGACCACGCCGAGCACGACTTCGCCTTCGCCGAGGCATCGGCGCGCGATTTCGATCATGTGCTGGTCGAGGGCGCTTCGCGGACGATGCAATCCCGGGGTATCCACGAAAATTAACTGCGCGTCGGGGTCGGAGCGGATACCGAGGATGCGGCGGCGCGTGGTTTGCGGGCGCGGCGTGACGATCGCGACCTTGTGCCCGACCATCCGGTTGAGCAGCGTCGATTTGCCGACGTTGGTGCGCCCGCCGAGCGCGACGAAGCCTGCGCGATGCGGTTTAGCGGCGCTCACGTTTTTCGCTCTCGATGCGGTCGAGCGCGGCGCGCGCCGCGGCCTGCTCACTCTGCTTCTTGCTGCCGCCCTCACCCACGCCGAGGTCGCGCCCGGCGATTCGGATTCGCGTGGTGAACATCTTGGCGTGATCGGGGCCGCGCGACGACACCAGTTCGTAAACCGGCTGGCTGCGAAAGCGGCGGTAGGCGATCTCCTGCAACTCGGTCTTGTAGTCGCGCTCGGTCGAAGGACCGCCGATATCGTCCACAAACAAACCTTCGATCACCGTTTGCGCCGGCCTGAGGCCGCTGTCGGTGTAAATCGCGCCGATCACCGCCTCGAACGACGCAGCGAGAATCGAGATCTTTTCGCGTCCGCCGCTTTTCTCCTCACCCTTGCCCAGCCTGAGCGCCCGGCCGATGCCGATTTCCTGCGCCTTGGCCGCAAGGGTGCGGCCGTTGACGATCGAGGCGCGCTCCTTGGAGAGCACGCCTTCCTTGGCCTCGGGCAACCGGCGCATCAGCAGGTCCGCGATTGCGAGGTCGAGCACCGCGTCGCCCAGAAACTCCAGCCGCTCGTAGTGTGGCTCGGGACCGATCGCGGCGCTCGGATGGGTGAGTGCGATCCGCAGCAGTTCGGGACGCGCGAAAGTGTAGTTGAGCCGCCGCTCGAGGTCTGCGCGGTTTTCATCAGCGCGCGGTGGCGGCGCAGGCTCCGGGCCCGGTTTGAGGCCGAGCCAGCTGCCCAACCAGCGCCGCCCCCTCGCTACGCAATGCCGCCACCTCAACTTCTTCGTTCCCAAGAGCTTCGGGACCCTCCACCAGCACGCGGATATAATTGCGGCTGTAGCCTCTCAGCCTACCGTCCGCGCCCCGTTCTTCAAGCAACACTTTAAGCTTCGATCCATGAAACCGTTCGATGAAGCGCCGCCGCTTGTCCTCGCCGAGCGCACGCAGGATTTCCGCGCGGCGCTTTATCCCGGCCGGCGCGACCCTGCCCGGCAGCTTGGCGGCGGTGGTTCCCGCTCTCACGGAGTACGGGAAGACGTGGAAGTAGGCAAGCGGAAGGGTTTCGATAAATTTGAAGTAATTGTCGAAATCCGCGGCAGTCTCGCCGGGAAAGCCCGCGATAAGGTCCGTGCCCACCGCCGCGGATGGCATCAGTTCGAGCACGCGTTCGACCCGGTTCCTGAAGTGCGCGATATCGTAGCGCCGGCGCATCCGGACCAGCGTCGCATCAGTGCCGGCCTGGAGCGGCAGATGCAGATGCGGGCAGAACTTGTCGCTCGCGGCCATGATTTCAAGGACTCGATCGCTCAGTTCTTCGGGGTCGAGCGAGCTTATCCGCACCCGGCCGATCGGCGAGCGCTCGGCGACCATCTCAAGCAGCGCCTCGAGGCTGACCGGCGGATCGAGGTCGCGGCCGTAGCCGCCGAGATGAACTCCGGTCAGGATCACTTCGCGAAAACCCGCGGCGGCGAGCCCATCGATCGCCTCGAAGATGCGCCGCGGTTCCACGCTGCGCGAAGTTCCGCGCGAGGTCGGCACGATACAGAAACTGCAGAACTGGTCGCATCCCTCCTGCAGCTTCAGAAAGGCGCGCGTGCGGCCTTCCAGCGCAACCGCGCCAAGCTCGATCGGCGCGCGCTCCTTGCGCAGGTTGGTAACCATCACGCGGTCCGCGGCTTCGCCGAGCACCGCGCGTTCCAGGTCTTGGGGACGGCCGAGTCCCACGACGGCGTCGATCGCGGGCGAGCCCGCCAGCACCGCGGGGCTTGCCTGCGCAAGGCATCCGGTCATCACCACGCGCGCATCGGGATTTAGCCGGCGCGCGCGGCGCGCGAGCTTCAGGCTCTCGGTATCGGCGCGGTCGGTCACCGTGCAGGTATTAACGATATAGACGTCAGCGACCTCGTCGAACTCGCATCGCTCCATCCCGCGCGCGCCCAGGCGCGACTCGATTATCGCCGAATCGTACTGATTGACCTTGCATCCGAGCGTCGCGATCGCGAAGCGCGCCGCGCGCGTTGTTGCAGGAGTGCTCGCCATCGTCTTCACAATGCGCGCTCGATGAAGCCGCCGCCCAAAACTTCATCGCCGCGATAGAACACGCACGCCTGTCCGGGCGTCACCGCGGGACCGCCACCGCTCGCGAAGGTCACGCGCGCGCGATCGCCCGTCTCAATCGCGAGCGTCGCGGGCAGCGCCGGATGGCGGTAGCGGATGCGCGCCTCGACCGCAATCGCGCCCGCAACGACGCTTTCGGGATCGACAAAGCTGACCTCGCGCGCGACCAGACCCGCCGCGGCGAGACCGTCGCGCGGGCCGACCACGACCGCGCCGCTTTCGGCGCGGATCTCGCGCACATAGAGCGGTGCGGGCGCGCTGAGGCCGAGTCCGCGGCGCTGTCCGACGGTGAAGCGATGCACTCCGCCGTGTGCCGCCAGCACGCGCCCCGTTGGATCGACGATGTTGCCGGGACGAAGACGCTCGCGCGGCGCCGCCCGCTCAACGAAGCGCGCGTAGTCACGGTCGGGCACGAAGCAGATCTCCTGGCTCTCGGGCTTGTCGGCGTTGGCGAGGCCAAGCGCGCGCGCCCGCGCGCGCACCTCGGCCTTGGTCATCGCGCCGAGCGGAAAAAGCGTGCGCCCGAGCTCGGGCTGGCCGAGCGTAAACAGAAAGTACGACTGGTCCTTGGCGGCGTCCGCCGCGCGCAGCAGACGGAAGCGGCCGCGCGCGTCGCGCTCGATACGGGCATAATGGCCGGTTGCGACGTAGTCCGCGCCGAGCGCCGCGGCGCGCTCGCGCAGGCGCGCGAACTTGATCTCGCGATTGCACATCACGCACGGATTGGGCGTGCGCCCGTCGAGGTACTCGGAGATGAAATTGCCGATCACGCGGGCGCCAAACTCGGCGCGCAGATCGACCACGTAGAACGGAAAGTCCATCCGCTCGGCGACGCGGCGCGCGTCCTCGAAATCCTCGTGCGAGCAGCACGTCCCACGCCGCCGCGCGGCCGCCGGCGCCGGAGCTTCGGGCGTAAGACGCATCGCCACCCCGACCACGTCGTAGCCGCGCTCGCGCAGGATCGCCGCGGCAACCGAGCTATCCACGCCGCCCGACATCGCGACCAGCACTCGCGCGCTCATCGCAGCGCCTCGCCAGCGACCCCCGGCCGCGTCGGGACGGTGCTGGCCAGCGGCTCGGCGGCGCGAACCCGCCGCCATACGCGGGCGATTATCTCCGCCGCGCGATCGATCTCGTCCGCGGCCGTGCTCCATCCAATGCTTAGTCTCAGCGAACTGCGCGCCTCGTCGCGTCCGAGTCCCATCGCGAGCAACACGTGCGACGGCTCGACCGCGCCCGCCGCGCACGCCGAGCCCATTGAGACCTCCACGCCCTCAAGGTCGAGCGCGATCAGCATGCTTTCGCCGAGCACCTCGGGAAAAGTCAGGTTGAACGTGTTGGCAAGCTTGTGATCGGCGGCGCCGTTAAGACGCAGGCCGGGAATGGACGCGCCCAGGCGCGCGAGCATCAGCTGCGCCAGCGTCGCAACCCGTGCGGATTCTTCGTCCAGATTTGCTCCGGCTGCCTCGGCAGCGACGCCGAAAGCGATCGCGCCGAGCAAATTCGGCGTCCCCGCGCGCATCCCGGCTTCATGCGGTCCGCCCATTATCAAGGGCGCGAGCGCCAACCCCGAACGCACGTAGAGCGCGCCGATTCCGGCCGGCGCCCCGATCTTGTGACCGCTTATGGTCAGAAGATCGCAGCGCAAATCGCTGCCGACGTTAATCGGGATGCGCCCCGCGGCCTGCGCGGCGTCGAGGTGAAAGCTCGCCCCCGCGCGCGCGATCGGCTCGGCCATCGCAGCCACGTCCTGGATCGTCCCAACTTCCGCATTTGCCAGCGCCAGAGACACCAGCACCGTATCGGAATCGAGCGCCGCCTCCACGGCCGCCGGCGCGATTCGCCCGGCGCGATCCGGCGCGAGGCGGATTACCTCGAAGCCCTTGGCGGCGAGATATTCGAGCGGCGCCAGGACGGATGAATGTTCGATCGCCGAGGTCACGATCCTGCGCCGCGCCGCCGACGCTTCGGCCGCGCCGCGAATCGCAAGGTTGTTCGACTCGGTCCCGCCGCCGGTAAAGACTAGCTCGTGCGCCGCGGCCCCGATAAGCCGTGCGACCCGCTCGCGGGCCTGCTCGAGCGCGCGCCGGGCGCGCTGGCCGCTTCGATGGACCGCCGCCGGATTTCCCGCGTCCTCCGCCTCGGCAAAGCGAGCGATCGCAGAACGCACCTCAGGCCGCAGCGGCGCGCCGGCATTGTGGTCGAGATAAATACGCATACGGGTTTGATAGGCCCAAGGTGAACGAATAACTTAGCCTAGCGGATCGGCCGACAAAAGTCGTCGCGACGCGGACTATCTATGGCCAGGCCTGATGTAATCGTGGTGGGCGCCGGGGTGGTGGGATGCAGCCTCGCGTTCCATCTCGCTCGCAGCGGAGCGCGCGTCACGGTTTTCGAGAAAGGGCCTGAGGTATGCTCCGGGATGTCGGCGCGTTCGGGCGCCTTGCTGCGGATGCACTACACTTTCGCGCCCGAGGCCGAACTCGCGTGGAAGAGCCTCAGGTACTTCGCCAATTGGGAAGAGATGGTAGGGGGCGACGCCGAGCGGCGCGGATGCGGCTTCGTGAGAACCGGTTTCGCGATCGTGGTCGGGCCGCCTAACGTCGAAAGGCTGCGCGCCAATGTCGCGATGCTCCGCGCGGTCGGCGTCGATACGGTCGCGATCGAGCCGGCCCAATTGCGCGACATCGAACCGGCGATCAACGTTGACGACATAGCGCTCGCGGCTTACGAGCCGCAAAGCGGCTATGCCGATCCGATGGCGGCGACGCGCTCGATGGCCGAGGCGGCCGCGCGGCATGGCGCGGTGTTCAGAACGGGCGCGACGGTCGGCTCTATCGACACGGCCGGCGGCCGCGCGCGCGGCGTCGTGGACGCCTCCGGCGCGCGGCACGGGGCCGATGCGGTATGCGTGGCGGCCGGACCGTGGACGGACCGGCTGCTGGGGCCGCTTGGCGCCGCGATCGGAATTCGCGCCGAGCGCGCGCAGATAGCTTTTTTCAAACGCCCGCCGTCGCTCAAGCATTGCGGATGTATCGACACGATCTCGGGCAGCTACTTTCGTCCGCAGGGCGGCGCCGAGACCTTGATCGGGCTCGGCGACGTCAAGGCGGAATACGAACCCGATCCGGACGGCTTCCGCGAAGACAACGACGCCGACTTCGTCACCGAGGTCGCCGAGCGCCTCGCCCATCGCGTGCCCGCAATGACCGGAGCGGGATATTCGCGCGGCCACGCAGGAATCTACGACGTGAGCCCCGACTCGCGCGCAGTGATGGGCCCCGTTCCCGGAACCGGCGGCCTCTATGTCGCCGCGGGTTTCAGCGGTACCGGCTTCAAGACCGCGCCAGCGGTCGGCGCCTCGATGGCGGAACTGATTCTCGCCGGGCGTTCCACGACCGTCGATCTGCGTCCATTCGGCGTCGAGCGCCTGCGCGAGGGACGGCCGATCCGCGGCGAACACGAGTATCTGATGGGCGCCAATTTCGGCCACAAGCTCTAGGGCGCGACGACCGTCGGATGAACCGCGCTCCCAGGAATCGGCCGCCGCGAGGCGCGATCGCGACCTTTTTCGCGGCGCTGCTGGCGGCAATCCTGGCGGCCGGATGCGTGGTCGAGAATCCGCCTCCCCCGCCGCCTCCTCCTCCACCGCCCCCACTGCCGCAGGGACTGGTGATACAGCCCTCGTCGCTGGCCGAAGACGCGCAGGCAAACCTTTGGTTCACGATCCTGGGGACTCCCAAGGTGGGAAGTCTCGGCCGCAGCGGTTCGGTAAGCGAATTCAAGCTGCCGCCCGTCAGCTTCGCGGCGAATATCGTCGCCGGCGCGGACGGCAATCTCTGGATGGTTGGGGTCACGGCGGTCGGTGCCGGGATCTCCGGCAACATCATCAGGATGACGCCCGACGGGCACTCGACCATCTATGAATTGCCCGGAAACTGGGTGCCTGAAGGTCTCGCCGCCGGGCCCGACGGCAATCTCTGGTTCACGGCGTGGCTAGGCGCCAACCCCGACGGCAATGTGGCGATCGGACAGATCACCACTGCGGGCGCCGTCACCATGTTTCCGATGCCCGCACCGGGAACCGGCCCGACGAGCATCGCCGCCGGTCCGGAACATAGCCTCTGGTGCACCGAAGCGGCGGTCGCTCGGATCATGAGGATCGCGCTCGACGGTAAAGCCGTCGAATACCACTTGCCCAAGGGCACGTTGCCGGCGCAAATCACGGCCGGCCCCGATGGCAACATCTGGTTCACCGAAAACTTCAGCAATCGCGTCGCGCGCCTGACGCCCGCGGGCCAGCTCACCGAATTCACTCTGCCAGTCAGCGGAAAATACGAGGCGATCGTCTCGGGCCCTGACCGCAACCTGTGGATTGCGGTCAATCGTCCCGGCGCGACGCCAAATTCCGTTGCCGGCGCGATCCTGCGAGTCACGCCGAGCGGCGCGTGCACGGTCTTTCCGCTCCCGAGCGGCGCCGGCATCTCAGGCCTTCTCGCCCGGCGCGACGGCACGCTGGTGTTCAGCGAACGATGGGTAACCGGCGGGCCGACCAATATCGGACACATCACCATGGCCGGCCAGATAACCGAGACTTCGCTCAGACTCAAGCGCTAGCGCGCGGCGGCACGAGCGCATCGGGGCCGGCGCTTACGGCTCAGCGATTCTTGAAGAGATCGGGCTCGCCGGCGCCGGCCGCTCCGGCGTCCGGCGCATCGCGCGAAACTTTAGGATTGAGCTTGTCTTCGAGGCAATCCTGGCGCTCTTCGAGTTCCTCGATACGCACGCCGATCCGGTTGAGCTTGTCCACCAGACCTTGCATCGCGCGCGCCACCGGATCGGGCAGATGCACGTGGTCGAGGCTCGCGACGTCCTGGCGCGTGCTCTCGCCTTCGATCACCTTGCCGGGGATGCCGACGATGGTCGAGTACGGCGGCGCCGAGGAAACCACCACCGCGCCCGCGCCGATACGGCTGCCGCGTCCTATCCGCACCGGGCCGATCACCGCGGCGCCGGCGCTGATCATCACTTGGTCCTCGATCGTCGGATGGCGCTTCTCTTTCTTGAGGCTCGTGCCGCCGAGCGTCACGCCCTGGTAGATCAGAACGTCGTCGCCGATTTCCGTGGTCTCGCCGACGACCACGCCCATTCCGTGATCGATAAAAAGCCGCCGCCCGATGGTCGCGCCGGGATGGATTTCGATCCCGGTGATCCAGCGCGCAAGCTCGCTCAGCAGCCGGCCCAGCAGGCAAAGCTGACGCTCCCACAGCCAGTGCGCGACACGATACATCCAGATCGCATGCAACCCGGGATAGGCCAGCACCACCTCGAGCGTGCTGCGCGCGGCAGGGTCGCGATCGAAGACCGCCTGTATGTCCTCGCGCAGGCGGTTGAGGACGCCAATCCGCGCGTGGGTCTCCGCGCCGAGGCCATTGGTGGTCGGGAGCGCCATATGATTATGCCCTCCGGCTATGCCCTCGCCGCCGCGCCATTGCGCGCCAGGCCGCGCTCGCGCGGGCGCGCCCCGTTGGCCGGCGGATGCTTGACGATGCGCGGCTTGGCCGCATCCTTGTGCAGCTTGTACTCGACCGAATCGACCAGCGCCTGCCAGCTTGCCTCGACCACGTTGCTGGAAAGGCCGACCGTGCCCCAGCGCCGGCGGCCGTCGGTCGATTCGATCAGCACGCGCACGCGCGCGGCGGTGCCCGCGCCGTTGTCGAGCACGCGCACCTTATAGTCCGCAAGCTGCATCGCCTCGAGCGCCGGGAAGTACGGCATCAGCGCGCCGCGCAGCGCCGAGTCGAGCGCGTTGACCGGCCCGTTGCCGGTCGCCGAATTGCGCGAGCGCACGCCGTCGGGCCCGTCGATCACCACCACCGCTTCGCTGAACGGCGTATGATCCTCGTGCCACTTGTCGTCGAACACGCGGAAGCTGACGAAGCGGAAATGCTCGCGCGCGAAGCCGAGCGTCCGCAGCATCAGCAGCTCGAACGAGGCGTCGGCGCCGTCGAAGGTGTAACCCAGCGCCTCGAGCCGCTTGAGCTCGTCGAGCAGCACGCCGATCTTCTCGTTGCTCGGCTCGATGTCGAGGCCGAATTCCTTGCTCTTGTAGAGGATGTTGGCGCGGCCGGACAGCTCCGAGAGCACCACGTGACGGTCGTTGCCGACCGTCGCCGGATCGATATGTTCGTAGGTGTGCACGCTGCGCTGGATGCCAGAGACGTGCAGCCCCGCCTTGTGCGTGAATGCGCTGTGACCGACGTAGGGCTGGCGCGTATGCGGCGTAATGTTGGCCAGCTCGTAAACCAGCATCGAGACCTCGCGCAGCATCTTGAGCTTGGCCGGCGGCACGCACTGGTAGCCGAGCTTGAGCTGCAGGTCGGGTATGATCGAGACCAGGTTGGCGTTGCCGCAGCGCTCGCCGATGCCGTTGATCGTGCCCTGGACCTGGACGGCGCCGGCGCGCACGCCGGCGATCGCGTTGGCGACCGCGACCTCGCAATCGTTGTGCGGATGAATTCCGAGCGGGCAGCGCACCGCCTCGCCCGCCGCCTCCACTCCGGCCTCGATCTCGTGCGGCAGACGGCCGCCGTTGGTGTCGCAGAGCGCAATCAGGTCGGCGCCCGCCGAATCGGCCGCGCGCAGACAGTCCAGCGCGAAGGCCGGGTTGGCCGCGATACCGTCGAAGAAATGCTCGGCATCGAAGATGACCTGGTCCACGTGCCGCTTCAGGTACGCGATCGTGTCGTGCAGGATGTCGAGGTTGGCCTGGTTGGAAATCCGAAGCGCCTCTCTGACGTGCAGGTCCCAGGTCTTGCCGACCACGGTCGCGACCGGAGTCTCGGCGCGCAACAGCAGCGCCAGGTTGCGGTCGGCCGAAGCGCGGATGTTGGCGCGCCGGGTCGAGCCAAAGGCCGCGATTTTGGCGTGGCGCAGACGGAGTTTCTTCACTTCGCGGAAGAACGCGGCGTCGCGATCGTTGGAGCCGGGCCATCCGCCCTCGATGTAGTCGATGCCGAGATCGTCAAGGCGCTCGGCAATCTCGAGCTTGTCCTCGACCGTGAGTGAAACGTCCTCCGACTGGCACCCGTCGCGCAACGTGGTGTCGTACACCTGTATTTTTTTCGCTACCGTCATCTGCCTAGACCGACTCCGCCGGCGTCGCGTTGCCGCTTTCGCCCAAGAATGCGTCGTGCAGCGCCCGCATCGCAAGCTCTCCGTATTTCGCGTTGACCACGACCGAAATCTTGATCTCGGAGGTCGCGATCATCTCGATGTTGACGCGCTCATCCGCGAGCACGCGGAACATCCGCGCCGCGACTCCGGCGTGCGTGCGCATCCCGAGCCCGACGATCGAGACCTTGGCCACCTGGTCTTCATGACGCACGCCGGCGGCGCCGATTTCGGCGGCCATCATGCGGCACAACTCCAGCGCGCCGCGCAGGTCGTCGCGCCCGACGGTGAAGGTGACGTCGGTGCGGCCGTCGGCGCTGGCGTTCTGGATGATCATATCCACCACGATTCCGGTCTCGGCGATGGGGCCGAAAATTCGCGCCGCGAGTCCCGGGCGGTCGGCCACGCCCGAGATCGTTATCTTGCTCTGGTTCTGGTCGAGCGTCACGCCCGAGACCATCACTTCTTCCATCGATTTGTCCTCCTGCCCAACCCAGGTGCCCTCGGCTTCGCTGAAACTGGAGCGCACCACCAGCGGCACCCTGTAGCGCCGCGCCAGTTCGACCGAGCGCAACTGCAACACCTTCGCCCCCAGCCCAGCCATCTCCATCATCTCATCATAGGACACGCGCCCGAGCTTGCGCGCGCCCGGGCAGATGTTTGGGTCGGCGGTGAAGACGCCTTCGACGTCGGTGTAAATCTCGCACGCGTCGGCCTTGAGCGCCGCCGCCAGCGCCACCGCCGTCAGGTCCGACGCGCCACGCCCGAGCGTGGTGATGTCGCCCTTGGCGTCCACGCCCTGGTAGCCCGCGACGACGGCGATATTTCCGGCCGCGAGAGCCGCGGTCAGGCGGTCCGCCTCGACCGAGCGAATCCGGGCGTTGCCGTGGCGGGAGTCGGTCGCAAGTTTGAGCTGATGGGCGAGAAACGACACTGTCGGACAGCCGAGCGCCTGAAGCCGAATCGCAAGCAGCGCCGCCGAGACCTGCTCGCCGGTAGCCACCAGCACGTCGGTCTCGCGCGCATTGGGCGAATCGCTCAGCTGGGAAGCAAGCTTGAACAGCCGGTTCGTCTCGCCGGCCATCGCGGAAACCACGACCACCACCCGGCCGCCGTCAGCGCGCGTGCGCGCAACGCGATCCGCGACCGCTCTGATCCGCTCGATCGAGCCGACCGAGGTCCCACCGTATTTCTGTACAATCAGGGCCACGTCTTTGCCGCCGCGGGGCAGTTCGCGGCGTGACCGATTATTATGGCGGCATCGGGCGGCCCGAACCAGAGCCCCCGGTTCGATGCTTTCTTACGGACGGAGTTCAGGCAAACCGCGCGCGCAGGCGCTCCAGCAAATGCTTGTAGCGGCCGGAGCCAGCGACGAACTCAATCCGGCGCGCGCTCGGGCTCACGTAGCTTATCCGCACCGAGAGAACTTCCAGCTCGTCGGCCTCGCGCAGCCGCTCGAACCATTCCACCGCGGCCACACCTGGCGTGAACAGGTACTCGCGCAATCCCAGGTCGTCGAGCCCGGCCTCCTCGAGGCGATAGAGGTCGATATGGTAAAGCGGCATGCGCCCGCGATGCTCCTGGATCATCGTGAACGTGGGGCTCAGGATGTCTCCTTCGCGGAGATTGAGGCCGGTTGCGAGACCTTTGACGAAACAGGTCTTGCCCGCGCCGAGGTCGCCCATCAGTCCGAGCAACTCTCCGCCCTCGAGCACCGACGCGAGCCGTCGGCCCCAGCTCTTGGTCTCATGCGCGGAGCGGGTTTCGATGACGAACGTCATGACTCAAGCGTGCGCCATCGTCCGTTTTCGTTCAAGCGCCAGCGGCCGCAAGCGAAGCCAGCGCCGCCGGCAGTTCGTCCGCCAGGTCGCCGGCCAGGTAACCGGCCGGACCAATCCTCGCGGCCAGCCGATCGGCGGCATAGCCGTGAACGAACGCGCCGAGCGCGAGCGCGTCGAGCGGCGCCAGTCGCTGCGCCAGCAGCGCGCCGATCATTCCGGAGAGCACGTCGCCCATCCCCGGCGTCGCCATCCCGGGATTGCCGCTCGCGTTGACATAGATCTCGCCGCCGGAGCCCGCGATAACCGTGCGCGCGCCCTTAAGCAGGACCGCCGCACTGCTCAAATCGCCAAGGCGCCGCGCCGCGACGATACGGTTGGCGTTGACCTCGGCCGTGGTCATCCCGAGCAGACGCGCGGCCTCGCCCGGATGCGGCGTCAGCACGACCGGGCCGGCTGCGCGCCTGAGCGCACCCGCGCCAATCAGCGCGACCGCGTTCAGGCCGTCCGCATCGATCAGCATCGGCCGGTGCGCCGCCGCGCCGTCCCCAATAAGCCACTCGATCAGCGCGCGCGTATCGTCGCTCTGGCCGATTCCCGGCCCGACCGCAAGCGCACCCTTGGCTTCGATAAGCCTGGCGAGAACGCGCGGTGCCTCGCGGCCGTCGAAATGTCCGTCGCGGTCGGCGATCGGTTCCGTCATCAGCTCGGCCTGTCCCGCCGCGACGACGGCGCCGATGGTCTCGGGGATGGCGGCGGTCACCAGTCCCGCGCCCATCCTAAGCGCGCCGCGGCCGGCCAGGATCGCGGCGCCCGACTTGCCGCGGCTGCCCGCGACCACCATCACGTGGCCATAGTTGCCCTTGTGCGAATTTTGCGGGCGCGGGCGCAAATAAGGGCGCGCCTCAGCCGCGTCGAAAAACCTTCCGCGCGGCGCGATCTCGGCGATCGCCGCGGGCGCGAATCCGATCTCCGCGATCTCCAGGTCGCCGCACAACTCCGCGCCCGGGTACGAAACGTGGCCGAATTTCGCAAAACCGAAGGTGACTGTCAGCGCCGCGCGCACCGCCGCACCCATAACCGCGCCGCTATCCGAGTCGACGCCCGAAGCGATATCGATCGCGAGCACCGGAGCGCCCGCATGATTCAGCGCTTCGATCGCGCGGCGTGGCAGTCCGCGCACTTCGGCGTTAAGCCCGGTGCCGAAGATCGCATCGATGACCACGCCCGGCCGCGCATCCATCGCCGCATCGAGTTCCCCCTCGCTGCCAACTTCGATCACCCGGCCACCGTGGCTCAAGAATTCCGCGTGCGCGCGCGCCGCGTCGCCTTTGAGCGCCGACGCGCTCGCGAGCAGGATGGCGCGCACCGGCACCTGCTCGCTCATCAGCGCGCGCGCTGCGACCATCCCGTCGCCGCCGTTGTTGCCCCTGCCGGCGACCACCAGCACGCCCTGATGCACCGCGTGTCGCCATCGGCGGATCGCGGCGGCGGCGACCGCCTCGCCCGCGCGCGTCATCAGCGAATACGACGCGACGCCGTATTTTTCCTGGCTAAGGCGGTCGAGCTCGCGGCTCTCGGCGGCGTTGAGCAGCTTCACGCGGGCGCCACCGTTCAGCGCCGCGCCGCGCGGACGCCGCGCACGCGGGCCCGCGGCGCCGCGACGCCTTCGATATCGACCAGCGCCAGCATCTCGCTCACCGCGCGGCTCATCCCGACCGCAATCGCGCGCGCGACGATCGCATGGCCGATATGGAGCCACTGGATTCCCGCGATGGCGGCGACCGGAGCGACGTTGCCGTAGTTGAGCCCGTGGCCGGCATTCGGTTTGAGTCCAGCGTCGCGCGCGGCCTTCACCGCCGCGCGAATCTTGTGCAACTCCGCCGCCGTCGCCTCGCCGGCTTCAACCTTGGCGGCCTTGAGCGCGCGCGGCGAGGCGACCCCGCTTAGATAGTGCTCGGCGAGATCCTTATCGGCGAGGTTGGCGTAGGCGCCGGTGTGAATTTCGACGAAGTCCGCGCCGAGCGCCGCGGCAGCTTCGATCTGTCGCGCTTGCGGATCGATGAAGAGCGACACGCCGATGCCCGCCTGCTTGAAATCCGCGATGAACGAGGCGAGCCGCGCGCGCAAACCAGCCGCGTCGAGGCCGCCCTCGGTGGTGATTTCCTCGCGCCGTTCGGGCACCAGGCAAACCTCGTGCGGCCGAATTTTCAGCGCCAGCTCAACCATCTCGTCCACCGGCGCCAGTTCCTGGTTAAGGCGGATGTGAACCTCCTGGCGCAGGCGCAGAAGATCGTGATCCTGGATGTGACGGCGGTCCTCGCGGAGATGGAAAGTGATCGCGGCGGCTCCCGCCCGCTCCGCGGCGAGCGCGGCTTCAACCGGGTCGGGATAATCTGCGCGCCGCGCCTGGCGCAGCGTGGCGACGTGATCGATATTGACGCCGAGCAGGGGCATCGTCAGGTTCCCACGCGGCCGGCGCCTTTGCCGATCGCCGCGCCGATTTCGCGCGCGAGCGCGCCGATCTCGGCATTGTCCTCGCCCTCGATCATGACGCGCGCGAGCATCTCGGTGCCCGAGTAGCGCACCAGCAGGCGGCCATTGGCGCCGAGGCGCTTTTCTGCATCCGCGATGAGCCGCTGCACGTCGGGCATCTCGGCGAGCGGCACGCGCGCCGCCACCTCGACGTTCTCCATCACCTGCGGCATGCGGCGCATCGCGCGCAGTTCGCTCAGCGGGCGTCCCGTCTCGACCATCAAGGTCAGCATCATCAGCGCGGTTATGATCCCGTCGCCGGTGGTCGAATGGTCCATGAAGATGACGTGGCCGGATTGCTCGCCGCCGAGGTTGTAGCTGCCGAGCCGCATCTCGCGCGCGACCGCCGGGTCGCCCACCTCAGTGCGCACCAGCCGCGCCCCCCTCGAGCGTAGCGCAAGCTCAAGCCCGAGGTTGCTCATCACGGTAGCGACCACCACGCCTCCGGCGAGCCGTCCCGCGCCGGCCATCCGGGTCCCCATCGTCGCCATCACATCGTCGCCGTCGAAAAGCTCGCCGCGCTCGTCGATAAGCAGCACGCGGTCGCCGTCGCCATCGAGCGCGATACCGGCATGAGCACCCTCGCGCAGCACCGCCTCGCGCAGTTTCTCCGGATGGAGCGCGCCGCAGCCGAGATTTATGTTCTTGCCGTCGGGATCGACGCCCACCGCGACGACATCGGCGCCCAATTCGGTCAGCGCGTCGGGCGCGACCTTGTAGGCCGCGCCGTTGGCGCAATCGACCACCAGTTTGAGCCCGTCGAAGGTCACGGCGCGCGGCACGCAGCTCTTCAGGAACACCAGGTACCGGCCGATCGCGTCGTCGATTCGAGCGGCCTTGCCGATGTCGCCGCCGCGCGCGCGCAGATGGGCCAGCGCGCCGTCGTCGAAGACCAGGTCCTCGATCCGGCGCTCGGTTTCGTCGTCGAGCTTGAAGCCCTCGCGGGAAAAGAACTTGATGCCGTTGTCCTGGAAAGGATTGTGCGAGGCCGAGATCACCACGCCGGCGTCGGCGCGCATGCTGCGGGCCAGAAACGCGATTCCCGGGGTGGGCAGCGGCCCGACCAGCCATACGTCGGCGCCCATCGAGCAGATTCCCGAGGCCATCGCGGTCTCCAGCATGTATCCCGAAAGACGGGTGTCTTTGCCGATCAGGACGCGATGATGGCGCGCCGGCTGAGCCTTGAGCACATGCGCCAGCGCTCGTCCGAGCTTGAGCGCGGTTTCGGAAGTGATCGGTTCGGCGTTGGCGACGCCGCGCACGCCGTCGGTACCGAAGAGTCTGTTAGCCATGACTACGCTTCATCCGCTCCCGGCGCGCTTCTGCCGGTAGATCCGCACCTTGACGTTGTCCGGATTCGCGCGCACCAGTTCTATTCCTTCGGGCAATTCGACCTGGACCGCCAGGTCGCGCACGCCCGGTTCCGCATCCTCGGCCGTCACGTAAACCGAGCCGTGCAGGTCGAGGCCGGAGAGTTGATTAATCGGCCCGCGCACGGTGACGGTGATTCGCTGCGGTTCGACCTTGACCCGGTATGGAGTATCGCGCACCTCGACCACAAGACCGCGGAACTCGCGGTTGGCGATGATCTCGCCTATCGCAACCCGTGCTTCGACCGCCTGCTGACCCTCCAGCGCCACCCGATCGCTGGGCGGCAGAAGGCTCACAGGCCGAGTGACGTCGGTCTTGGCGCCGTTCACCTCGACCGGCGAGGTCTGGACGGCATCGGTGTGAAAGACGAAGCGGCTCGGGCCGCGCACGGTGACTGCGGGCGGATTGGCCTTGGCCGACACGACATGGTAACCGGCAGCCGGCTGGCCTTCCACGCTCACGCGGATCGGCACCTGGCGATCGATTATGCGGTCGATGTCGAGCACGATCTGGCTCGGCGAGATGCGCGTAATGTCGGTCTGGCGCGGAACGTTGAACATCTCGGGACCAATCTTGAAAACGGCTTGTCCGGCGGTCACGCCGCTCAGGTCGAGACGCAACAGCATCCGATCGGGATCGAGCAGCGACAGCAGCGTCCGCGGACCGCGCACTTCGATCTGCACGAAGTCGGGACGCTGGTTTACGATCACCAGCCCGGCCGGCAACGCGCGATAGCTTATCGGCACGCGCATCGGGGCGAGCGCGCCGCGCTGCCCGGCGTTGACGAAGAACCACAGTCCGATCGCGAGCAGGAGCGCGATCGCGCGCAGGCCCAGGTTGCGCCTTGCGCGCTGCAGCAGCAGCAACCTGAGCGGGGGACTGACCTGGCGCGGCACGTCCGCGCCGACCGCCATCCGCATGAGCAGGCTCCGGAAGCGGTTCGATTTCTCGGTGCGCGCCATCGTTCGCGATCCTAAACCATCGTGACCAGAACGCCGAGCAACGCTTCGGGGCTGAGGCCGCGCTCGAGTTTGCCATTGCGCGCAAGCGAGATGGTCCCGTCCTGTTCGGAAACCACGATCACCGCGGCGTCACTTTCTTCGGTGATGCCGATGGCGGCGCGATGGCGCGTGCCGAGCGCGAGGTTCACGTTGGGATTGGTCGAGAGCGGCAGCAGGCAGGCGGCAGCCAGAATGGTCTCGCCTTTGACGATCACCGCTCCGTCGTGCAGCGGCGATCCGCGCATGAAGATGGTCTCCAAAAGCTCAGGCGAGAGCCGCGCGTCCAGAAGGCGCCCGGTCTCGACATAGTCGTTCAGTCCGACTTCCTGCTCGAGCACGATCAGCGCGCCGATCCGCCGGGCGGAGAGCCACGCGGCCGCGTTGACCAGTTCCTCCGCCACGCTGGCCACCGTGGCGCGGCCGAGAAAAGTCGGCGTGCCGACCCGGGTCAGCGCGCGGCGAATGTCCGACTGAAAGATCACCACCAGTATCAGAAACAGCGAGCCGAGAAAGTTGTTCAGCAGCCAGTTGAGCGTGAACAGTCCGAGCAGCTGTGAGCCGACGAAGGCGGCCGCCACGATCAGCAGTCCGATCACCATCTGCATGGTGCGCGTGCCGCGGATGAGCAGCGCGACACGGTAAATCACATAGGCGACGATCAGGATGTCGAGCACATCCTGCCAGCGCAGCCGCGGGATCAGGCCCAGGTATTGTTCCATCGCCGGGTTGGCCTAATTGCCGCCTGAGGATTTGATTGCCGCCGCCACCTTCACCCCCGCCACCGTCCGCGCAACGTCGTGCACGCGCACGATCGCCGCGCCGCCGGCTATCGCGATCGCGCTGATCGCCGCCGTCGCTGACTCGAGCGCAGCCGAATCGGCCCCGGCCGCGTCGCGCACGAAGCCCTTGCGCGATGCTCCTAGCAGAATGGGATAGCCGAGCGCGCAGAGCCGCGGCAAGGCGCCGAGCAAGGCGAGACTGTGGCGCGGCCGCTTGGCGAATCCAAGCCCGGGGTCGAGCACGATACGCGAGGCCACAACGCCGGCGCGGACGGCGAAGCGCGCGCGCGCCGCCAGGGCCGATTCGACCTCTCCGACCACGTCGCGATAGCGCGCGAACCTGATGTGATCCAGCGGTTCGCCGCGCATATGCATCAGGACGACCGCGCATCGGCGCGCCGCAACCAGCGGCGCCATCGCCGGGTCGCCCGCAAGCCCGCTCACGTCGTTGACGATCGCCGCGCCGGCATCCAGCGCCGCGCGCGCGACCGCGGCCTTGCGCGTGTCGATCGAAATCGGCACGCGAAGCCGTCCGCCGAGGCGTTCGAGCACCGGCGCGATGCGCGCGATTTCGATTTCGGCCGGGACCTCGCGCGCTCCGCGGGGGCGAGTCGATTCGCCGCCGATATCGATAATCGCCGCGCCCGCCGCTTCCATCTCGAGCGCGTGCGCGGCCGCGCGGCGCGGGTCGAGGTATCGGCCGCCGTCGGAAAACGAGTCGGGGGTGACGTTGAGCACGCCCATCACGGCCGGAAACCGGATGACCCGCCCGTCGTGGAGACGAAGCGAGCGACGGCGGCGATGTGCACTATTTTCCAAGCCCTGAATTCTCCGGATTCCCAATCGGATAAGCCCGCCTACAATTGGACGATGGACCTTCGATAAGGATACACCCCAAGCGGCCCGGACGGGACGGGGTTACTCGCAACGGGAGTCCGCCGCGACGCCGTCAAATAGAGGCGCGCGAAACTCCTGCCCCGCGCAGGATGGATAGGAGCGGGACCTGACCTGCGCGGGCTGGAAAAAAGCCTTACGCGAGAACCGGTTTGGGCGGCAGGCCGGGTATCGCCGGAGCTTCGTCACCGGCGGGCTTGGGCTTCTCGACGACGACGGTCTGACCCGACTTCGGAGGCCCGACCGAGGCCGCCGGCGAGTCGGCCGGGAAGGGGCGTCCTTCCTGATAGGCCTTCACCATCTCGGCGACCTCGCTGCCGTCGAGCACTTCCTTCTCGAGCAGCCGCTCGGAGACCGCGTGCAGCAGCGGCAGATTTTCGGTCAGCAGTTTGCGCGCCCGCTGGAAAGCGGCATCCACCATGCGGCGCACCTCGCGGTCGATCTCGATCGCGGTGTGCTCGGAGTAGTCGCGATTGTGCGCGATGTCGCGGCCGAGGAACACCTGCTCCTCGCGCCGCCCGAAGGTCATTGGCCCCAACTCCTCGCTCATGCCCCACTGACATACCATCTTGCGTGCGAGCTCGGTCGCCTTTTCGATATCGTCGCCCGCGCCGGTGGTGGTCTGGCTGAACACCAGCTCTTCGGCCACCCTGCCGCCGAACATCGTCGCGAGCTGGGTCATCAGATAGTCGCGCGAATAGGTGTAGCGATCGTCGAGCGGAAGCTGCTGCGTCACGCCGAGCGCCATTCCGCGCGGAATGATCGTGACCTTGTGCACCGGATCGGCGCCGGGCTGCAGCATTGCGACCAGCGCATGGCCCGATTCATGGTAAGCGGTGTTGCGCCGCTCCTGCAGCGACATGACCATCGAGCGCCGCTCGGCTCCCATCAGGACCTTGTCCTTGGCGAGCTCGAAATCGGTCATCTCGACCTTTTCCTTGTTGCGCCGCGCGGCCAGCAGCGCCGCCTCGTTGACGAGATTCTCGAGATCGGCGCCAGCGAAGCCGGGCGTGGAGCGCGCAACCTTGGTGATATCGACGTCGTCGGAGAGCGGGACCTTGCGCGTATGGACCTTGAGGATGCCCTCACGGCCCCTGAAATCGGGGCGCGGCACCACGACGCGGCGGTCGAAGCGGCCCGGCCGTAAAAGCGCCGGGTCGAGAACGTCGGGCCGATTGGTGGCGGCGACCAGGATCACGCCCTCGTTCGCCTCAAAGCCGTCCATCTCGACCAGCAACTGGTTGAGCGTCTGCTCGCGCTCGTCATGACCGCCACCGAGGCCGGCGCCGCGATGGCGTCCGACGGCGTCGATTTCATCGATGAAGATGATACAGGGCGCATGCTTCTTGCCCTGGACGAAGAGATCGCGCACGCGCGAAGCGCCAACGCCCACGAACATCTCAACGAAGTCGGATCCCGAGATGGAAAAGAACGGCACGCCCGCTTCGCCCGCGATCGCGCGCGCGAGCAGCGTCTTGCCGGTGCCCGGAGGGCCGACCAGCAGCACGCCCTTGGGGATGCGTCCGCCAAGGCGGGTGAAGCGCTTGGGGTCTTTGAGGAACTGGATTATCTCCTCGAGCTCGTCCTTGGCTTCATCGATACCGGCGACATCGGCGAAAGTGACTTTATGGGTATTTTCGGTCAGCAGCTTGGCGCGGCTCTTTCCGAAGGACATCGCCTTGCCGCCGCCGATCTGCATCTGGCGCATGAAAAAGATCCAGACCCCGACGAGCAACAGCATCGGGAACCACTGCACCAGCAGCACCATCCACCAGGGATCGCCCTCCGACGGTTTCGCCTCGATCTGGATGTTCTTGGCGCGCAGCGTTTTGACCAGGTCTGGATCCTGGGGCGCGTAGGTTTTGTAGTGCTCGCCGTTGACGACGACGTGGATAGTGCTGCCCTGGATCGTAACCTTGGAAACCTCTCCCTTTTCGACCTGATTCAGGAAGTCGGAGAAGATCTCCTCGGGTTCTTTGACCTGCTG
>DASXMQ010000245.1:0-9818 GCA_036495625.1 Binataceae bacterium (SeqCode) | reverse complement strand
TCGGTGCGTTCCAGACCGGATGGTTGTACGCGTAAACCGGAGGATGGTGATAGCGCCATTCTTCGTGCCAGCGTCCGCGGTCATGGCCATCGTGGTTATAGGCCAGCGCAGGACCGGCGAAGAGCACGCCCGCCATCGCGATAGTGAGCACCAGCGTTGCGATCTTCGTTTTCATTTTGGGCATCCTCCGTGCTTCCTGATTAACCCTCTGCACCTAAAGACGACGGACCCGGGAATACGGTTACAGCCACCTTGCCAGCCCCGCAGCGCGGGTGATATCTTCGTTGACGTGTGGGCTCTCGCCCACTTTTTCGTTTGGCCGGTTCGCCCGATGAGTTGCGGCGCTCGGGCGCAGAAACCTCCTGAGACAGAGTCGGCTGCGATGGGGCGCTGCGGGAGCGCGATCACGGGCGCTGCGCGGCGGCCGCGCGCGTGTTTGCACTGCACCAGGCGCGGCGGCGAGCGCCAGCCCATACGAAAGCGGCGCGAGGGTGGCACGCGGGAGTTTTTGTGACTGACACAGGCGCGGCGGGAAATGGCAGGCAGGGCCACGGGATAGTGGTGCAACTCCATCCGGTGGCGATGCGCGTGGCCGAGTTGCTCGGGCCGCATATCGAGCGGCAGGGCTTCGAGCTCGTCTCGGTCGAGTACCACAAGGGCATGCGCAGCTCGATGTTGCGTCTGTTGATGGATCGGCCGGGCGGCGGTATCGGGCTCACCGACCTGGAGCGGCTCTCGCCGGTGCTGAGCGACCTGCTGGACGTTTACGATCCGATCGAGGGGCGCTATACGCTGGAGGTCGCCTCGCCCGGGCTGAATCGCCCGCTCACGCGGCGCGCCGATTTCGAGGCGTTTGTCGGCCAGCGGGTCAAAATCAGGACGCATCGCGCGATCGACGGCCAGAAGTCCTTCACCGGCGCGCTTGCGTCGGTGGATGCAGAGGGAGTTGAGATAGAGGAAGAACCGAGCCGGCGCCACCTGCGAATCGGCTTCGGCGAAATGAAGGGAGCGAACTACGAATACGATTTCGATGGAGCCGGACGCCGATGAAACCGCTGAGTCTCGCGACGGCGGGCGCAAACGCGCCGGTTGGGAATTGGCCGATGGATTATCTTATGGGGCGGCGCCTGTCGGGCCATCTTGCCCCGTGGAGGCCGTATGACCGGAGAGCTTAACCGGGTTATCGAGCAGGTTTCCAAGGAAAAAGGGATCGACAAGACGATCGTGATCAGCGCGGTCGAGGAGATGATGCACTCGGCGGCGCGGCGCACGTTTGGCAACGAGCGCAATATCGAGTCGCGCTACAACTCCGAGCTCGGCGAGGTCGAACTGTTCGAGATCAAGACGGTGGTCGACCAGGTGGCCAATCCGCAGGCCGAAGCGACGGTCGCCGAGGCCCGCGCCAAGTACGATCCCGAGGCCGAGGTCGGCGACGAAATCCTGATCAAGCTCGATACGGCGACGATGGGCCGGATCGCGGCGCAGGCCGCCAAGCAGAACCTGATCCAGCATATCCGCGACGCCGAGCGCAAGCAGATCTTCAACGAGTTCAAGGACCGCAAGAGCGAAGTCGTCTCGGGCATCGTGCAGCGCTTCGAGCGCAAGAACATGATCGTCAACCTCGGCCGCACCGAAGCGATCCTGCCCGAAAAGGAGCAGATTCCGCACGAGCGTTACCGCCAGGGCGACCGTATCCGCGCGCTCATCCTCGACGTCGACCTCTCCGAGAAGGGGCTGTCGATCGTGCTCTCGCGCACCGCGAACGAATTCCTGTGCAAGCTGTTCGAGCAGGAGGTTCCCGAAATCTACGAGGGCATCGTCGAGATTCGCCAGTGCGCGCGCGAACCCGGCGGCCGGGCCAAGGTCGCCGTTTACTCCAAGGACTCCGACGTCGACCCGGTCGGCGCCTGCGTCGGAATGAAGGGCACGCGCGTGCAGGCCGTGGTGCAGGAGCTGCGCGGCGAACAAATCGACATCGTGCCGTGGACTGACGACCAGGCCGAACTGGTCTGCCGCGCGCTCGCGCCGGCCAAGGTCTCCAAGGTCATCATCGACGAAGACGAGCACGCGATGGAGGTGGTGGTGCCCGACGACCAGCTTTCGCTGGCGATCGGCAAGCGCGGCCAGAACGTGCGCCTCGCCCATCGGTTGTCCGGATGGAAGATCGATCTGCGCAGCGATTCGGAAGCGGAAGAAGAGGCGCGCGCCGCGCGGGCCTCGCTCAACGCCATCCCCGGTATCGGCGATATCAACGCCGAACTTCTCTACCAGTGGGGATTCCGCACCGCCGAGCAGCTCGCCGAGACCTCCGAGGAATCCTTCGAGGTCGAGGGAATCTCGCCCGAGCGCGCCCGCCAGCTGATCCTGGCCGCGCGCGAATGGGTTGCCAAAAAGCATAGTGACGAAGAAGCGGCCGCAGCCGCCGCGGCGCAGGCCGCGGCCGAAAAGGCCGAGGCTGAAGCGGCGGCGGCGGCTGCCGCGGCTGACGAGGCCGCGCTGGAAGCGGCGAATAGCGGTATCGAGGACGGCGCCGGCGCCGAGGGGGCAGGCGTGAACGAAGAGGAAGATGCGGCGGCGAAATCATAAGCCCGAGCGCACCTGCATCGGATGCATGACGCGCGACGCGCAGGCCGCGATGGTGCGGCTGGCGGCGGTCGAGGGAGTCGTGCGCGTCGATCAGCGGCGGCGCCTTGGCGGGCGCGGCGGCTATCTGCATCCGCGCCGCGAATGCATGGATCGTTTCGCGCGCGCCCGTACGCGCGAGTTCCGTTCGCTGCACGCGGCGGTCGAGCGCGGCACGCGGGAGTTGATTACGCGAATGTTACAGGAGCGGCTGGATAAGGGAGAGCACTCTCTAATAGAGTAGGCAAAATGGCCCGAAAGCGGATCAAAACCTTTGCTCAGGAATGGGGCATCTCGGTAGACGATGTACTGGCTGCGTGCGCGCGTCTGAAGCTCGGACACGCTCATTCGGATTCCAGCCTGCTCGCCCCCGAGGAAGCCGATCGCGTCAAGCGCGACCTCGACGAGCAGGCCCATCGCCAGGAACTGCTGCGGCGCGAGACCGTAGTCGAGACCAGCGCCGGCAAGGTCGTCGAAAAGCGCCTCACCGCCACCGTGATGCGTCGCCGCCATACCGAACCGGAAGCCGGATTCGCGCACGCCGCGGCCGAGCCCGAAGTGCCGTTCCACTTCGAACTCGAAGGCGAGCGCGAGGAGGCCTTCTCCACGCCATTTCTCGAAGAGCGCCCCGAACCGGCTGAGCCCCTTGGTGCCGCGACCCTCGAGGCGCAGCCGGCAGCCCCGGCGCCTGCGGAAGCTCCGGCCGAGCCCGCGGTTTCCACCATCGAGCATCCGGCGGAGGTGCCGGCCGCGCACGCCGGCCCCAATGGCGCGGCTGTGAAAGTCGCGCCGCCCACGGCCGAGCCGGCGAGCGCCGCGAAAGCCCCCGGCGGCGAAGCCGCGGCGACGGAAAAGCCTTTGACGGCCGCGGTCGAAGCCGCAAGGCCCGCAGCCGCCAGGAGAGAACCGGCACGGCCCGAACGCGCGCCGGCGGCCCAGGAACAGAAGCCGCTCACCCGGACCATCGTGGAACCCCCGCGTCCGCAAGCGCCGGGCACTCGCCCGGTGGCGCCGCGTATGCAGCCGTCGGCCGGCTCGGGCGTGCGGCGCCTCGGCGAATCGCGCCCGCAGGCCGGCGAAAGAACCATCAATCTGACCAGTCCGGCCCATAATGCCGCCCCCTCGCTCGACGACGGTCAGCGCGGGCCGCGCGTGCTCGGCAGGATCGAACTGCCCAAGCCCGCGCCGCGTCCGTCGGCGCCGGTCACCCGGCCCGGGGGACCGCCGCGTCCGGGACAGCCTTCTCGTTTCGCGCCCGCCGCTCCGGCCGCACAGCCCGAGGGAGGCGTGATGCCGCCGCCGGGCGAAGGCGCGGGCAAGCCCGGTGCGCGGACGATCAAGAAAAAGCGCGTGGTCAAAAAGGGCGCGCCTGATTTCACCGCCGAGCGCGAGATGCGCGGTCTGCGCGTTCCCAAGAAGCGGCGCGCATTGCCGGGCAAGGAGCAGCGCAAGACCGAGATCACCACGCCCAAGGCCTCCAAGCGCGTCGTGCGCATCACCGAGGGCGTCACGGTTTCCGAGCTCGCGCGCAACATGGGAGTCAAGGCCGGCGAGATCATCAAGAAGCTGATGGATCTCGGCGTGATGTCCACGCTCAACCAGGTGCTCGACGTGGACACCGCGGCGCTCGTCGCGAGCGACTTCGGCTACAGCGTCGAGAACGTGGCTTTCGACGTCGAATCGGCGATCGAGGAGACCGAGGCCCAGGAGGCCGCAGGAGAGCAGGTTGCGCGGCCCCCGGTGGTCACCGTGATGGGCCACGTCGATCACGGCAAGACCTCGCTGCTCGACGCGATCCGCCACGCCAAGGTGACGGAGGAGGAATTCGGCGGGATCACGCAACATATCGGCGCGTACACGGTCGAGGCCAACGGCCGCAAGCTGACCTTCGTCGACACGCCCGGCCACGAGGCGTTTACCGCGATGCGCGCGCGCGGCGCCAAGGTCACGGACATAGTGATCCTGGTGGTCGCGGCCGATGAGGGCGTGATGCCGCAGACGGTCGAAGCGCTCAACCACGCGCGTGCCGCGCACGTGCCGATCGTGGTCGCGATCAACAAGATGGATCGGCCCGAGGCCAACGTCGACCGGGTCAAGCAGCAGCTCACCGAACAGGGTCTCATTCCCGAGGACTACGGCGGCGACACGATCGTGGTGCCGGTTTCCGCGCGCACCGGCGCGGGTATCGACAAGCTGCTCGAGATGCTGCTGCTGCAGGCCGACGTGCTGGAGCTCAAGGCCAACCCGGATCGTCCGGCGCGCGGCACGGTGGTCGAAGCGCAGCTCGATCGCGGACGCGGTCCGGTCGCGACCGTGCTGATCCAGGAGGGCACGCTGCGCCAGGGCGATCCGTTCGTCTGTGGCATGGCCTATGGGCGCGTGCGCGCGATGCTCGATCACAACGGGCAGCGCGTTTCCGAAGCGCCGCCCGCCACGCCCGTGGAGATCTTCGGCCTCTCGAGCGTGCCCGAGCCGGGCACCCCGTTCGTGGTCGTGGCCGAAGAGGCCAAGGCCCGCCAGGTCGCCGAATTCCGCCAGTCAAAGCAGCGCGAGGGCGAGCTGCAAAAGAGTGCCCGCGTCTCGCTCCAGGATCTCAGCGAGCGGATGAAGGCCGGCGAGGTCAAGGAACTCAAGGTCATCATCAAGGGCGACGTGCAGGGCTCGGTCGAGGCGCTTGCCGATTCGCTCTCGCGTCTTTCGACCGCCGAGGTCAAGATAGAAATCCTGCACAGCTCCGCCGGCGCGATCTCGGAGACAGACGTGACGCTCGCCTCGGCCTCCAACGCCGTGATCCTCGGCTTCAACATCCGGCCCGAACCCAAGGCCGCGGCGCTGGCCGAGAAGGAGGGCGTCGAGGTCCGCCTCTACACGGTTATCTACGAGGCGATCAACGAGATGCGCGAGGCGATGGAGGGATTGCTCGCGCCGACCTACCGCGAGAAGTCGCTGGGCCGCGCCGAGGTGCGCAAGACCTTCAACGTCCCCGGCGGCACGATCGCGGGCTCGATGGTGGTGGACGGCAAGATCACGCGCAACGGCCGCGCGCGCCTGGTGCGCGACGGCCGGGTGGTCTGGGAAGGCAAAATCGGCTCGCTCCGCCGCTTCAAGGATGACGCGCGCGAGGTCAGCGCCGGCTACGAGTGCGGTATCGGCCTGGAGAATTACAACGACGTCAAGCCCGACGACGTGATCGAAGCGTTCGAGATGGAAGCGGTAGCGCGCAAGCTCGAGACGCCGCGCGCGGACGCGATACGCGGACAGGCGGCGGCCGAGAAGCATCCGCAGACCTGAAGCGGCGGCGCGCTTCGTCGTGGCCCTGGGGATCCTGGTCGTGGTCGTCGGCGTCTTGCAGCTTACGCTCTTCCTGCCCGAGAACCATTCGCTCAAGGGCAAGCGCCAGGTGCTGCGCGCGATCAAGGATCGCGTGCGCTCGAAGTTCAACGTGTCGATCGCGGAGTCCGACGGCCACGACCTGTGGCAGCGCGCCGAACTCGGCATCTGCCAGGTCGGCAGCGATCGCGCGTTCGTCGATTCAGCGCTGCGCGAGGTGGTCAACTTCATCGACGCGCTGGGCCTCGCGCCGCTCGGCGAAGAGCGGCTCGAAATAATCAACTACTGAACGGTTGTTCGCTCGCGCACGACCGCGCCTGGCGGCGCTCCTCGCGCGCGCGCCGCGTTTATGCGCGAGGGCGCAGGCGCTAAGATGGCTTTGATGGCTTCCGAACCACGCCGGCCCGAGCGCGTCGCCGAAATGGTGCTCCGCGAACTGTCCTCGATGCTGATTCGCGACCTGAAGGATCCGCGGCTGCGCGGAATCACGCTCACCGGCGTCAGGATGACCGACGATCTGCGCCATGGCCGCGTGTTCTTCTCCCATCTCGAGGGCCAGGCGCGCGCCGCCGAGGCGGTCGCCGGCTTCAAGAGCGCGGGTGGATTTATCCGCCGCCAGGTCGGGCGCGTTCTCGGCCTGCGCTACGCGCCCGAGCTTGAATTCGAATTCGACCCGGGACCCGAGCGCGCAGCCCGTATCGACGTGCTGCTGCGAAGCGCGCGCAAGGATTGAGCGCCCGCCTCTGCGGACGAGAGGCGCTTTATCCTGCGCCGTCTTATCGGCTATCGTCGCCGCACCGCCCATGGACGGAGTGTTGCTCGTTGACAAGCCCGCCGGGATCACCTCGGCCGAGGCCGTGCGCCAGGTAAAGGCGCGCGTGCGGCCGGCGCGCGTCGGCCATCTGGGCACGCTCGATCCGTTCGCGACCGGACTGCTGCCGATCCTGATCGGCGAGGGGACCAAGCTCGCGCCCTTTCTGCAGGACGGGGAAAAGGAGTACGCGGGGGTGATCCGGCTCGGCCTCGCGACCGACACGCTAGACCGCACGGGCGCTGAGATCGAAAACGCCCCGGTTCCGCCGCTCTCTCCCGCGGCGCTCGCCGAAGCGGCCGCGCGCTTCACCGGCAGGGTCGTGCAGCAGCCGCCGATCTTCTCGGCCATCAAGCGCGGCGGCGTGCCGCTTTACAAGCTCGCCCGGCGCGGTGTTGAGGTCGAACCGCCGCCGTTGCGCGAGGTCGAGATTTCGCGCCTCGCGCTCGAGGCGATCGACGCCGAATCAATCCATTTCGTCGCCGCATGCTCCACCGGAACCTATATGCGCTCGCTTGCTCGCGATATCGGCGTGGTGCTCGGCACCGTGGCCCATCTGGCCGAACTTCGCCGCCTCGGAAGCGGCTCGTTTACGCTTGCCGGCGCGCGTCCGCTTGCGGCGGTGCTCGAGGCGCTCGCGGCCAAGGAGTCCGCCGGCCTTATCGGGATGCGCGAGGCGCTCGGCGCGATGGCCGAGGCAGAGGCGGACGCGCTCCGGGTACGCCGGCTGCGCAACGGCGACTCGCGCGCGCTCGACGGCCTCGTGCCCGAAGGCGCGAGGCTTTTCAAGGTGGCGAGCGAGGGCGCGTTGATCGCGGTTGCCGAAGCGACCTCGCGCGTCACGGCGCGGGTGGTGCGCGTGTTCGGGGTGGATTGACCGCTCGCGTGCCGCCGTACCCTGATGCGCCTTCGCTGTAGTAACCTGCCTCAGAGAGGCGGGCCTATGGCACAGCGCGAACGTCAGGGATCGGCGCACAGTTACGAGGTCGTGGTCGAACGCGACATCATGCTCGCGATGCGCGACGGGGTACGCCTCGCGACCGATATCTACCGCCCCGCGCGCGCCGGCGCGCCCGCGCCTGGGCGCTTTCCGGTGCTGGTCGAGCGCACGCCCTACGACAAGGGCCCCGCACGCTTCGCCGTAACCGCGCGCTTCTTCGCCGAGCACGGCTACGTGGTGCTGATCCAGGACGTGCGCGGACGCGGCGGCTCCGAGGGCGAATGGTACGCCTTCGCGCGCGAGGCGCCCGACGGCTACGACACTATCGAATGGGCCGCGGCGCAGCCCTGGTCCACCGGCAAGGTCGGCACCATGGGAACCTCGTACATGGCGGCGACGCAGAGCGCCGCGGCGACGCTCAACCCGCCGCATCTCGCCGCGATGTTCGTTACCGAGGGGCCGTCGAATTACTACCACTGCTCGATGCGCCACAACGGCGCGCTCGAGCAGCGCTTCCTCATCTACGCCTTTCACATGGCGGTGACGAGTCCCGAGGCGCGCGCGAATCCGGCGTTGCGCATGGCTCTGCTCGAGGCGCGCGCGAACCTCGCGCAGTGGCTCAAGCGTCTGCCGCTCAAGCGCGGCGCGACGCCGCTTCGGATGCTCCCGAGCTATGAGCAGTGGGCGATCGATTTGCAGACCCGCGCGGTGTACGACGAATACTGGCTGCAGCGCGGCTACGCGATCGAGGAATACTACGCCGAGCACGCCGACGTGCCGACGGTTTACTTCGGCTCGTGGTACGACTCATACGCGCGCGCCACGACCTCGAACTTCGCCGCGCTCACCCGCCTCAAACGCTCGCCCCAGCGCCTGGTGATGGGCCCCTGGGTCCACGGCGTGCGCGCCGACGAGGACTTCGCCGGCGACGCCGCCTTCGGCACCGAAGCGCTCGAGCATTACAACGGCCTGCGTCTTAGATGGTTCGACCAGTGGCTCAAGGGGCTGGACACCGGAGTCGCCGACGAGCCGCCGGCCAGGATCTTCGTGATGGGCGGGGGCAGCGGCAAGAAAGTTTACGACGTGCTGGGGCTGAACGCGCGAATCGATCACGGCGGGCGATGGCGCCACGAGAGCCAATGGCCGCCGGCCGCGACGCGCGAGACGACGCTCTATCTCCATCCGGGCGGCGCGCTCGCGCCGGGCAAGCCCGAGGCGGCCGCCGGCGCCTCGACGCTGCGCTTCGATCCGCAAAATCCAGTGCCCACCGTCGGTGGCAGTATCTCGGTCGGCTTCGAGTTCATGCCGCCCGGCGGCTTCGATCAGCGCGCGCGCTTTGCGATGGCCGCCGGCGATTCGCTGCCGCTCGCCTCGCGCCCCGACGTGCTGGTCTTCCTGTCCGAGCCGTTGGCCGAGCCGCTCGAAGTAACCGGCGCGGCGACGCTCAAGCTCTGGGTATCGTCAACCGCGCGCGATACCGACTTCACCGCCAAGATCATCGATCTCTATCCGCCGAGCGCGGACTATCCCGACGGCTTCGCGCTCAACCTGACCGACTCGATCATCCGCATGCGTTTTCGCGAGTCCTGGAGCAAACCCGCGCTGATGACGCCGGGCGAGGTTTACGAGGCGAGCATCCCGTTCTACCCGATAAGCAACCTCTTCGCCCGCGGCCATCGCATCCGGCTCGACGTCTCGTCCTCCAACTTCCCGCGCTTCGACGTCAATCCGAACACGGGCGGCCCGCTCGGCGAGCCGGGCCCGATGATCGTGGCCGACAACACCGTCCATTACTCATCCGTGCGCCCGTCGCATCTGGTCGTGCCGGTGGTGCCGGTTAAATAAGCGATGAACGAGCTACCTCCCGAATTACCGCCAGAGATCCGCCGCGTGATCGAAAATCAGAACCGGCGCTCGATGAATTACTAATCCGCCGCGCGCTCGACGTGCCGCCGGTGCGCCTTCTCCCATCGTTTGACTTAACCCTGCGCGGGTACGACCGTTACTTTGCCGAGTCCCGTCGAACGCTGCGGGGTTTCGGCCGCTGGGGGTGGCTCGGTGTACCGCCGCAGCCAATGACGTGAAACCGATGAGATGGTTCAACACTGGCTAAAG
>DASXMQ010000244.1:0-4571 GCA_036495625.1 Binataceae bacterium (SeqCode) | reverse complement strand
ATCCTTGCGCATGACGCCGGCGCAGGCTCGCGACGCCGTTCAGTACGAGCGCGGCAGATGCAGCACGTGCTCGCTTATCGTGTTGAGCACCATCTCCTGCGAGACCGGCGCGATCTTCAGCATCCGGCACTCGCGAAAATAGCGTTCGACGTCGTACTCGCGCATGTAGCCGTAGCCGCCGAGCGTCTGCACCGCGCGGTCGCAGGCCTCGAAGCCGGCTTCCGCGGCGCGCAGTTTGGCGATGTTGGCCTCGGGTCCGCAGGGCTTGCGATGGTCGAACAGCCACGCCGCCTTCATCATCATCAACTCGGCCACCTCGAGCTTGGCGTAAGCGTCGGCGAGTGGATGCGCGATGGCCTGGTTCTGGCCGATCGGCCGTCCGAAGACGATCCGTTCTTTGGCGTAACCCACGGCTTTGTCCACTGCCGCGCGCCCGATCCCGATCGCTTCCGACGCGATCAGGATGCGCTCGGGGTTCAGCCCGTCGATCAGGTAGCGGAAGCCCTTGCCCTCCTCGCCGATCAGATCGGCCGCCGACACCTTGAGGTTGTCGATGAAGAGCATGTTGGTGTCCACCGCGTGGCGTCCGAGCTTGAGCAGCTCGCGCACCTCGATCGCTTCGCGGTCGAGGTCGGCAAAGAACAGGCTCATCCCCTCGGTCTTCTTCGCCGCCTGCTCGAACGGCGTGGTGCGCGTGAGCAGCAGCATCTTGTGCGCTTCCTGCGCCTTGGTGGTGAAGACCTTGCGCCCGTTGATGACGTAGTTGTCGCCCTCGCGTTTGGCGAAGGTCTTGATGTGCGTGATGTCGTTGCCGGCGTCGGGCTCGGTCACGGCAAAGGCCGCGTGCAACTCGCCGCTGACAACGCGCGGCAGATGGCGGCGCTTCATCTCCTCGCTCCCGTGCAGCACGATCGGGGTGAGGCCGAAGATCGACAGATGGATGGCGCTGGCCGCGTTCATCGCGCCCGCGTACGCGACCTCGCGCATCAGCAGCGCGGCCTCCGTGATGCCCAGTCCGCTGCCGCCGTACTCCTCGGGGATCGCCACTCCGAGGTAACCGGCCTTGGCCACGGCCTGGTAGAAATCGTGCGGAAATTCGTGCGCCGCGTCCTTCGCGCGCCAGTATTCGTCGGTGAAGCGCGCGCACATCGCGCGCACGCCCTCGACGATTTCCCGCTGCGCCCCGGTCAGATCGAAATCCATGTCACCATCCCGTCGATGCTAAGGTTCATGCGAAAAATATAAGAGCGGTCAAAAACATCGCCTGCGGAGGCAAAAGCCACGCCGACCGCCTAGTGCCGCTCGGGCTAAGCGCATCTTAACCGCTGACTCCATTATTACAACCCGCGCGCGGCCAATCTAACCCGCGCGCATTGCGGCTCGGCATCGACCGCGTCGCCGCGCTCGTTTATAAGAACCGGATGCGCTCGCGGCCAGTCCGAACGTCACGCCCGGTTTGGCTGCGATGAGCCCGACGGCTGCAATCGTGCTCCTCGGACTGCTGCTGCTTGGGCCAGTCGTCTCGCGCGCGATCGAAGAGCGGATCGAGGTCTTCTTCCTCGCGATGGGACTGCTCTCGATGACGCTTGCGGGGGCGTGGCGATGGGAGGTCGTGAGCCGCGCCGCACGGGTGCCGCTTTGGATCACGCTAGTGGTGATCGTCGCCGACGTCGTCTTCGGCCGCGCGCGCGGCTCGCTCGATCGCGCGCTTGGATGGATGCAGGCGCGAATCGCGCGTCCGCTGCTATGCGGCGGAGCGGCCCTGGCGATCGGCCTGCTCTCCGCGATCCTCACTGCGGTCGTCGCGGCGCTGATGCTGGCGGAATTGATCGAGTTGATGCGCCTGGGGCCGGGCGCGCGCACCAAAGTCGCGGTCGCCGGATGCTTTGTGATCGGGCTCGGTTCCGCGCTGACGCCGCTCGGCGGGCCGCTTTCGACGCTCGCGGCGAGCGGCCTTGGGCTCGACTTCGGAGGCCTCTTCGCGATGCTTGCGCCGTACGTGTTACCGGGAATGCTCGTCTGCGCGATCGCCGCCGGCCTCTGTGCCGCGGGCGATGACGGTTTCAATGTCGCCGCTGGGGCGCCGACCGTGAGGCTCGTTCGCGAGTCGGTCGTCCTCGCGCTGCTGCGCGGACTTGAAGTTTACTGCTTCATCGCGGGGCTGGTGCTGGTGGGCGAAGCCTTCGGGCCGCTCGCGGCGCGTTACGTCCCGACGCTTGGGCACTCGGCGCTGTTTTGGGCGAACTCGGTTTCGGCCGCGATGGACAACGCGACGCTGGTCGCGCTCGAGATGCATCCGATGGACCCGGCGCGCGCGCGCGAGGCGATAATCGCGCTGCTGGTGGCGGGCGGGATGCTCATCCCGGGCAACATCCCGAATATCGTGGCTGCCGGCGCGCTGCGGATCGGCGCCGCCGCCTGGGCGAAGATCGGCATCCCGATGGGCCTCGCGCTGCTTGGCATCTACTTTGCGTTATTGCGGTCCGTTGGCTGAGGTGCGGCGCTACGTTTAGGGAAGCCGCGGCATTTCCGGACCGGGATGCGGGCAAATTGCAACGCTTGGCAACAGCGCGGGCTGCGGCCAAGCCTCTGCGGTCGGCATGATGATGCCTAAAAGGGCATCAAGCCGCATCCGTGCGCTGCTGTTTCAGAAGAAATCGCGGGTGTTTGCGTTAGGTGAATTTTCATGACAGAAAGCCTGGATACGTCCCGTCGGTACCAGTCGGGTGCCGCTCGCCTCGACGGGTGCGAGTCCACGATCGTGCGCACGAAAGTGAAATCCCGAATTGAAGCGCGGGCGGCGTCGATCTTAATCGGAAAAATATGGGGTTGCCGCCCCTAAAGCGGCCAGGAGGGTTACGCGTTCGATGACTCCCAAACAAGTTCTCCAGATGATCAAGGACAAGGGCGCCACGTCCGTGGACCTGAAGTTCATGGACCTGCTGGGGCAGTGGCAACATTTCAGCGCGCCGGTCAGCGAATTCCAGGATGAGTCGCCGTTCGAGGACGGCCTCGGCTTCGACGGCTCATCGATTCGCGGATGGCAGTCGATTGAAAACAGCGACATGCTCGTCATCCCCGACCCCGCGACCGCGGTGATGGAGCCCTTCACCAAGGAACCCACCCTCACCATGATCTGCGACATCTCGGACCCGATCACCCGCGCCGACTATTCGCGCGACCCGCGCAATGTCGCGCGCAAGGCCGAGGCCTATCTCAAGTCCACGGGTATCGGCGATACCGCCTACTTCGGCCCCGAGCCCGAGTTCTTCATCTTCAACGGCATCCGCTACGACACCAACCAGCACTCGAGCTACTACCATATCGAGTCCGAGGAGGGCTTCTGGAACAGCGGACGCGAGGGCGCCAACCTCGGCTACAAGCCGCGCTACAAGGAAGGTTACTTCCCGGTGCCGCCCAACGACAGCCTGCAGGACATCCGCGCCGAGATGGTGCGCGAGATGGAGCGCGTCGGCATCCGCGTCGAAAAGCACCATCACGAAGTCGCCACCGCCGGCCAGGCTGAAATCGACATGCGCTTCCAATCGCTGGTGAAAATGGGCGACTGGCTCACCTGGTACAAGTACATCTGCAAGAACGTCGCGGTCCGCCACGGCATGACCGTAACTTTCATGCCCAAGCCGATCTTCGGCGACAACGGCTCCGGCATGCATACCCATCAGAGCATCTGGAAGGGCGAGACCCCGCTCTTCGCCGGCTCGGGCTATGCGGGAATGTCGGAGCTAGCGCTGCACTACATCGCCGGCATCCTGCATCACGCGCCGGCGATCGCCGCGTTCACCAATCCGGGCACCAACTCGTATCGCCGCCTGGTGCCGGGTTTCGAGGCGCCGATCAACCTGGCGTACTCGAGCCGCAATCGCTCGGCCGCCGTGCGTATCCCGATGTATTCGCCCTCGCCCAAAGCCAAGCGAATCGAGGTACGCTTCCCCGACCCGACCTGCAATCCGTACCTCGCGTTTTCAGTGATGCTGATGGCGGGACTCGACGGCATCCAGCGCCGGCTGGATCCCGGCCAGCCGCTGGACAAGGACATCTATGCGCTGACTCCGGCGGAGTTGGCCGAGGTGCCCAGCATGCCGGCGTCGCTCGAAGCCGCGCTCGACAATCTCAAACGCGACCACGAGTTCCTACTGAAGGGCGACGTCTTTACCGAAGATCTGGTCGAGACCTGGATCGACTACAAGATGTCGAAAGAGGTCAGCCAGATGCGCCTGCGGCCGCATCCGCACGAGTTCGCGCTTTACTACGACGCGTAAACGCGCGACCGCCGGGGCGCACGCGCGAGCGCGGGCGCCGCGCGGTGAATCGATAACAAAAAGGACGGCGGACCCTCGGGTCCGCCGTCCTTTTCTTCCGCCGGCGCGCATTCTTTCGTTGCGCGCGCCGCTTTCGCGCGCGCTGGAGTGTTGCGATGCGCCGCGCATGATAGTTTGATCTATTCGAAACGGCCCGCGTCCCTGCGGGGAGGCGGGCCGTTTCTATTGTGATGAGTGGACCGGGGCGATACGCAGGCGCGAGCATCAGCGCGGCGGCCACCCATCGGGTGG
>DASXMQ010000243.1:0-30525 GCA_036495625.1 Binataceae bacterium (SeqCode) | reverse complement strand
GACGGCGGTCTCGTGCGAGGCCCCGGCTTTGAAGCATGGGATCTGAAGTTCGGACACATTGTGGGAGCAGATGCTGAATGGACCGAGCGTGATATCGAGGACGGCGCGGATCAGATGCGGGTGTGCAAGGTCGACCAACAGCCCGTCACCCTTCTATTTCCAATGCCGGGAGAACCGGTGTATCCGAGCTACGGATTAACGTTCGAATACAAGACGACAAAGCCTGACGTGCGCTTCACGATCGAGATCATCTTCCCGCCGGGCGACGGTGGAGGGTCAGAAACCAGTCGTGAGGAGGGGCGTCTCGTTCTCCCACAAAAGGGTCAGGCGGAAGTCCCCGGCAAAAAGCGGGGAAGATTCTGCTTCGAGGGCCTGCTCAATACTCCCTACGCAACAAGGCCCGGCAGATACTGCTACAAGGTTTCAGTAGAAGGGGTCGCCTTGAAGAGCTTCTGCCTTGATCTCGTGAACCGCGATGGGAAGGGCGAGCGATTGCACCGTGCTGCCGCTCCGCCACACGCGCCACGTCCCGCGTCGGACGGCCCTGAGCTGGGTCCGTGATCGACGCCCGCTACCGTGCGGCACATCCGAGTTGACGTAATATTTCGAGTGTCAAATTCACTCTCCGTGGACACTCGGGCTCGAAACAGAAACTAGCAGGGAGACAAAGGAGATTATGGTGACACCAAGGGTCCAAAGCGTTGCCAGCATGAAAATGAGCGCTTCCTCCCGGGTCAGGTAACCAGCAGCTGCCAGAAAGCTCACAGCGGCGGTTCCTAAACCAGTCGCGCTTGCAGCGGAAGAACGAAGCACTTCAGTCCGATGCTGCGAAGCTTCCAGTGCGAGCCGACCGCCGCCAATGAGATGTATTAGACCAGACAACGCATTGCAGATTTGCCATGCAATGTGCTCTTCCGACACCGCATACACTAGCAGAGCCGCAGCAAAGAGAGACAGAAATAGAGCACTCAGTGAGGCGTACATGAAATGAAACAGCGCCGAGGATTGGCCTTTACCTAGGCGGTGAGATCGCTCACCAAAGACAAAGACCACTCCGATGAATCCGGTCAGAGTCGCGGCCACTTGCGCGTAGGCCAGGAGAATAACCGCGTATCCGCTCATGCTGGGACGTCTCGTTAGCCGATCTCAGAGTCGCGATAATCTCCCGAATCTGGTGAGCATAATATTTCTCGTGTCATCTTACGAGCCCGAACTTGGCCGCACGGATGAGGCGATAAAATCCGACGAACGTACCGATGGATATTCCGGCCAATGCGCACCATGGGGCGATGTGAAGAACTCGATCGACGGCAAAGCCAAGAGCAAACCCTCCGAAAATCGCAAAAAAGAGCCCTCGGGTCGCACGATACACTACCGTCATCGGAAGTGAGGAGTTCTCCGGGTCGGAAGTGTTCATAATATTTCGAGCTCGATCATTCCGGGCATGTCTATTACCGATCGCGCCCGCGTTACCGCTCAAGCGATAGCAAGGAATAGCACAGGCGCGGAAATAAGGCCCTTTGCCACCTCCGTGCCACCTGTCGGCGCTCCTGATCGCGATACTGCAACGGACACTAAGACCAAATCGCTCTTGATCATCGAAGGGCACCTTCTATGCCGAGCAGCTCACGCGCTTCGGTTTCGGCGACGACGTGCGCCGGATTCGCGAAGCGTGGGCGTCGGGCGGCTCGAAGGCCGGCGCCGAGGCGGTCTCTCGCCACCTCCTCGATGAGACGGGCTACGCGGGCGACGTCGTTGGGGCACGCGAGCGGCTCGCGGCCGAGGCCGAGGCGGGCGCGGATCTGTTTCGCGTCGAGGTGGACGCGGCCGACGTCGCCGCCTACCAGCGCACGCTGGAGGCGCTCGCCGCGTGACGCGAAACGGCAGGGGTCGGCGCTGGAAGTATTGCTCCTTGCCCGCGCGAGCCGGCTCAGCTATCCGCGCCTCCAGACGCTTCTCTATGCCCGCGAAAACTGATCAAGGCGGGGACCGAGGTCAGGGCCGCCGAGGTCACGGCTGGGGCCGGGCCACACGCGCCACGTCCCGCGCCGGACGACCCTGAGCCGGGTCCGTGTCGTCTTCTCAGGCGGACCTAAGGGGTCAAGGATTGGGTCACGAGACCGCTCTCAACGTAAACGCGCAGATCCTGAGACGAAGATTTGCTGGGCTGTTTTTCATGACCGGCGCTATGACAACATATACGATACCATTCCCACCATAGGGGAATCATGGAGCACACAATGGCGAATACAGCCGAGCCCGATCGTTTGCGCGCGGATCCGGGCGAGATCGACAAGCTCAACCAAACCGTGATCCAAGAGTTTCGCGCGAATCAGGGCAAACTGCCCCGCGACATACTCAAAAAGTATCCCTTCATAGCCGGCGGGGCATTGGAAGGTATGCCGATCGCGCTGATTACAATGACCGGAGCGAAGAGCGGTCGCACCCTGACACGGCCGCTATGCTATGCGGTTGATGGCGACCGCGTTGTGATAATTGCGTCCTATGGTGGCGCTCCGAAGAATCCGCCCTGGTATTACAATCTAATCAAAAATCCGGTGGTGACCGTCGAAGTCGGTACGGAAAAGTATCAGGCGCGAGCGGTTCAGGTTTCCGGGGCCGAGCGCAAGCGGCTCTTCGACGCGCTGGCGAAGATAATGCCTCTTTTTAATGACTATCAAACCAAGACCGAAAGAGAGATTCCGGTCTTCACGTTGAATCGAATGTAGGTCAGCGCGCTTTCAGCATTGAAGGTGAGCGAGAATAAGACGCGGTTTAGGTCCCCAGGCAGCCCTACATCCTAGTTAACGGAGGGGAGTTACCATAACGCCCCGCCTGCGAACCTGCGCGGGACGGGCAACCCTCGACGGAACGGTGCCGAGGCGCGAGCGGCTCGCAGCCGACGCCGAGGCCGGCGGGGATCTGTTTCGCGTCGAGGTGGACGCGTCCGACCTCGCCGGCTACCAGCGCACGCTGGAGGCGCTCGCCGCGTGATCGATCCGAAACAGTTTGCCAGTCTCGGGGCGTGGCGCTATACGAAAGGTTGGCCGCGCGCAGGATTCCGCCTCAAGGAGGACACAATGAAAGCTGCAGTTATGGAAGGCGTTCGCAAACCGCTGGTCGTCAGGGACATGCCCGATCCGCAGTGTCCTCCCAATGGCGCGATCATCAAGACCGCCGCGGAAGGTATCTGCCGCTCCGATTGGCATCTGTGGTCGGGCGATTGGACCTGGGTCGGCCTCACGCCCAGCATGCCGATGATCATGGGCCACGAATTCTGCGGCGTGGTCCAGGAAGTCGGCAAAGAGGTCAAGGACTTCATAAAGGGCGAACGCGTGCTCGTCCCGTTCAGCCAGGGCGACGGCACCTGCGAGCTGTGCCGCTCGGGCAACTCCAACATCTGCAATACGCCGCTCATCCCCGGCGTCACGTATCATGGCGGCTACGGCTCGTACGTCGGCATCCCCTTCGCCGATCTCAACCTGGTCAAAATGCCTGATGGGGTCGGCTTTCTCGAAGGCGCCTCACTGGGCTGCCGCTTCATGACCTCGTACCACGGAATCGTCGACCGCGCGCAGGTGCGGCCCGGCGAATGGGTCGCAGTGCACGGCTGCGGCGGAATCGGTCTTGCCGCGATCCAGATCGCGTCGTCGATCGGCGCCAACGTCATTGCGGTCGATCTCGACGGGCGCAAGCTCGAACTGGCGAAAGAAGTCGGCGCGAGCCATATCGTCAACGCCAAGGCCGGCGATCCGGCGGCAGCGATCGTCGATATCACCAAGGGCGGCGCGCACGTCTCGGTCGACGCGCTGGGCGTCGCCGCCACCTGCCGCAACTCGATCAACAGCCTGCGCAAGCAGGGACGCCATCTCCAGATCGGTCTCACCACGCAGGCCGAGAAGGGCGAAATTGCGGTACCGATCGACAAAATGGTGCTGATGGAGTTGCAAATCATCGGCACGCTCGGGATGCAGTCGACGCGCTACCCCGGGATGCTCCAGATGGTCGAGGCCAAGAAGCTCAATCCCAAGGCGATGATCACCGGCACGGTCGGACTCGACGGCGCCTCGGCGATCCTCGAAGAGATGACGAATTTCCAGAACGTCGGCGTGACGATCATCGACTACAAGATCTAGCTCGCGGCGGCGTTCGCGGTCCTTTTTTCCGGAGAGGGTCCATCGCGGACCCTCTCCGCATTTATGCGCGCGCGGGGGGCTTCGCGCCTGCTGCGCGCGGGAGGATGTTCCGGCGATGAAGGCGGTAGTTTGCGAGAAACCGGGCGACGAGAGCGTGCTCAAAATCGGCGCGGCCGCCGATCCCACGGCCGGACCGGGCCAGTTGCTGATCCGGGTCAAATACGCAGGCGTCAACCGCGCCGACGTGATGCAGCGTCAGGGCTTTTATCCGCAGCCGCCGGGCGCCTCGGAAATCCTCGGTCTCGAATGCGCGGGCGAGGTCGCCGCGGTCGGAGCGGGAGTCGAAGGATGGCGCGTCGGCGAGCGCGCGATGGTTCTGCTGGCGGGCGGCGGCTACGCCGAGTTGGCAGCGGTCGATGCCGGCTCGGCGATGAAAATCCCCCGCTCGCTGAGCGACGAGGAGGGCGCGGCGTTTCCCGAGGTATTCATCACCGCCTTCCTCAATATCTTCATGCTGGCCGGCGCATCGCCGGGCGAATCGGTGCTGGTGCATGGCGGCGGCAGCGGCGTCGGCACCGCGTCGATTCTGCTCTGCAAGGAAGGCGGGTTGCGCTCGATCGTCACCGCGGGCAGCGATGCCAAGTGCGAGCAATGCCTCAAGCTCGGCGCCGACGTCGCGATCAACTACAACTCGGGGTCGTTTCCCGCCGCGGTCAAGACCGCGACCGGCGGTCGCGGCGCCGACATCATCCTGGACAGCATCGGCGCCGCCTACCTCGGTCTGAACCTCGAAGCGCTCGCGCATAGCGGGCGCCTCGTGCTCATCGGATTGATGAAGGGCGCGCGCGCGGAGATCGACCTGAGCGCGGTCCTGCGGCGCCATATGAAGGTGATCGGCTCGACGCTGCGCACGCGTTCCGAGAAGGAGAAGGCGACGATTATCGCCGCTTTTATTGAGCGTTTCGGCACGGCGCTCGAAGCCGGCCGGCTGCGCCCGCCGATTTATAAGGCCGTGCCGATGGCCGACGCTGCCGAGGCCCATCGCATGATGGCGGCGAGCGAGCACTTCGGCAAAATCGTGCTGCGCATCGCGTAAGGGTTGGCGGCGGTTCCTGGGGCTGGGGGCGGGGGGCGGTAAGTACGAAAATCGCTCCCCGTTGATCAGTCGAGCTTTCTCTTCAGTCATCGTGGAAGGAGCTTCCTGCTCAGTCATCCCGAGCGAAGGCTGCCGGAGTCGAGGGAACCCGGAATCTTTTTGAGTCGAGGCATCCGCGACGAAGACCCGGAAAGGATCGGGATCCCTCGACTCGCGCGGCGCTCGCTCAGGATGACACCGCAAAGAGCGCCCCTTTATTGGCGCCAACACCTCAAAAACCATCGAGGACGTAATCCAGGTGCGTATCGCCGCCGCGCGGGTGGTGATATTTTCATTCGTTGGCGCGGGCTTGATTTTCCGCGAACGCCAGCGCGATGCGTCTTAGCGAACTCGACTATAATCTGCCGCCGGATCTGGTCGCGCAGGAGCCGCTTGAGCGCCGGGACGAGGCGCGCCTGATGGTGCTCGACCGGCGCGCCGGCACGATCGAGCACTCGCGCTTCTACAAGCTCGGGAATTTTCTGCGCGACGGCGACCTGCTGTTGCTGAACGACACGCGCGTTTTTCCGGCGCGGCTCTTCGCACGCAAACCTACGGGCGGCGCGGTCGAACTGCTGATGGTGCGTCCGGTGGACGAACCGCCGGGAGCGTGGCTCGCGCTGATGCGAGGCCATCGCGAAGTGCGCGAGGGCGCTCGCCTCACGCTGGAGGACGGCCGCGCGCTCCGGGTCGCGGGCTTTCAGCGTCCCGGCCGTCCGCTGGTCGTGAGCGACGGCCCGGCTTCGATCGAGGCCATCCTGGATAGCGCAGGCGCGCTGGCGCTCCCGCACTACATCCATCGCGAACCGGGCCCGGCCGACCGGGACGATTACCAGACCGTGTACGCGGCACAGCCGGGCGCGGTCGCGGCACCGACGGCCGGACTGCACTTCACGCGCGAGCTCCTGGCGAAGCTCGCGGCCGCGGGCGTGCGCGCCGCCTTCGTGACGCTCCATATCGGGCCGGGCACGTTTACGCCGCTGCGCGAGCCGCAGGTCGAGGCGCATACGATGGAGGCCGAGTGGTACACGATCCCGCCCGCGACCCTGCAGGCGACGGCGCTCGCGCGGCGAACCGGCGCCCGTGTGATTGCGGTCGGCACCAGCAGCGTGCGCGCGCTCGAATCGCATGCGATAACCGGCGACGCCGAAGGCGCCACCGGACTTTTTATTTCGTCCGGGTATCGCTTCCGCGCGACCGACGCGATGATTACCAATTTCCATATGCCGCGCTCGACGGTGCTGGCGATGGTGATGGCTTTGGCAGGGCGCGAAGAGATTCTCGACGCCTACCGCGAGGCCGTACGCCATCGCTTCCGCTTCCTGAGCTACGGCGACGCGATGCTGATCCTGTGAGCGCGAAGATGCCATCCGATCGCGAGACCGCCGCGCCGGGGCTCGGTCTGCCGGGGTTTGGTTTCGAAGTCCTGGAGCGCGACGGCGACGCGCGGACGGGCCGGATGACGACCGCGCACGGCGAAGTCGCGACGCCGGCCTTCATGCCGGTCGGCACCCGCGCCGCGGTCAAGGCGATGGCGCCCGAGGAACTATGGCAGTTGGGCTACCGGCTGGTGCTCGCCAACACCTACCATCTCGCGCTTCGGCCCGGCGCGGAGCTGATCGAGGAATTGGGCGGAGTCGGGCGCTTCATGGGCTTCGACGGCGCCGTGTTGACCGACTCCGGCGGATTCCAGGCGATGAGCCTTGCCAAACTCAACGCGATCGGTGCCGACGGGATCCGCTTTCGCTCGCACCTGGACGGATCGGAATTCATGCTGACGCCGGAGCGGGCGGTCGAAATTCAGGAGCGGATCGGGTCGGACCTGATGATGGCGCTCGACGAATGCACGCCGTATCCGGCCGAGCGTGCGCGGGCCGCGGCGTCGCTCGAGTTGACGGCGCGATGGGCCGAGCGATGCGGCGCGGCGCGGCGCAGTTCGCATCAGGCGCTGTTCGGGATAATCCAGGGCGGCGTCTATCCGGAACTCAGGCGGCGAAGCGCGGCGCAGATAACCGCGATGCCGTTCGATGGTTTCGCGGCGGGAGGGCTTGCGGTGGGCGAGCCGAAAGAACAGATGCGCGAAATGGCGGCGCTGAGCGCGACCTTGCTCCCGGCGGAGCGCCCGCGCTACCTGATGGGCGTGGGCACGCCGGAGGACCTGGTCGCTGCGGTCGGGATGGGCTACGACCTCTTCGATTGCGTGTTGCCCACGCGCAACGCGCGCAACGGCAGTGCGTTCACCAGCGACGGCCGCCTGTCGATCAAGCAATCGGTATATGTCCGCGACCCCCGACCGCTGGAAGATGGGTGCGGATGCCGCACGTGTCAGCGGCTTAGCCGCGCCTACCTCCGTCATCTATATATTTCGGGCGAGATTCTGGCGGCGCGCGCGCTAACGGAACATAATCTTTACTTCTACGCCCGCTTGATGGCCGGGATGCAAGCTGCTATCGCATCTCGCACTTACCGGGAATTTGCCGCCGCCGCGCTGGCGCGGCTTGGCGGCGGGCAAAGCGCGCAGCCGGAGTAACTACGCGCAGCCGAAGTACATAAAGGATAGAATGGTCGCCGATGTTTCTTGAAGGAATTGCGTGGGCGCAAAGCGCGGGCGGAGCGGCCGCCGGTCAACAAGCGCCGCTTATCGATCAATTGCTGTATGGGCCGGGAGTGCCTTTTGCCCTCCTGATCGTAGCCTTTTACTGGTTCTTCCTGCGTCCCCAGAGCACCAAGGCGCGCGAGCATCGCGACATGCTGGCCAAGCTCAAGCGCAACGACGACGTGGTGACCGCCGGCGGGTTGCTGGGGCGGGTAAGTGAGATCGGTGAGAAGGTTGTCGTGCTGGAGATCGCGCCGAACGTGCGCGTGCGCGTCGAGCGCAGCCAGATAACCGGGCTTTCGAGTTACGGCAAGGCTCCGGCCGGTAAGAACCAGAAGGCGGAGTGACCACGGCGCGCGTTCAGCCCGATTTCGCCGCGCCCGCCGAAAAAGTAGAAAGTGAAAAAGTAGAACAGTGGAAAACGCAGCAAACGCCAACGCCGATTTCATCCCGATCATTATTCTGCTCGCGGTGGCGGGCGCCTTTCTCTGGCTTCACTTCACCGGCGGCAGCGGACGCACTCGGCTCTACCTCGCCGTGGCCCTGACTTTCCTCGCCGTGCTGATCCTTCTGCCCAGCATCAGCGGCGCGCTGCCAGATTGGTGGACCGCCACCATCCCGACGCCAAAGATCCAGCTCGGACTCGATCTCCAGGGCGGCACCCATCTGTTGCTCGAGGTCAAACTCGACGAGGCGGTCAAGACCCAGCTTCGTCGCGTCGGCGAAGACCTCAAGCAGGAGATGAAGGAGAACAAACTCGAGGTAAAGAACGTTACCTCGGACGCGACCTCGGTGACGGTGACGCTCGCGAGCGCGGACGAGCGGAGCGCGTTCCTTGACCTCGCGGGCAAGGTCTTTTCCGACATGACGATCGGGCTGGCCCCGAACTCGGGCGACGCCGCGCCGGCCTACCAAATGACTTTCCGACCGATGGCACTGGACCAGGTGCGCCGCAACGCGATGGAGCAGGCGCTCGAGACCATCCGCAATCGTATCGACCAGCTCGGCGTGCGCGAAACCACGATCGCCCAGGAAGGCAACGACGAGATCCTGGTGCAGCTGCCCGGGATCCAGGACCCCGAGCGCGCCAAAGAGCTGATCGGCAAGACCGGCGTGCTGCAGTTCAAGCTGGTGGACGACAGTCATTCAGTGTCGGACGCGCTGCGCGACGGACCGCCGCCTGGGGATGAAGTCCTCTATGGCCCGGCCAGCCGCGGCGGCCGCGAGCCCTACCTGATCGAGTCCCCGGTGCTGCTCACCGGCGATACCATCACCGACGCGCGCGTGCGCCCCGGCGCCCAGCTCGAGGGTCCCTACGTCAGCGTCGATCTCGATCAGCGCGGCGCGCAGATTTTCGCCGCCATCACCTCGGCCAACGTAGGCCGCAAGATCGCGATCGTGCTCGACAACGTCGTCTATTCCGCCCCGGTCATCAGGGAGCCGATTCCCGGCGGCCACGTGCAGATAACCGGCAGCTTCACCTACGACGAGGCGCACGAACTTGCGATCGTGCTGCGTTCGGGCGCTCTGCCGGCGCCGGTCGAGATTATCGAAGAGCGCACGGTCGGACCGTCGCTTGGCCGCGACTCGATTCGCGAGGGCGAGCTGTCGTTCGTGGTCGGCGCCCTCGTGGTGCTGATCTTCATGGCGCTTTACTATAACGGCGCTGGCATGCTCGCCGACTTCGGCCTCTCGCTTAACATCCTGCTGCTGATCTGCGTGATGGCGGCGCTGCAGGCGACCCTGACCCTGCCGGGCATCGCCGGCATCGTGCTGACGCTCGGAATGTCGGTTGACGCCAACGTGCTGGTCAACGAACGGATGCGCGAGGAGTTGCGCCTGGGCAAGACGCCGCGCGAGGCGGTGCGGCTCGGCTACGAACGCGCATGGTCGGCGATTCGCGATTCCAATATCTCGACCTTCGTTGCCGGTCTGATCCTGTTCCAGTTCGGAACCGGACCTGTGAAGGGTTTTGCGGTGACGCTCTGCGTCGGCGTGCTGACGGGCGTCTTCTCCTGCTTTGTGGTGACGCGGGCGTGGTACGACGATCGGATCGCAGCGCGGCGTCTTAATACCATTAGCGTCTGAGACACTATTGGCGTCTGAGTATAATTATGACGCGCTAATTTATGTGTTGACGCTAAGTCCTCGTTTCTTCGCATACACGACCACGCCGGGCCATGGCGGTTTGGACTGCGTTTTGCCACAATGCCCTGACTTCACAAAAGGGTTCATGTTAAAAACCGCGAGTTCTGGAGCACGACCCATGGCAGACAAAGACGACGTGCTTTTGAACTCCCGGGAAGTGGCGTTTCTGCTCGATTTGAGTCCCGACACTGTCAACGAATTCGCACGCCGCAACATCCTGCCCGCGTTCAAGAAAGGACGCCAGTGGCGCTTTCGCAAGCGGGACATCGCGTCCTTCAAGCGTCAGACGCGTGGCATCAACGCGGCAGCCTAGCGCTCAGGTGGGGAAAATTTGAAGGGGAGGGATGCGCGCGCGGTATTCCTGCAAGCGCGCCCTGTCTCGCAAAGAGGCTTGAGGTACTACTAGCGATGGGCGAACCGCATCAGAGCCGCGTCTATTCCGACCTGGCACGTTTCTACGACCACACGTTCGGCCGCATCTTCGTCGATCACGAGCACGAGATAATCGAGCAGCTCAACCTGCGCCCCGGGCAGCAGATGCTGGAAGTCGGGGTGGGCACCGGAATTTCGCTCGACGCCTATCCGCCCTACGTCAAGGTCGTCGGGATCGACCCCTCGGCCGATATGCTGGCGCTCGCGATCAGGAAGACGCGCGAGAACGGTTGGAGTCATATTGACGTCCGCCAGGGCGACGCGCTCAACCTGGAGTTTCCCGACAACAGCGTCGATTGGGTGACGACGTTTCACGTGATGACGGTGGTGCCGGATCCGCTGCGCATGATGCAGGAGATGGTGCGGGTGTGTAAGCCGGGCGGCAAGATCGTCATGATCAATCATTTCGCCAGCGAAAACCCGCTGCTCTACTCGCTCGTATGGGCCGCCAATCCGATCACGCTTCATCTCGGATGGACGACGCGGCTGCGCGTAAGCGACGTGCTCGACGGCCATAAGATTCACGTCGAGCGCAACGAGCGTATCGCGCGCTTCTCGTTTCATCGCGTCGTGATCGCCACCAAGCTCGCCGTCTAGCAGGGCGGTCCTGAGAGGCAGGTTTTGCGCTACCGGCCCGGTCTCCTTGCTCCCGCCGGTCTCGCCGCCGCCATCCTTATCGCATCGCTTGCGCTCGCGGTGCGCGCGCGCGCCTACCACTCCGAGACGGTGACCAACGGCGGCGCGATTGCCGGCACGGTCCGTTTTGACGGCGCGCCGCCGTCGCGCAAGCCGGTCGAGATCAGCAAGGATCGCGAGGTCTGCGGCGCCGCGCCGCACTATGACGAAAGCCTGGTCGTGGGCGCCGACGGCGGCATCCAGAACGCCGTCGTCAGCATCGTTGACATCGCCGCGGGCGCGCCGCTGGTCCCGCACAAGGACGTGGAGTTCGATCAGAAGGGCTGCGAATATGCGCCGCACGTGCTGGCGCTTCCCGCCGGCAGCACGATCGATATCGTCAACTCCGACGGCATTCTGCATAGCGTGCGCACCGAGTCGAAGCTCAATCCCGCGCTCGACATGGCGCAGCCGCCATTCAAGCGCGTGATTGTGACCGCGCCCCTCAAGTATCCCGAGTTGATCGGCGTCAGCTGCGATGCGCACAACTGGATGCACGGATGGTGGTTCGTGGCGGGCAATCCGTACTATGCGGTGACCGGCGGCGGTAAATTCGCGATAAACGATGTTCCGCCGGGGACCTACACGCTCGAGGCGTGGCAGGAAAAACTCGGCACGCAAAGACGCAAGGTGACGGTCGAGCCGGGCAAGACCGCGACCGTGGATTTTTCGATGGGTCTCGGCAGGCAGTGACGGCGCGGTAACACGGACCAAAGCAGGGCGACGAGCGAGCGACGGTCAATAACGATGGCAATGTTGAAACGTTTCGATGCGCTAGAGGTTGCGACGAGCGATCTCGACGACGCAGTCAAGACCTACCAGGGCAATTTCGGCTTTGAATTGAAGCACGCCGCGGGCGGCGACACCGCGACGCTCAAGGTGGGCGGCGCGGAAATCCGCTTGATCGGGGGCGCCGCCGCGGCCGCGACGATTGCCTCAAGCGGGGAGGGGCTCGCCGGCCTGTGGCTGGAAGCGGAAGATATCGGGCAAGTCGCGGCGGCGCTCAAAAGCGCGGGTCTCGAAGCGCCCGCCCCGAAGATCGATCAAGGCCGCCGCGTGCTTGCGATCGATCCGAAAATCGCCAACAATGTTTCGCTGTTCATCTTCGATCGCAAGCTCTGAATCTCCGCAGCGTGAAAGATTTCGCGGGATGAAACCGGCATCAACAGCGCCGGGCGCCCGCGCTTCTAGATTTCCGCTCTGAAAAGCGCTCGCACGTTTTCTTCGAGTTGGCGGGTCATCGCTTCGCGGTCGGCGCCCTTGAGCTGGGCGGTGTCGATGGCCGGCCCGATCGCCATCCGCATCCGCCGCCCGGGCCTCACTATTCGGGCGCCGCGAGGAAAGAAACCGGCGCTGCCGCTAATCGCCATCGGCACGCATTTTTGCCGCGTCGCGATCCCCAGCCAGGCCGCCCCGTCGTTGAACGGATGCACGCGGTTGTCGCTGTGGCGCGTGCCTTCGGCAAAAACGACGATCGAGAAGCCGTCGCGCGCGGCCTTGACCGCCTTGCGGATCGCCTGACCGCCCTTGGCGCGGTCGATCATGACGTGCCCAGAGCGGCGCATCGCCAGGCCTACGATCGGAATTTTTTCCAGCTCGCGCTTCGCTATGAAGCGCGGGTCCCCGGGCATCAAGGCGCAGATCGCAAAGATGTCGAAGAAGCTCTGATGATTGGAAACGAGAACGTAGGTATCGAGACCGGCGAGATTTTCAAGCCCGTCAATCTCGAGCTTGACGCCGCAGGTCCAGAGGATCAACCGGCCCCAAAGCCGCGAGACCGGCGTCGCCAGATGCGGGTAGCCGAGGATCCCGACCAGGGCGGCGAGCGGCGCGAAAATCGCCGTGTACACCACGGCCATTGCGGTCGCAGCCGCGCCCCATACGAATTCGATGACGCTGCGCGCGGGCGGCGCTGCAGGGGCAGCGTGGGGCGCTGTGGCCTCGCCGGCCACCGGATGGGCCGGATCGCTGGTGGTCGGATCGTTGGCAGATGGCGGCATCGCGCACATTCCTCAGGAACAACTGCGTACAGCTTTCGGGACGTGGGGGCAACATCGCGGCGCGGAAAATGGCCTCACGCGGACGCGATACGGGTGGACGGAAAAGGGGGCTTACGCCAACGCGCGCGGCGCTCGCGTCCTAGGCGACGTGCGGAGTGACTTTGCCTGCGGCCGCTTTCGGTGCGGCGCCCGGCTTACGTCTCGCCGCTCGAGCGGGGACCAGCAGGGCCAGCGCCGCCAGCACCAGCATCCCGGCCTGCGCCGCCAGCGTCTGCACGGTGGGAAATAGTCCCAGCACCTGGATGGTCGGCACATAGTCAACGAAAGTCGCGCGCATCACGCCCGATTCCTGGAAGCTCGAGATCCCCTGGCCGACGAAGACCACCGCCATCGCATAGAGCAGCACCGAGGTTGCGGTGAAGAACGAGCCGAGCGGTATCCGGAAGGCGGCTTTGCGCAGAACCATGAAAATTATCGCGAGCGCGACCGCGCCGGCCAGCAGGCCCGCGAACACGGCGTGGCGCTCGACCGTCTCGGTCGCGCCGCCAAGCAGCGCCTGGAAGAAAACGATGGTCTCGGCGCCCTCGCGCATCACCGCCAGAAACGCGGTCAGCCCAAGCGCGATTGACGGTCCGGCGATGCCGCGCGTGGCCGCGACCTTGTTGTGCAGGAAGGTGCGCCAGCGGTCGCTCTGGCTGCGCGCCGTCAGCCACGAACTGACGTAAAAGAGCGTCGCCGCCGCGAGCAACTGGAAGATGCCTTCGAGGGTGTCGCTGGTATTGTCGGCGATGAGATGGTTGACCGCCCATGCGAGCACGAGGCTGAGCCCGATCGCAATAAGCGCTCCGGCATAGATATCGCGCGCACGCCGTTCCTGCCCGGCCTCTCGTACCGCGGCCAGGAGGGCGATGATTACCAGGAGAGCTTCGGAGCCTTCGCGAACCAGGATGCCGAAAGAATATACGAAATAGGGGAAGACCGTGGGCACTTAATAATTCCTGAACCCGTGACGCGGTATAGGCTCGTCAGCCGATCTTGTAATTGAGAACCATTCTCAATTAAGGCTATTACGCCAGCGCGCGTGGTGTCAAGGCGGATCGTCGAGCACGGAAGCCGACTCTGCTTGCCGCGCATGATGAGCCGGTGTAGTTTCGACATCAAAGCGGGGCAGCGGGCCTGCGAGGGCGCGCGCCCGCTTTCGCTTTGGCGAGGTAGGCTGAGACCACCGGATGCGCTGCCTCTATTGCCGGCAATGGGCCGGACTGATCCGCCGGACCTGTCCGGTGTGCGCCAAAGTGGTCAGAATCGTCGAGCAGGCGGGCGGAACGGTGGGACTGGTTGGGCTGGTGGACATCTTTGTCGCTGAGGGTCTCTCGCGGGAGCAAGTGGACCGGGTGCTGGATGCGCAGGTGGGCGATATGCCCACCCTGCGGGACCGCTTGACCTCGGAGCTGACCAACGTGTTGATGCGTGGATTGGGCATGCCGGGCCGACAATCGCCTGAGGACGTGCGCCGGGTGCGCCGCTCAATCCGATCGGGCGGTAGCGAGGGCACGTGGCGGGCAGGCGACAAGCCGCCGGAGCCGTCCTGATCGGCGCTGCGCAGGAGAAGGCTGCGCAGGAGAACTTGACTGATAGCGCGCTTCACGGAAGTTTCGCTGGAAGCCGCGACTTGATGGAGAATACTTGATGGCGGTCAGCAGGGTCGGAATCGTAGGTTCGGGACAAATGGGTGGTGGCGTTGCCGAGGTGGCCGGGCAGGCGGGTCTGGACGTTCTGATCCACGACATCAGCGAGGATCTGTGCCGGCGCGGCGTGGAGAATATCGGGCGCGACCTCGATCGGATGGCCAAGCGCGGACGGATCAAACCCGAAGAGAGCGAGCGCGTTCTTCGCCGCATCAGGACCACCACCCGGCTCGACGATTTTCGCGAGGTCGATTTCGTTATCGAAGCCGTGGTCGAGAACGAAGAGGCCAAGATCAAACTGTTCCAGCAGCTGGACAAGGTCTGCCCGCCCGAGGTCATTTTCGCCTCCAACACCTCGTCGATTTCGATCACCCGGATGGCCGCGCGCACGACCCGCGCGCCGCGATTTATCGGGATGCACTTCATGAACCCGGTGCCGGCAATGAAGCTGGTCGAGATCATCCGCGGACTGGCGACCTCGCAGGAAACCTTCGAGCAGACGCGCGCGCTCGCCGAACGGCTCGGCAAGAGCACCATGACCGCCGAGGACTTCCCCGGCTTCATCGTGAACCGCGTGCTGCTGCCGATGATCAACGAGGCCATCTACACGCTGTACGAAGGCGTGGGCGGCGTAAGCGATATCGACCTTGCGATGAAGCTCGGGACCAATCAGCCGATGGGCCCGCTCGAACTCGCGGACCTGATCGGCCTCGACACCTGCCTTGCGATCATGGAAGTGATGCATCGCACGTTCGGCGACGACAAATACCGGCCGTGTCCGCTGCTCAAGAAATACGTCGACGCGGGCTATCTGGGGCGCAAGGCCGGCCGCGGCTTCTACAAGTACGAACAGGGAGTCGCGATTCCGCCGGAGGCGCGCTGACCCCGCCGCGCCGGCGAGAATGCGCGGAGCAAATTCGTCAAGGAGGAAGTACAGATGTCGGTCAAAGCGTTCATCCTCGTCGATACCTCGCCGGGCAAGGCTCGAGAAGTCGCAACCAAGCTCAGACAAGTGGCGGGAATCTCCAGCGCTCACGCCGTGACCGGCCCCCACGACATCATCGCCGTCGCCGAAGCTTCCGACGTCTCTTCGCTCGGCGAATTGGTGGTGCACAAAATTCAGAGCGTGCCCGGGGTCAATCGCAGTCTGACTTCGATCGTAGCCGATTAGCGGCGGACGCCGGGTGACAAGATCCTGTTGCCGATAAAATGCGTTTCAAGCTTCGGGTTTCAGGAGAGCAATGGCTGAACTTCCAGTAGTCAAGCGGCTGCGCAAGGAGATGGAAAACCTCAAGCGCGAGTTAACCGTGGAACTGCCCAAGGAGCTGGAGCGGGCGCGCGCGCACGGCGACCTCTCCGAGAATGCAGAGTGGGCGATGGCCAAGCAGCGCCAGGAATTCCTGCGCGCGCGCCTGGCCAATCTTGAAGCGCGCGTCGCCGAGCTCGCGCGAATCGACCTCGATTCGATCCCGCGCGACACGGTCGGCCTGGGCAGCCGCGTCGAGCTCGAAGACCTCGACGAGAGCGTCAGCGTCGAATACGAGATCGTGGTGCCCGAGGAGGTCGACGGCGCCGCCAATCGCATCTCGCTTTCCTCGCCGCTGGGACGCGCGCTGATCGGCAAGACCGCGCAGGACGATATCGAGGTGCATACGCCGCGCGGCAAGCGGTCTTACCTGGTCAAGCGCCTGGTGACGATCCATACGGTCCTCGCTCTCGAGAGCGAAGAGAACCCGCAGAGCTGATTCCCGCAGCAAGATGGAGCGCGGGTCGATCTCGTTTCCAGCCGCGGTGATTCTCGGCCTCCTGGTCGGGACCGGAACGGCACTGGGCGGCTTCTTCGTCGGGCAGGGCTTTCTCCAGGGCCGGCGCCCCGAGCGTTACGTCAGCGTCAAGGGACTGGCCGAGCGCGACGTCAAGGCCGATCTCGCCGTGTGGACGCTGAGCTTTACCGCGACCGGCGCCGATATCAGCGCGGTCAGCGCCACGAGCGAACGCGATCGCGAGCTGGTGCGCGCTTTCATCGCCAAATCCGGCTTCATCGACCGCGAAATCGTGCCCCTGACGACGCGGATCAACGACCAGTTCGCCTTTGCTACCTTGATGGGCCCGCCCAACGTCGAAGCCTCCCGGCGCTACGTCATCACCGCCGGCTTCGAGATTCGCACCACCAAGATAGACTCGGTGCGCGAGGCGAGCGAGCTGACGAGCGAGCTGATTCGGCAGGGCGTGGTGCTGGACGGACATCAGCAAAGCGGCGCCGCCAACCCCGCTTACTTATTCACCCGCTTAAGCGACATGCGGCCCGCGATGCTGGCGCAGGCGACCAAGAGCGCGCGGACGTTGGCCGAGCAATTCGCGGCCGACTCCAAGAGCCATCTCGGCGCGATCCGGCGCGCGAGCGAGGGCGTCTTTCAGGTGATGAGCCGCGACGGCGAAACGCCCAATCCGACCGAAGAGCGCGCCTCGATCGAAAAGAAGCTCCGCCTCGTCACGACGGTTGACTACTACCTCGCCGAGTAGCCGCGGCCGGCGTTGGGCTGCGAGCTACCCTCCGTACATCGATTCGATCGCCTCGCGATAGTGCTCGATAACGACCTTGCGCCGCAGCTTGAGCGTCGGCGTGAGCTCGCCGTTGTCCTGGCTGAACGGATGCGCCACCAGCGCGAAGGCGACAATCGTCTCGACGTCCGAGAGGCCCTTATTCAGCTCGCGCACGCGCTGATGATAGAAGTCGCGCAGCGCCGGGTCGGTGACCGCCTGCTCATGCGGGCGCATCGCGATCAGCTTCAACGGCGGCTGGGTGGCCAGGTATTCGAAGTCGGGGACAATCAGGGCAGCCAGATGTTTGCGGCGGTCGCCGACGACGCAGGCCTGTGCGATCGCCGGGTCCGAGGTCAGCCGGTTCTCGAGGTTGGCGGGCGACACGTTCTTGCCGCCGGAGAGCACGATGATTTCCTTTTTGCGGTCGGTGATGCTGATGTAGCCGTCGTCGTCGATTCGCGCGATGTCGCCGGTATGGAGCCAGCCGTTGCCGTCGATCGCCTCGCGCGTCTCGACCTCCAGCTTGTAGTAGCCGCGCATCACGTTGGGACCGCGCACGAACAACTCGCCGTCGGGCGCCGTGCGCACCTCGACGTCGCGCAGCGGGCGGCCCACCGTGCCGATCCGGGTGTGACCGTGGAGGTTCACCGAGACCACCGGCGCGGCTTCGGTCAGCCCGTAACCCTCGACGATCGGGACTTCGGCCGCCGCCAGAAAGCGGCAGATCTCGCGCGGCAGCGGCGCGCCGCCGGAGATCAGGTAGCGCAGGCGGTTGCCGAAGATCGCGCGGATGCGCGCGAAGACCAGCTTGCGAAAGAGCGCCAGCGGAGCCGCGAGGCTGGCTGGTACGGTCTCGCCCCGGTGACGATAGGCCGCGGCGCGCGCGCCGACCGCGATCGCGCTCTTGAACAGCGCCCGCCGCACGGCCGATCCCGCTTCGACCGTGCGCATCACGCGCGTGTGAACCGCCTCGAGCACGCGCGGAACGGTCAGCACGATGGTTGGATTGACTTCGAGCAGGTTCTGCGCGATCTGGCCCAGCCCTTCGGCGTAGGAAATCGAGCCGCCCGCCATCATCACCGTGTAATAGCCGGCGGTGCGCTCGAACGAATGAGCGATCGGCAGGAACGAAAGCGTCGCGTCCTGCTCGTCGAGGTCGAGCGCGGCCTGCGACGATTCGCAGTTGGCGAGCAGATTGCCGTGCGTGAGCATCGCGCCCTTGGACGGTCCGGTGGTGCCCGAAGTATAGATGAGCGTCGCCAGATCCTCGCGCGAACCTTCGATTGGCGGGGTCGGCGGATGCGCGGTTATCTGAGAGATGGTGAAGATTCTGAGCCGGCCCCGGTCACCATACGAGGGCGGTGCGCCTTCGGCGGGAGTCATCTGGATGATGCCCTGGAGGTCGGGCAGGTTGCGCGCGATCTCGACGGTTTTCGCGAGCGCCGCATCGCCGTTGACCGCGACCAGGCTCGCGCCCGAATCGGCGAGGATGTGGCGGGTCTCTTCGCCCCCGGCCGTGGTGTAAAGGGGCACGATCACAGCGCCCATCCCGAGCGCCGCCTGGTCAACTATGACCCAGCGCGGACAGTTCTCCGACAGGATCGCGAGCCGGTCGCCGCGCTCGAGTCCCAGTTCGAGCAGGCCCGAGCGCAGCCGCGCGGCCTCGTCGGCGATCTCGTTCCAGGAGTGATCGCGCCAGGCCGTACCCGTCTTGTCGCGCACGAAGGCTCGATCGCCAAGCCTTTCAGCCTGTGCAGTGAAAAGCTCGGGCAATGTCGCAAAATTGTTCACCCGCTGACCTCCGCGCTATCCGCGTCCTGGCAACCGAATCTACTATCGCAAAGCGTAGCGCCGCGCCAAACCTGCTCGCGGCCGCGGTTCGGCGGATGCCCCCGGCGGTCGCGACGAGAGCTGCGGAAATGCTATGCGAGGCAGTCGGTTCGGAAAAACGCCGGAGCGGGCCACTGAGCGCGGTGCAGGTCGCCCGGATGATCGTTCCCTACGAATCCAAATCTCAGGAGCATACAAATGGGTATTCTGGCATGGCTGATCGTCGGGCTGATTGCGGGTTTCATCGGCAGCAAAGTCGTGAACCGCAGCGGTGAAGGACTGGTGCGGGACATCATCCTCGGAATCGTCGGCGCGTTTGTCGGCGGCATAATCTTTCAGGCCCTCGGTTATTCCGGGGTTACTGGCGTGAATCTCTACAGCATCGCAATCGCGGCGGTCGGCGCGATCGTCGTGCTCGCCTTGTTCCATGCGATAAGGGGTCAGCGAGCGAGCGCTTCATAGCCGCGTCCCGTTCGCAAGCCGGCTCGGAAGTGGGCCCAAAAGCCGGCTCTATGGCGGTTCGATAATTTATCGGCGCGGCGAGTTGCGTCTCTGTCGCGGGCCGCTCGCTATTGGCGAACACTGGCGGCGTTGGTATTGTGCCCCGAATCGGCGGCTTCGGCGGGCGCGCGGCTTGAGCAAAAGTCTCGCGCAGAGCGCCGTTGACCGACTTCACCACAGGAATTTCGATGGCTGAACATCTGGTCAATTTGATCGTCCGCCTGACCCTGAAACATCGATGGGCTTCGCTCGCGCTGCTCGCGGTGGTGACGATCTTTTTCGCCTGGCAGGCGTGTGCGGTGCGGATGTACAGCAAGTTCAGCGATCTGCTCCCGCAGGCCCATCCGTACGTTGCCGCCTACAATCACTTCCGCCAGATCTTCGGCACCGCCAACGTCATGACCGTGGAACTGCAGATCAAACACGGCGATATCTTCACCAACAAGACGCTCAACAAGATCCGCTACATCCATCGGCAGATCGATCTGCTCAACGGCGTCGATCACAACCTGATCAACTCGATCACCGGCACTAATGCGCGCAAAGTGGTGGCGACCAGCGGCGGCTTGATTATTTCGCGCCCGTTGTTGCCCGACGAGATTCCGACCTCCGCCGCCGATCTCGCGCGCATCAAGTACGACGTGATGCACAGTCTTGCATACGGAGTCCTGGTCTCGCCCGACGGTACCAGCGCGCTGATCACCGCAGGTTTCAACGAAGGCCAGATAGATTACGGCGAGATGCATCGGCGGCTCGCCGAGATCAAGCGCACGGTGGAAGACGACAACACCGTGATGTACGCGACCGGCGAGCCGGTCCTGAAGGCCTGGTGCTGGTACTACAAGGGCGAGCTGGCGGAGATTTTCGGCGTGACCGGCCTGTTCATTCTGTTCTCGCTGGTGCTCTATTTCCGCCGCGCCTATGGGGTAATCCTGCCGATCGTCGGCGCTTCGGCGCAGGTCATCTGGGGGCTCGGTTTTCTGGGACTGCTCGGCTACAACCTCGACGTCCTGGTCCTCGTCATCCCGCTGCTGGTGACGGCGCGCGCCGCCAGCCACGGAGTGCAGTTGCTCGAGCGCTATTTCGAGGAGCTCGAGCGGACCGGCGACCGCCATCTGGCCGTGCGCCAGTCGATGGACGAGCTGTTCCTGCCGGGTGCGATCGGAATCCTGGCCGACGCCGGCGGCATCCTGGTGCTGGCCGTCGCCACCATTCCGCTGGTGCGCAAGGTGGCCTTCTTCGCGAGCTTCTGGGGCTTCTCCAACATTTTCACCATTCTGATTCTGCTCCCGCTGCTGCTCGACGTCCTGCCGACGCCGGTGGTGACCAGCCATTACGTGCCTCACTGGATGGCCTCGGCGCTGCACTGGGTGGGCGAGAGCTGCACCAGCCGCCGCGGCCGATGGGTGGTGTTCGGAATCGCCGCGGTGGTGGTGGCGCTCGGGCTGCAGCAGGCGGTCAAGCTGCCGATCGGCTACACGGAGCCGGGCTCGCCGCTGTTGTGGCAGGACTCCGACTTCAACGTGTCCTCGCGCCACGTCAATCGCACGTATGGCGGCTCCAACGAGCTGGTGGTCTATCTCCAGGGCGACCGGCCCAACGCGATGAAGGACCCAGCGCTGCTCGCGTTGCTGGACAACTTCAGCCACTACATGCTCGCGCAGCCCCAGGCGACCAACAGCCGCTACACCACGACCCTGGTCGGCCGCCTGAACAGCCTCTTTCACTACAACGATCCGGTGTGGCAACTCCCGCCGCGCGACCTCAAGGGCATCGGCCAGATGCTCTTCATGTATCAGTCCTCGGCGCCGTCGCCCACGATCATTTTCCAATACATGGACTACCGCGCCCGCGACGGCCAGTTCGTGGTCTTCTACAAGGACCTGGAGGGCACGACCGTGATGGAAGCGCTTGCGCGCGCCAAGCGCTTCATCGCGGCCCATCCCATGCCGCACGTCAAGTTCGTGCTCGCCGGGGGCAGTATCGGCCTGACCGCGGCGCTCAACGACGAAATCGCGTACTCCGACCGCGTCAGTACGCTGCTCATCATGGCGGTGGTCTTCACCCTGGTGGCGCTGAGCTACGCGTCGTTGACCGCCGGCGCCATGGTGCTGATGACGCTCGTCGCGGCGGGCGTCGTAAGCTTCCTGTACATCGGGCTGAAGGGCGTCGGGATCAATATCAATACCCTGCCGGTGACCGCGGTCGGCATGGGTATCGGCGTTGATTACATCCTGTACGTGGTGGACCGAATAAAGCGCGAATACGGACGCCTGCACGACTATGACGCCGCGATCAAGCGAGCGATCAACACCTCCGGGATGGCCGTCACGTTTACCGCTACCACGCTGGTCGGCGGCGTGATGCCCTGGTACTGGATGTCGAGCCTGCGTTTCTCGGCTGAGATGGCGCTGTTGCTTGCGCTGCTGATGCTGACGCACTGGCTCGCCGCTATCACCCTGGTCCCGTCGATTTTCTCGATCATGCGGCCGAGCTTCGTCGCGCGCGACATCGAGCCGCTCGAGGCGCTCGAGGCCTCGGAGCCGAAGAAGGGCAGCGCGCGGGTCGCGTGAGGCCGCTCTGAGGCTCGTAAAGAACCGGTTTTGGGGCGCCGGGGCGCGCCGATCGATGAATCTTGGCAACGGTCCGCGCAGGCTGATATCTTGCTTTAGCCTGCATTGTTTTTCCGATCGCGTATTGTTTCGGAAATCTTATAATGCGACGGGTCCGGTGGCGCCGTGCGCCAGGAACCCGTATTGATAGGTGCCGCCATGTGTCCTGATGCACGATCGACTTGATGGAAGCGGAATAGGTTGAGCGCGCCCTTACAGACCACGCGAGCCAGCTTTCGGTCCTCGCCCGACGCGAGCCGCGCCTCTGCCTCGCTCCCGGCGATCCATCGGTTTGCCGTCATCGCCGCCGGAGCGACCCTTGTCCTAATCTTCGCCGGCGGGTTGGTGACTTCGACGGGCTCGGCGATGGCAGTGCCGTCGTGGCCGCTCGATGCCGGCCGCCTGATACCGCCGCAGTGGAGCACGGGCGTCATCTTCGAGTGGGGCCATCGCGCGGCCGCCGGCACGGTCTCGATTCTGACCCTGACGCTGGCCCTTTGGATGTGGATGGCCGAGCGGCGCGCATGGCTCAGGTACACGGCGTTCGCGGCTTTTGGGCTGGTGCTCGTGCAGGCCGTGCTCGGCGGGATAACCGTGCTCCTGGATCTGCCGCTGGTGGTCGCGGTCGCGCACGCGATGACCGGGCAGGCGTTCTTTTGCCTGATGGTCGCGCTGGCGCTCTTCACCAATCCGCGATGGGAGACGATGGCGCCGCTGGCCGATCGCACCGGCCGGGCGCCGCTGGCGCCGCTCGCGGCCGCAACGACGGCGATAATCTACATTCAGATAATCGTCGGCGCGATTATGCGCCACATGCACGCCGGACTCGCGATTCCCGACTTTCCGCTCTCCTTCGGCCATCTCGTTCCGCCGATGTTCTCGCTGCCGATCGCGGTCAACTTTGCCCATCGATGCGGCGCCGTCATCGTGACTGCGATGGTGCTATGGACGGCCGCGCGTACGCTGCGCCAATACCCCGACGAGCCGGCCCTCGGCCGCACTGCGCGGGGATTGCTGGCTCTGCTCGCAGTCCAGATAGGGTTGGGCGGGGCGACGGTGCTCAGCCGCCGCGCGGTCATCCCGACGACCTCGCACGTCGCGGTCGGCGCGGCGGTGCTAGCAACCTGTCTCGCGCTGACCTTGCGCGCGTGGCATCTCGAACGCGCTTCGCGCGGCGCCAGCGTGCCCGAGGGTGCCGCGGCATCCGCGGCGCAGTTCGGCTCGCGAGCAGGCTACGAGGCGGGCACAACATGAGCACCGAGGCGATCGCACTCGAATCAGCAACGGGCAGGCGCAGACGTCTCGCGGCCTATTACGAACTGACCAAGCCGCGCGTGGTCGCGATGGTTCTGCTGACCACGCTGGTCGGCTTCTACCTCGGCAGCGCCGAGCGCTTCGATCTGTGGCTCGCGCTCAATACGCTCGCCGCCACCGCGCTCGCCGCGGGCGGCACGCTCGCCCTGAACCAGTACTTCGAGCGGCGGATCGACGCGCTGATGATCCGCACGCAGCATCGCCCGCTTCCGGAGGGGCGCCTCACCCCGGACGAGGCGCTGGTCTTTGGCGTCGCCGCGACGGTCGTGGGATGCGCGTGGCTGTGGCTCGCGGCGAATCTGCTCGCCGCCGCGGTGACCGCCGCGATAACGCTGCTCTATCTCTTCGCCTACACGCCGCTTAAGCAGGTGTCGTGGATTTGCCACGCGGTCGGCGCGGTGCCGGGCGCGCTGCCGCCGGTTGCGGGATGGGCGGCGGCCAGTGGACGACTGGGCCTCGAACCGTTCGTCCTCTTCCTCATCATGTGCCTGTGGCAGCTTCCCCATTCGCTGTCGATCGCGCGGCTCTATCAGAGCGACTACGCGCGGGCCGGAATCAGCATGCTCCCGCTTGCGCGCGGGCGCGGAAATCCGGTTGACCGGCTAATCCTGGCCGATTCGGTGGCGCTGATCCTTGCCGGAGCGCTGCCCACGATGCTCGGCTTTACCGGGCGGGTCTCGCTGATGGTCGCGTTGGCGCTCGGCGGGATGATGCTTTTCTTCGGGCTGCGCCTCGCACGCAATCCCGACGCCGCCGCCGCGGCGCGGCGCGTGATGTTCGCTTCGCTCTTCTACCTGCCGATCGTCTTCCTGGCCATCGTCCTCGACCGCGTGTAGCCCCGGGTCTGAAACGTGAGTTTCTTCGATTGGGAACGCAGGAGGACTTGGACATGAGCGGCATCCGGAGCCTGTTGTGCGCGATCGCGGCGATGGCGCTCGGTCTCGTGGGCGTGAGCACGCTTGAGGCGGCGGATCCCGCGACGATTCCTCCCGGCACCAAAATCACGATCAGGAACTGGCAGCAGTACAAGGCTTTCATGCCGGATGGCATGATCGCGCTGTTCGAAGGCAACTCCGGCTGGAAGATGCCGTCCGATGTCGAGATGGATGTCGGACCGACGACGCTTCATCCGCTGCCCAAGCCCTTCTGGGACGCGGTCGAGAAGTACTCCGCGCAGACGCGCTTTCTCACGCTGCCCAACGGCGCGTACAAGCTCGAGAATTACGTCGCGGGCGTGCCCTTCCCTCATCCGTCCGGCCCCGACAAGGGAACCGAGATCGCCGCCGACGTCACCTTTCGCCCCGTCGGCCATCTCTACGTCGGCATGCCTGACTCGGGGACGCCGCTGTCGATCTGCACGCTGGACAAGTTCGGCACCCGGGCCTGCACGCGGGTCGATTACAACTATCGTCAGCTTGCCTACAACTGGTTTCCGGACGTCTCGCACACGGAGCCCGGCGCGGCGGGCGCATGGTACGGGGAATGGCTGATGGTCGAGGTGCCCGATGAGGCGAAATATTCGGCCGATCTCACGGTGTTCTGGCAGGACGTGACGCGGTTGCCCGACGACTATGTCTTCATTCCGGCGCTGCGCCAGGCGATGCGGCTTTCGACGGCGGCGCGATGCGCGCCGCTGTTCGACAGCGACATCACGCACGACGACCAGCGGGCGGGATGGAACGGCGGCGCCTCGGTGTTCGAGGGCAAGTTCCTGCGCGAGCAGAATATTCTCGCGCTGGTCGATATGACGACCGCGCCGGGCAGGTTTCCCGATAACTACGATCTTCCGCTCGGCTGGGCCAGGCCGTCGTGGGGCAAATGGGAAGTCATCCCCACGTGGGTGACCGAGGTGCGCCGGATTGAATCGATGCGCACCGGCTACTGCTATGGCAAGCGCGTCATGTACACCGCCGAAGCCTATTTCGCCAACGTCCACGAGGACCTCTACGACTCGAACATGAAGCTCTGGAAAGTCGTGAACATCGGGCTGCGCCCGCGCGAGGACAAGCTCCATCCCGAGTGGGGATCCCAGTATTTCGGCGGCGGGATTGTCGAACAGTACTGGAATATCCAGGAGCACCATGCCACCCATCTCTTCACCGCCGACGCCAACGGCGAGGACCTGTGGGCCGATCGCTACTCCCCGCAATACGACAACATCGCGAAGTTTCAGAATCCCAACGGGCTCACTCAGCTGATTCATTAGTCCGCGTGGACGAGAACCAGGCCAAAGAGCAGGCGCGCGAGCTTGCGCAGAACGCGACCGAGGTCATATCGGGCGATGAGCTGGCGGCGAAGCTCGGCGAAGGCCATCCGCTGCGGGTCAAGCTGGGGATGGACCCGACCGCGCCCGACTTGCACCTTGGCCATTCGGTAACGCTCAAGAAGCTCCGCGACTTTCAGCGCAGCGGCCATACGGTCATCTTCCTGGTCGGCGATTTCACCGCGACGATCGGCGACCCGACCGGGCGCTCGGAGACGCGCAAACCGCTCACCCGCGAGCAGATCGTCGCCAACGCCGAAACCTACCAGCGCCAGGTCGCAAAAATCCTCGATCCGGCGCTTACCGAAGTCCGCTTCAACAGCGAATGGATGGACAAGCTCGACGTGCGCGATCTCATCGGCATTGCCGCCAAGCTGAGCGTCGCGCGGATGCTCGAGCGCGACGATTTCGAAAAGCGCCTCGCCGAACAGCAGCCGCTCTTCCTCCATGAGCTGCTCTATCCGCTGGTGCAGGGCTACGATTCGGTCGCGCTGCGCGCCGACGTCGAGCTCGGCGGCAGCGATCAGAAGTTCAACATGCTCGTCGCACGCGAGCTGCAGCGCGCGTTCGGCCAGCCGCCGCAGGTCGTGATGACCATGCCGCTGCTCGAGGGCCTCGACGGCGTGCGCAAGATGTCGAAGTCGTACGGCAACGCGGTCGGACTGACCGACGCTCCGCGCGACATGTTTGGCAAGCTCATGTCCATCCCGGACCGGATGATGCTCCGCTACTTTGAGTTGCTGACCGATACCGCGCCGGCCGAGATGCAGGCGATCCGCTCCGGCAAGACGCATCCGATGGAAGCCAAAAAGCGCCTCGCCAGCACGATCGTCGCCGAATATCACGACGCGGCCGCGGCGAAGGATGCGCGCGACTACTTCGAGAGCAAGTTTCAGCGCCGCGAGGTTCCGCCGGACGTCCCGGTGTTCCGCATCGCCGCGGAGCTCTGGATCTGCGAGCTGCTAAAGCAACTCGGGTTCGCCGCTTCGACCAACGAGGCGCGGCGGTTGGTGGGGCAGGGCGCCGTGCGCGTTGATCGCCAGACCGTAAGCGACGTCAATTTCCGCTTCGTCCCCGGCGAGCATCGGATCCTCGAAGTCGGTAAGCGCCGCGTCGCCAGAATCGAGCCCTGATCAGGATCGAGCCCGGATCGGGCGCTAGGGGTTTGACGCTCTACACCTTTTTCGCCGCTTCCGCCGCGACCAGCTCCTTGAGCCGCTTCATCACGCGGTCGAGCGCGCGCGTATAACGCTGCTTGGTCCAGGTCTCCTTGGTGCGCATCTTGAGCCATCCAAGTTTCACCGCGTCGGGCTTGTTGCCCATCTCGCCGGTCGAGACCTCGATCACCCCGCGCTCCTCGGGCGTCAGCTGCGCGAGCACTTCGCGTTTGAGGTTCTGCAGAAAACCCGCCTTGAGATCGATATCGACTTTCATGGTTGGACCTCGCCGCGGGCCGCTCGATAAATGGAAATCCGCGCGATGCAACTTACTCTACTCCGATTCGGCTTGACAGCCGAAGCGCGCGCGGGCTACGCCAGCGCGGAGGAGGTTCGCGATGAAACACTGGAGCGTCGAACGCCACGACAACATCGAGGTCTGGACCTATCGCAATCCGCCGATGAATTACTTCGTCGGGCCCGGCGCCGGCGAACTGGTCGAGCTCGTCGGCAGGGCCGAGGCCGATGCGGACCTCCGCGCGATCATCCTGACCGGCGGAATCGAGGGCAAGTTCATCACCCACTACAGCGTCGATGAACTGGCCGCGATGGCCGCCGATCCGGCCGAGTGCGCCCGCGTCTTCCCCACGATGGAGCTCGGGTACCATCGGATGCTGGACCGCATCATGCTGATGCCCAAGGTGGTGATCGCTGCGATCAACGGCGACTGCATGGGCGGCGGCTACGAGCTTTCACTTGCGTGCGACTTCCGGCTCGCCGCGGACGGGCCGTACCAGATAGGCCTGCCGGAGGCGGTGCTCGGCATCCTGCCCGGCGGCAGCGGAACTCAGAGGCTGCCGCGGCTCATCGGGCGCGGCAAGGCGCTCGAGGTGATGTTGTTCGGCAACGTCTATGCGCCGCGCGACGCCGAGCGGATGGGCATGGTGAACCGGGTGCTGGCGCCGGACACGCTGATGGCGTTTGCGATGGGATGGGCGCGGACGCTCGCCAAGCGGGCGCCGCTCTCGATCGCGTCGATCAAGCGCGCGGTTTATCTTGGCGGCGATCTGCCGCTCAATGAGGGGCTTTATATCGAGCGCGCGGAAATGCGCGACGTGATGTGCAGCGAGGACGCGCGCGTCACGATGAACGCTTACAACAAGGCCGTGGCCGAGGACGCGATGAAAGCGCGGACCGATTTTCTCGCGGGTATCGGCGTGCCGGAAACCAAGGGCCGCTGATTGCGCGCGCCGCCTGCGGAGATCGCAATCACATCAACTCGGCGGCTCCGGGCAGCCTAATGCCAGGTATCGCTAGAGGGCGGCGCCGCCTAAACCGTCCACGCCAGATAGACACCAAACACTGTGCAAACCGCGGCCGCTGTATAGAGCGCGAGGCCGAGCGCCGTTTCGAGATGCTTGATACGCAGGAAATCGACCAGCGTCAGGCGCAGCCGATGCGCCGCGTGGAAGAAGCCGAAGAAGAACAGCACGATGAAGTACAGGCGCACGATCGGATGCTCGACCAGATGCAGCATCCCCTCGTAGCCCGGGCCGGTGAATACGCCGAGCGGGAACAGGATGCCGAATAGCAGGATATGAACCGGCAGCAGGTAGCCCGCGACGAAGCCGCCCGTGCCGAACAGGAACCATACCGCTGGTTCGTTGGCGCGCTTGCTCATTTTACGACGCTCCCAGGATGAAGGCCGCCACGACGATGGTGGCGATCGCCCACAGGATGTAGCTCGGCATCGCGGTGGTCATCTCGGGAAGCGGATGACCATGTCTGCGCGGAAGAAATGCCTTCGGCACCAGCTTCGACCAGGTGTAGGTGTGGAGCGCCAGGAAGGCGAGCGCGATTATGTTCAGGACGACGATCTTCGGATGACGCATGTGCGCCTGGAACGCCGCGTAAGCCTCGGGGCCGCGCGCCAGCGCGCAAAGCTGTTTCAGCGTGACCAGCAGGAAGTAGGCGACGAAGACGCTCGAGAACTCGCGCAGGATGAAGATCAGGTAGTTGCGGCGTTCGAGCCACCACCAGTTGGAAATGGAGCGATGAAGCTCCCGCGGTTCGGATTGCGGCTGCCCGGTCATCAGTTCACTTGCCTCCCCACGGCATCAGGAACGACTTGTACCATTCCTTGGTGGCGGTGAGCTTGAATTCCTGGATCGCGAGCGACGGATCCACCTCCTTGGGGCAGACCTCGGAGCATTCGCCGATCACCGTGCAATCCCAGATCCCCTCGTGCTGCGAGAGCACGTCGAGCCGCTCGCTGAGGCCCTGGTCGCGCGAGTCGAGATTGTAGCGCTCAGCCAGCGCCAGCGCGGCCGGACCGATGAAGCGCGGATCGATTCCGTAAACCGGGCACGCCGAGTAGCACAGCATGCAGTTGATGCAATGGCTATACTGCTTGAAGGTCGAGAGCTGCTCCGGCGTCTGGATATATTCGCGCGCCGGCGGCGTCTTGTCCTTGCGCACAATCCACGGTCTGACCCGGGTCAGCTTCTCGAGGAAGTCGGTCATGTCGATCACGAGGTCGCGCGCGACCGGGAAATGGCGCAGCGGCTCGACCCGCACCGGTCCCGGCGCGAACTGCGAGAGCAGGGTCTCGCAGGTCAGCCGCTCGTAGCCGTTGACCACCATCCCGCAGCTTCCGCAGATTCCCATCCGGCACGACCAGCGGTAGGTGAGCGAGCCGTCGAGCTTGTCCTTGATGTAGTTCAGCGCATCGAGGACCATCCAATCCCCGCGCAGCGGAACCTCGTACCTTTGAAAGTGCGGCTCGGCGTCGGTCTCGGGCGAGTACCGCGCCACCTCAATGATTATCGTGTCCGCCATCTGTCGTTTGCTCTCCGTAAACCCGCTTGCCCGGCGGCCAGCGCGTGATCGTTACTGGTAGATAGGAGACCTCCGGCCGCCCGTCCTTGCCCTTGGAGACCATCGAATGCGCCAGGAACTTCTTGTCGTCGCGCTCGGGGAAATCGGTGCGCTGATGCGCGCCGCGCGATTCCTCGCGTTGCAGGCCGCACTGCAGAATGGTCTCGGCGACGTCGAGCAGGTATCCGAGCTCGAGCGCGGCGATCAGCTGCGTGTTGAAGGCGGAACTGCGATCCTCCATCGAGATCGCCTTGTAGCGCTCCTGCATCTCGGCGATTTTGCTCGCCGCCTCGGCGAGCGACGAGCGCTCGCGATAGATGCCCGCGCCGGCCTCCATCGTATGCTGCATCGCTTCGCGCAGCGCTGAAATCTTTTCCGTCCCGCTGGTCTTGGCCAGATACTGACTATGGATCCGGCGCTCCTCGTCCGCCCCCTGCGCGAGCAGCGGAGTCGACGCAGGGATCGAGGCCTGGTTGGCGTACTCCGCCGCCGCTCGTCCCGCGCGCGCGCCGAAGACCAGCAATTCGCCCAGCGAATTGGAGCCCAGCCGGTTGGCGCCGTTGAGGCTCACGCACGCCGTCTCGCCCGCGGCGTAGAGGCCCCTCAGCGGAGTCGCG
>DASXMQ010000242.1:0-30416 GCA_036495625.1 Binataceae bacterium (SeqCode) | reverse complement strand
TATTTCTGGATGACGCCCAACGGCTACAAGGTCACGATCGCGCTCGAAGAATTGGGGATGCCCTACAACGTCATCCCGATCAATATCGGCAAGGGCGACCAATTCAAGCCCGAGTTTCTCAAGATCAGTCCCAACAACAAGATTCCCGCGATAGTCGATCCGGAGGGTCCGGGCGGCGAGCCGATCGCGCTTTTCGAGTCCGGCGCGATCCTTCTCTACCTCGCCGACAAGAGCGGGAAATTGATGCCAAAGAATCCGCGCGGGCGCTACAACGTGCTCGAATGGCTGATGTTCCAGATGGCGAGCGTCGGTCCGATGCTCGGCCAGGCGCATCACTTCCGCCGCTACGCGCCGGATCAGATCCAGTACGCGATCGACCGCTACACCAACGAAGCCAAGCGCATCTACAACGTGATCGACAAGCGTCTCGGAGAGGTTCCGTACCTCGCCGGCGACTATTCGATCGCCGACATCGCGACCTATCCGTGGCTTCGCCCGCACAAATGGCAGGGACAGAACCTCGACGACTTTCCGCATCTCAAGCGCTGGTACGATGAGCTGGAAAAGCGTCCGGCGGTGCAGAAAGGATGCGCGGTGATGGCCGAGCAGCTGCATCACGGGCCGCCCGACAAGCAGTCCTGGCAGACGCTGTTCGGCCCCAAGCAGTACGAGAAGCGGTAGAGGGAGCGGGGCGGTGCGTCTTCTTGAGCGCTCAGGGCGCGAGCGATCATCGACCGCTCAGCCGCGGGCGTTTAGCCGCGATTGGCGTCGAGCAGCTTGAGCAACGTGTGCACGGTCTCGGTCGCGGGTACGCTCAGCCCATGGCGGCGGGCGGCGCGGATCACGGCGCCGCTTATTGCGTCGTACTCGAGGCGCTTGCCGCGTTCGAGGTCCTGCAGCGTTGAGGGCTTGACCGCGCTCGCGTTGGAGAAATTGCGGGCGACGTTGTAGAGCGCCTCGACGTCCTCGTCGGATATGTTCGCGCCCTCGGCGCGGCCCACGATCGCTGTTTCGCTCATCAAGCGATGCACCAGGGCGGCGCCTTCGGAGTTGGCGAACATCCCGCCGAGCGTGCAGCGCGCGAGCGTGCTCACCGTGTTGGTGCCATTGTTGCTCATCAGTTTCTTCCAGCGCACGCTCTTCAGATCATGCGTGAACTGGCCGAGAACTCCAGCGCGCTTGAAAGCCTCGGTCATCCGCTGCGCGCGCGGCGTGTCGGCGCCGTCGAGTTCGCCGAACTCGATGATGCCGGAGGCGGTATGCAGCAGCTTGCCCGGCGCGGTCAGCTCGGCGCCCACGCGCGCGTTGCCGCCCATCACCGACTTCCGCGGCAACACCGTGCAGAGCGCATCTTCGTTCTCGACCCCGTTCTGGATCGTCATCACCGCGCCGTCCGCGGTGAGGCATCCGTCGAGCTGTCCGGCGGCGGCCACGGTGTCGTAGGACTTGACGCAGAACAGGATCAGCTCGTACGGGGTGAATTCGCGCAGCTCGCCGACTGCCTTGACCTGGAGGGCGAAATCGCCCTGGAAGCTTTTCACTTCGAGGCCGTGTGTGCGGAGCGCGCGCAGGTTTTCGCCGCGCGCGCAGTAATAGACGTCCTCGCCGGCGCGCTGCAGGCGCGCCCCATAGAAGAGCCCTACCGCGCCCGCTCCCATGATCAGAATTTTCATCGTCGGTTCCTCAGGCGGCGCGGGCAACCGCTTCCTGCCACAGGAGCGTGACCGCGGCGCGCAGTTCTTCGAGCGTGCCGTCGTTGCGAATCACCGTGGTTGCGTACTTGCGCCGCTCATCGTCGGAAAGCTGCGCGCGGATGCGCGCGTCGGTCTGCTCGGGCCTGAGCCCGCGGTCGCGTTCGACCCGCGCGACCACCTGTTCGCGCGAGGCGGTGACCAGCCAGATTTCGTCGAACAGCGGCTGCCAGTTAGCTTCGATCAGGATTGCCGCCTCGATCACAATTGGCCGCGTCTCGCCGCCGCGGCGCATCGCCGCGACCATTTCGCCCATGCGCGCGAACATCTTCGGATGCACGATAGCGTTGAGCAGTTTGAGCGCCGCCGGGTCGGCAAAGACGATCGGTCCGAGCTTGCGCCGGTCGATCGCATGGTCGGGGGCGAGAATCCCTTCGCCGAAGGCGTCGACGAGTTCGCGGTAGGCCGGAGCGCCCGGCTGATAGATCTCGTGGCCGACCCTGTCGGCGTCGATCGCGGGCGCGCCCAGCTCGGCCAGGATCTTTGCCGCCGTGCTCTTGCCCGATCCGATTCCGCCCGTGAGTCCGATGGTGATTGGCTTCATCGCGATTGAATCGCTGCGCTGCCCTGCAGCGGGCCACGCAGGCCAACTAGCCCGCCGCCTCGCGTCCCCACGACTGCAGATTGTATAGGTAGCTGAAGAAGCCGCCGCGCGAAAGCAATTCGGCGAAGGTGCCCTGTTCCGCGATTTCGCCGTCGCGGAGCACCAGGATGCGATCCGCGTTCTGAATTGTGGAGAGCCGATGCGCGATCACCAGCGTAGTGCGGCCGCGCATCGCCTCGCGCACCGCCGCCAGCACCAGCGCCTCGGTCTCCGCGTCGAGCGCGCTGGTCGGCTCGTCCATCACCAGCACCGGCGCATCGCGGAGCAGCGCCCGCGCGATCGTCACCCGCTGCGCCTCGCCCTCGGAAAGGCTGTGGCCGCCCTGGCCGACGACCTCGTCGAGGCCGGCGGGCAGCCGCGCGATCACCGGGTCGAGGCGGGCGGCCGCTGCGGCGCGTTCGATCTCGCGCGCGCTCGCGCCCGGGCGGCCGAGCGCGATATTCGCGCGCATCGTGTCGTACAGCACCAGCGGCGGCTGCAGTACCATCGCGACGTTCTGCCTGAGTGATTCCAGGGTGAAATCCAGCGCGTCGTGTCCGTCGATTTTGATCACGCCCTGCTGTGGTTCGTAAAAGCGCACCAGCAGGCTTGCCATCGTGGTCTTGCCTGCGCCGCTCGGCCCGACGATCGCGACCGTTTCGCCGCGCCGGGCGCGAAAATTCACGCCCCTCAGCACAGGATGATTCGGCGCGTAGCCGAAAACGACGCCGCTGAACTCGATCTCGCCGTCCGCGCGTCCGAGTGCGCGCGCGCCCGGACGGTCCTTGACTTCGGGTTCGATCGCCAGCAACTCCAGGCATCGGCGCAGCCCCGCCAACGCGCCCTGCACCATGCCGTAGGTCTGGAACATCTGGTTGATCGGCGCGTAGAGAGAGGCGAGATAAGTGGCGAAAATGATCAGGTCGCCGACCGTGAGCCGGCCGCTCATCGTGTGCAGCGCGCCGATATAGATCGCGAGCGCCGTGCCGATCGCGATCAGGATGTTGACCGCGCCGGCGTATCCGGTCTGCAGGATGTAGAGCTTGAGCGTTTCGCCCAGGCTCTCCGTGCTGGATTCGACGAACTCGCGGTAGGATTCGGCCTCGCGGGTGAAGGCCTGGACCACGTGGATCGCGGCGAGCGAGCGATGGGCCACGGTGTAGAGGCGGCTTTCCTTGACTCGCGCGGCGGCCGCGGCGCGGTCAATGGGTTTGCTGGCGGTGGCGATCAGGACCGCCAGCAGCGGCACCACCCCGAGCGCCACCAGCGTCAGCTCCGGGTCGATACGCATCATCACGACGAACATCTCCGCGAGCATCACCAGGGAGGAGAGCAGCGGGAACAGCCCGTTCATCGCGATGGTCTGGACCGAGAAGGTGTCGTACGTGATCCGCACCATCAGATCCCCGATCGGGCGGCCGCGATGGAACGACAGCGACAGACGCTGCAGATGATCGAACATCTCGGCGCGCAGGTCGTTGACCATCCGCTGGCCGATCGAAACCGAAATGTAGTTGTTGAAGACATTGATCAGGCCGAGCACGAGGTACAGCACCACGAGACCGGCGCAGACGGCGGCCAGCAGATGCCTGGACGAAAGCCCGGTGACGAACGCGGGCCACGCGGCGCCGAGCGGCGCGCCACGCAGAACGTTGTCGATCACGATCTTGAGCGGCCAGGGCTTGAGCACTTCGAGCGCGGCCGAAATCGTCACGCATGCCACGGCCAGCGCGAGCCGGCCCAGATGGGGCCGTGTGCGGCGCAACACCACGCCGATGAGCCCGAGCGTGCCCATCAGGCGGCTTCTTCTTCCACGTGGGCGCGCGCGCCGAGCGCTGCCGCGGCGTCGGCGGCTGCCGCCTTGAGCACGGCGGGCAGGCGGCTTAGATGCAGCACGGCGAGCGCCGCCGCGCATATTCCCGCGCTCGCGGCCGCGGCGACAGCGGCCACGCCGGAGAAGCCCGTCGCGAGCATCGGTACGATGATCGCCGCCGCACCGATCGCGATTCGCCGCGCGGCCGGCAGCGCGCGCCATGACAGGGCGACGCGGCCGTCCTCCAGTTCGAGGCCGTTCAGGTGCACGCGCATCGCCGGCGGAATCACAACTATGATGTCGTAAACTTCGTAACGGTCGCCTGCCGCGGCAGCCAGCCCGCGGCGGACCAACGCCGTGCGCATCGCCTCGAGCAACGGTTCGATACCACCGTGGCCGAGCGGCTCTGCCAGCGTGACCAGCACGCGGCCGCGCGCGCGTACGGTGGCGGCTTCGTCGTCGGCGGGACCGGGTCCCGGCGTGGAGTTCCATTTGAGGCGTTCGCGCTCCGCGCTGCGGGCGAGCGCTCCCGCAAGCGCCGCGGCTGCAAGCAACGCGCGCGACGCGAGGGTCATCCTGACGCCGACCGACGGTCTCGCGATCGCCGCGACGCGAAGCGCGCCTGCGAACGTCAGCGCAAGCGCGGCGCATCCAAGCCACCCCATCGGCGCGCTCGCCAAACCGGCGGCGACCATGATGATCGCGATCGCGACCCACGCCGCGGTGAGCGGCAGTTGCAGCAGCGGAGAAGTTCCGGCCTCCGGATACACGCTTTGAAAAAGACCGCGGCCGAAGGCCCCATAATAGATACGCGCGCCCCCAAGCAGGCCGCTCAGCCACGAGGCGCCGCTATACATCGAGCCGGCGCCGGCTCCCGCTTTCATCGGGTACTTGCGAAACAGCAGACCTTCGCCGCGGCCATATCCCCGCTGCTGCGAGACATAGGCGGCGAGCGTCGGGCGGCGCTCATGGATGACGACCGCGGCGGGCGCGCTCGCGATAGTCATTTTTTTTTCGCCAAGCCGCCACGAGAAATCGACGTCGTCGCCGGCCGCGATGAACATCGGATCGAAGCCGCCGGTTGCCCGGACCGCCGACTTGTCGACGATCATGTTGCATCCGCAGAGTTGTTCGAGCGTGTCGTCGCCGGCGCGGACCTCGCGCGGTTGCCCGGGCGCGGCAGCGATCGCGGCCGCGAGCGCAGAGGCGGGCGGCGGCGCGAAATTGAGGCCGCCGGCCGCCGCCGCTTCGCGCCGAGTTAGCGCTTCCGCCAGGTGGTAGAGCCAATCGCGATCGGCGCACGCATCGGCGTCGATGAAAGCGACCGCGCTTCCGGCGGCGGCCTCGATTCCGCTGTTGCGCGCGGCGGCGAGTCCCCGATGCTCGATGCGCAGCATCCGCACGCCAGCCCGCGCCGCGATCTCTCCGGTCTTGTCGGTCGAACCGTCGTCGACGACGATGGTTTCGTAGTCGGGGTAATTGAGCCGGGCGAGCGATGCGAGACAATCGGCGAGCGTCGCTTCCGCGTTGTAGGCCGGCACCACTACCGAAAGCTTCGGAGGATGTTCGAGCGGCGGCGGCAGTGGGGCTTTGAAAACTGCGCCGACCGCGTCGAAGGCGAGTTTGCGCGCGCGTTCGCGGGTCACGAGGCCGAAGGCCCAATCCGTGATTTCCGCGCCGCCGGTATGCCACTCGTCGGTGAAGGCGAACACGATAAATCCCGAGAGCCCCAGCTCAAACGCCGCCCGCGCCTGCCAGGTGAGCAGTTCCGCCTGATGCTCTTCGCCTTCGCGGATCGTGTCCATCCCCGTTTCGCTCAATACCAGCGGACGATCGCCCGTCGCCGCCATCAGATGGGTCAGGTAGCGGCGAAAGTCGGGCTCGCGATGCAGGTAGACGTTGAAGCAGATGAAATCGAGGAAACTCAGATCGAGATATTCGGAAGACGGATAGTTCGAGTAGGTGAAGAGCGAGTCGGGCGCGATGCCTTTGCCAAGGTCGTAGAGATCGCTCATGAAGCGGCTGACCGCGCGCGCGCCGTGCCAGCGGACGATATCGGAACGGATCTCGTTGCCAAGGCTGAAGGCGAAGATGACGTCGGCATAGCGGCGCATCTCGGTGACGGAGGTGCGGATGGTGTTGCGGATATCGGCGGACATCTGGCGCGAGTCGAGAAACGCCATGTGAAACGGCCACGGCATGCCGACCATCAAGCGCAGTTCGTGCTTCGCCGCCAGCTCGAACATCCACGGCGGCGGTGGCACGTAGGTGCGCACTACGTTGGCGCCGAGCTCGCGCATCAGCGCGAAATCCTGCGCCGCGCGCTCGGGTTCCGGATAACGCTCGCCGCGCGAATTGGGATTGAAGGGACCGTAAGAAACGCCGCGTGCGTGAAACTTGCGCTCACCCTCGAACAGAAATTTGCCGCGTGCGACCAGACGATCCATCCCGATGAGCTAATCGTAAACAATCGGGGCGCGCAACGCGGTTCGGCGTGCGCGCGCGGCGCGCCTGTGTGCGCACGTGCGGGTCGCTTGGCGGCAGAACTCGCAGCGCCTTCAGAGGTTCAAACCAATCCGTGGATCTTGGCGAACGGATCCCAGGACGGATCAGAATGCCATTCGTATTCCATCCGGATGGCGGCTTGCTCGGCAGTGTTTACGTCCGCGAGCCTCGCGATCATCGCGAGCGTCATGTCGATTCCGGCCGAGACTCCCGACGAGGTGGCGAACTTGCCGTCCTCGACCCATCGCGCCTGCCTGACCCATTGGACTGCCGGACCCTGCGACGTTACCCACTTGAAGGCGAGCTTGTTTGAGGTCGCGCGGCGTCCGTCGAGTAATCCGGCGCACGCGAGGAGCGCTGCGCCGGTGCATACGGAAGTTACGACCTCGGCTTGCGCCGCACGTCGCCGCAGCCAATCCAGGAGCGTCGCGTTACTGACCTCCCGCCGCGTGCCGATACCGCCCGGTACGACGATCGCGTCGATTGGCGGACAATCGGCGAGCGCATAGTCGGCGACGGCGCGCGGCCCCTGAGCGCTTTTAACCGGTTCGGAAGTTTCGGCAGCCGTGACGATCGTGTACGCGCGGGTGATTTCGCCGAGCATTCCCCACGCTTCCAAAGGGCCGAATACGTCGAGCAGTTCGAAACCCTCGAAGAGCAGCACGCCGACGGTTTTCTGCGACGCCATCGAAGCCTCCCACTCGCGCTCGGAGGATATGTGCGCAGAGCGTGAAGGCTAACCAGTGAAGCCGCGGCGGGCAAGCACGCGTCCGGCGCGCGCTTGCCACGCCGCGGCGATGAGTCCGCGCCGTTCACGGCACATCCGTCAGCAGCGCTCGCGCCGCGTCGCTATACACGCCCGGCGCGTCGTACATCACCAGCGGCGGCTCGACTTCGACTTCGACGCCGCCGCCCCTGCGCGCCTCGACCAGCACGGTCGAGGCGCTGGCGGCGGCATAGGGATGGACGAAGCGGATGCGCTTGGGCTCGAGGCGGCGGGCGCGCAGCGCCGAGACCAGCTCTGCGCTGCGCGCGGCGGCGAAGACGAAGGCGGCGCGGCCGCCGTGGCGCGCGTAGCGAGCCGCGGCCCCGACGAAATCCTCGAGGCCGGCCGTCGCCTCGCCGCGGGCGAGGCGGCGGCCGGCGTGCGGGCTTTCGCGCCCGCTTGCGCGGGCGCGAAAGGGCGGGTTGGCGAGCACCAGGTCAAAGCCGCCGTCGCCCGGGCCAAGCGCGCGGCGGCTTCGCAGATCGGCACAGAGGGCGCGCACCATGCCGAGACCGTTGAGCGATGCGTTGCGCGCGATCAATCCGGCGAGTGCCGGTTGAATTTCGATTGCGAGGAGTTCGCGCGGTTTGATGAGCGCGGCGTAGATGAGCGCGACGACGCCGCATCCTGCGCCTAACTCGAGCACGCGCGCTGCCGGCCGCGCGGCGGCGGCGAAGCGAGCCAGCAACACCGAGTCGACCGAGAAGCGGTAGCCGCGGCGCGGCTGGTAAAGGCGCAGCGCCCCGCCTAGGATCGAGTCGAGAGTTTCTTCCGCGGTCGATTCAATCATGGATTCCGCCGTGCAGGGCGAGCGTTACGCGCGAATCTTTCGCAAGGCCGGCGTCTATCTCGCCAAGGGCAACCTAGCGCGCGCGCTCGAGGTGCTCAAAGAGGGACGGGAGCTCGCCGAGCGCGAGGGCCATCCGAAGATGGCGCGCCTTTTCGCGGCCGAGATCGAGCGGGCGAAAACGCCGGCCGGTCCGGAGAATGAATAGCCGAAGTTCCAGCCCCGCTTGACGGTTCGCGGATCGTACTTATTTTCTTTTCAGCGAGGCGCGCAGGAAAACGAAGCCGGCGCGCGCAGCAAAAATCAAATAGCGACCGACAGGACTGCGGTCGGGAGGTTTTGCACCATGGAAGTGGTATTGGGAAATGGCTACGCGAACGGATGGCTGTACGACCGGATGAACAGGCTCAACCGGCTGTTCAACGAAACGGGTATGCTTGGTGAAACGGGACGAGTCGCTCAAACCCACGTGACGCCGCGCGCCGACGTGGTCGAGGATGGCGAGGGCTATCATTTCTATTTCGACATGCCGGGCATCAAGGCCGATTCGGTCAACGTTCAGGTCGAGGACGGCAGCCTGGTGATCGAAACCGAGCGCAAGCGCCCGGAGTGGCCGAAGGACGCCGAGATTCATCTGGCGGAGCGCAACTGCGGCACGATTCGCCGGGCGTTCACGATGCCCGAGGACGCGAGCGCAGATGGGATCAAGGCGACCTATCGCGACGGCGTGCTCGAGGTGGCGGTGGCCAAGAAGCCTGAGGCCAAGCCGACCAAAATCAAGGTCAACGTTGAGAACTGACCTTAGTTAACCATCCTGCGGCGCGCCGCACGCGACCCGTGCGGCGCGCCATCCTCTTCTCTGATAGATTGTGGTGAGCGTAACGCGGCGCAAGGCGGCCGGCAAAATTACCGGCGAAAGGCGGAAGTCTCAATATGAGCGCATCGCTTGTCGTCCTGATAATTCTGGCCGCGATCGTGGCTTGGGCCGTGCTCGGCTACAACTCGCTGGTCAGCCTGCGCAACCAGGTGCAGAACGCGTGGCGCCAGATCGACGTCCAGCTTCGCCGCCGCCACGACCTCATCCCCAACCTGGTCGAGGCGGTCAAAGGATACATGCAGTTCGAGCGCGACACGCTTACCCAGGTGGTCGAGGCGCGCGCCAAGGCGATCAGCGCGCCCGACCAAGCCTCGCGTATGGCGGCCGAGAACCAGATCACCGGCGGATTGGGCCGGCTGCTCGCCGTGATGGAGAATTATCCGCAGCTCAAGTCCGACCAGAATGTGTTGAAGCTCCAGGAGGAGCTCACCACCACCGAAAATCAGATCGCCTTTTCGCGCCAGGCCTACAATGACGCTGTGATGATGCTCAACACGCGCATCGAAAGTTTCCCCACCAATCTGCTCGCCAACAATTTCGGCTTCAAGCACGCCGACTACTTCCAGGGTGCGCCCGAGGATCAGGCAGTGCCGAAGGTCGATCTGTCGATGGGCGGCGGCGCGGCACAGGCGCCTTCGACGCCGCGCGCCTGATGCCTCGGCGCGGAGATTCAGAGGAATGTCCGCCGCGCGAGCCGATTTCTGGGAGCTCGAACGCCGCAACCGGCGCGAGACCGCGATTCTGGTCGCCGTCTTCGTCGCGCTGTTCACGCTGCTCGGTTTCGGCCTTGACTTCCGCTTTGGCGACCTCGCAATTGTCAACGGCGCGCTGACCGGCTTTCCGGGCCTGACGCTGGTCGCGCTCACCTTCGCAATTTTCCAGTCGCTGCTTTCGTACTACGGCGGAGCCTCGCTCGTGCTCGCCTCGGTGCAGGCGCGCGAGCTTACACCCGACACGCCGCAGCATCAGATGGTGCTCGACGTGGTGCGCGAGATGGCGCTGGCGGCGCGGATGCCGGTGCCCAAGGCCTACCTGATGAACGATCCGTCTCCGAATGCGTTTGCGACCGGCCGCAATCCGAATCATTCGGTCGTCTGCGTCACCCAGGGGCTCATCGACACGATGGATCGCGAAGAGGTGCAGGGCGTGCTGGGCCACGAGATGGCGCACGTGCGCGATTACGACATCCGCACCATGATGATGATCGCGGTGCTGGTGGCGGGGATCGCGATGCTGGCCGATTTCGTTTACCGCTCGATGTGGTACACAGGCTCGGTTGGCGGCGGCGGCAGGAGCAGCAGCCGCGACGACGACAGCGGCGGCAGCGGGAACGCCGGCGCATTGATCGGCATCCTGGTGCTGGTGCTTGCAGTGCTGGCGCCGTTTTTCGCGCAGTTGCTTGCGATGGCGGTGTCGCGCGAGCGCGAATACCTTGCCGACGCCGCCTCGGTCGAGTTCACGCGCAATCCGCGCGCGCTCTTGCGCGCGCTGGAACGAATCGCCCAGACCGAATCGCCGCTGCGCAACGCCTCGCGCGGCACCGCGCACATGTTCATCGTCAATCCGCTGCAGGGTGCGCGCGATGACGACGAGGGAATGTTTGCCAACCTGTTCTCGACCCATCCACCGCTCGGCCGCCGTATCGAACGGCTGCGCGCGCTGCTGAACGAGACCGGCGGCGAGACGCCGGCCGCGGCGCCCATTTCTCGCGCCTGACACCCGCCGGCGAAGCGCGCGTTAGCGGTTGCGATGGCGCAATTCGCGTTCGACGTCGCGCCGCGCGGTTTTGCGCTTGATCGCTTCGCGCTTGTCGTAGAGCTTCTTGCCCTTGGCCAGGCCGAGTTCGACCTTGGCGCGGCCCTGGCGGAAGTAAATCTTCAGCGGAACGATGGTGTAGCCCTGCTCGCGGGCATGGCCCCACCAGCGGTCGATCTCCCGCCGATGCATCAGGAGCTTGCGCGGGCGGACTTCGTTGTGGCTGAACTGACCGGCGGGGGCGTAGGCGCCGATGTGCACGCCATACAGGAAGGCCTCGCCGTTTTTGATCCGCGCATAGCTGTCGCGCAGGTTAACCTTGTGCGCGCGCAGCGATTTGACTTCGGTCCCGGTCAGCGCCATCCCGCATTCCAGCGCTTCCTCGATAAAGAAATCGTGGCGGGCCTTGCGATTGTCGGCGATCAGTTCGTAACCGTTGTCGGGGGCCTTGGCGCTTTCCTGGCGGGCCATCCCTATGAGTTTATCCGCCCGCCGCCGCCGACATAAGCCATCCAGTCGCGCAGCGCGGCGTCGGTGGTGCGAAACGCGATCTCCTCCCAGGGGATCTCGGCAGAGGCGAAATAACGCACTTCGCTCGCCTCGTCAGAGAGCCCCGGGTTCTCGCTTCCGGGCCGCGCGAGATAGACCACGACCGCCGCGATCGGATTTTGCGGATCGGCATATATGCCGAGCAGCCTTTCAATCGTGACGTTCATCCCGACTTCCTCGGCCGTCTCGCGCAGCGCCGCCGGCTCGGGCGTCTCGCCGAAGTCGACGTAGCCGCCGGGAAAGGTCCAGAAGCCGAGGCGTGGCGGGATGGCGCGACGGAGCAGCAGCACGCGGCCGGCGTCGATTACCAGGCATCCGGCCACCAGCTTGGGGCTTTGGAAGTCGATATAGCCGCATCGCGAGCACACCTTATGACGCCTGCGATCGGGCAGCACCGGGCGCAGTTCCATCGCGCCGCCGCAGAGCGGGCAGAAGCGCACGTTAGCGGGATATTGATGCTGGATTTCGTGGCGCGGCGCCGCGGGAAGATCGTTTCGGTCGGCCATGGAAATGAGCTTGGCGGATCGGAGCGGCGCGCCGCAACCGTGGCGGACAACTAGAAGGTGAGGCGGCGGACCAGCGCCTCGCCGACGAGGAGGATCATCGCCGCCAGCAGCGGCCACGCCGCCATCGATTGCCGCGTCTCATGCTCCGGACGCGTCAGGCCGACGTCGGCGGGCGAGGGATTGAGCCGCCCGCCGCTCGCCGCCGCGAGACGTTCGAGCAGCGTGTAGTTGGGTTCCGGGCGCGGCAGCTCGGCGTTGACCGCGGGGCTCACGGTATAGGCGAGCGGCGGGAAAGCGAGCGCCTCCGCGGTGGACGCCTTGAGCGTGATGTTGTAAGTGCCGGAGCGAGGCGCGTCGAAGCTGCCGTAAAGCTCGCCCGGAACCTCTTCGGAGAGCGTGCTCTGCACGCGGCTGCCGTCGGGGCGCGTAATGGTCGCGGTGACCATCGCGGCCGAGGGGGCCGGCCGGTCGCTATAGTTGGTGAGCCGCAGGTGAATGCGGCCCTCGCGATAGCCCAGCGCGACGTCAAACTTCTGTTCCGTGGCCGCGGTCTCGGGCGTCATCCACGAGAAGACCTTGCTCCAGACCTGGCTGAAGATGCCGTCCTGGATCCACGGCGAGGACCATCGTCCGCTCGCGTCGGTGGTGACGGCGACCGCCTTGCCCGCCGCAAAGCGCCAGCTCGCGATAAGCGGAGTACGGGTGTTGGCGCGGTTGATAAACGCGTCGAGGGTCGCCTGCGGCTTGAGTTCGGTCGCGACGAAGCCCTTGATGGCGGGGAGTTGGCGGCCGCCGAGATCCTTGAGCAGCGCGTCGGGCCTCATCGTATACGGCGTGAAGTCCTTTTCGACCATCGTCGCCTCGCCGCCGTGCGATTTCACATCCTGCAAGAACATCTCGGGCAGGTTCGACGCGCTGTCGGTCTGATAGAAGCCGCCGCCGCCGTATTTGCTGATCGATTCGAGCAGCGCCAGGTTGGCCTCGCGGCCGATCGCGATGGTTGAGATGGTCACGCCGCCCTCGCGATGCATCGTCGAGACCAGGTCGTAGTACATCGCGGCCGTGCCGCCGGTCTCGCCGTCGGTCAGGACCACGACGTGCTTTACCGAGGCGTTGCTGCTCGCCAGCATCCGCTCGGCCTCCTCCATCGCCGGCAGCAGGTAGGTGGTGCCGTGGGCTTTCAGCCGGTTGATCAGCTCGTCGAAGTAGGGCCGGCTCTGGCTGAGCGGCGTCAACGGCACGATCACGAAGGGCTGCGAATCGAAGCCGATGACCGCGATAAGATCGGTGTCGGTAAGGGTTTTGGTGACGGTGCGCGCCGCCGCCTTGGCGTACTCCAGCTTCTGGTCGCGGCCCATCGAGCCCGATTTGTCGATTATGAGGATCAGGGCGCGGGTGCGCTCGCGATGCTGCGGCGGCTTCATGATGACCGGCAGCGCGCGCGCAAGCGGGCTGTCCTGGTAGCCGCCGAGGCCGAAGCTCTCGTCGCCGCCCGTCATCGCTAGCGAGCCGCCCTCTTCGACGTAGTTGAGCAATGCCTGCTGCGCCGCGGGCGAGAGCCGCGCGCGCGGCACGTTGTTGAGCACGACGGCGTCGTAGCCCTTCAGACTGCCGCTCCAGGAGCCGCCCGCCGTGACTACGGTCGGCTCGAGGCCCATCCGGTGCACGACCGATTCGAGGTACTCGGCGTCGCGCGCCGAACCGGTGAGGATCAGCACCTTGCGCTGCGCTCCGATCCCGATCCATCCGGTCAGCGAATCATCCTCGGTAAAGACGTCCTGGGCGGGATTGGCGGGCCTGAAGGTGGCCGTGTACGAGGTCAGGCCGGAGTTCTCGGTATGGACGGGAAAGTCGAAACGCTGCTGTCCGCTCTGCAGCGCAACCGTGCGCGCGTCGATTAGGCGGCCGTTTTGAAAAATCGAAATCGTGCCGGTTACCGGTGTTGAGTTGTAGTTGGTGGCGGTGACGCCGAGCGCGAACGGCTCCGATTTGGCCAGCGCCGGAGGCATCGTGAGACCCGTGATCGCGACGTTCGGAATGTCGCGCGCGCCGGGCGGCGTGAAGATGTAGAGCCGTATGCCCGCGGAGCGGATCGCGCCGAGCGCGCGTTCGGCATCACCATGGTTCTGCCATCCGTCGGTCACCAGCACGACCGAGCCGTCGTGGGCGGTGGGATTGGCGGCGACCTTTTCCAGCGCAGCCTCGAGGTCGGTTGCCCCGGGCGCGCAGGTTGCGCATCCGCCCTTGCCGTCGAGCCTGTCGAGCGCGCCCGCGACCGTGGTCGGCTCGGGATCGGTTCCGAAAATCACCGCCGGGTCGCCGCCGCGCAGCTTCAGATCGTCGCGCAAAAGCTTGGCGGTCCACGCGCGCATCGCTTCCGTGATACTGGCCGAGGCGTCGATAACGGCCGGCCGCGTCGTGCCCTCGGTGCGCGTGATCGTCTGCGGGTCGGCGAGCGCCAGCACGCACAGCGCGAGCACCGCCGCGCGCAGCAGCGGAGCGAACACTTTGCGCGGCGTGTCCACGGCCAGCAGCGACCAGATGAGGACCACGCCGACTGCCACCAGCAGCCAGAGCGCATCGGGATTGGCGAGCTTGATGCCCGCCAGCAGGAGGTTCAGGTTCCGAAGGCCGCCCGGGTGCATCGCTATACCGTGACCGCCGGGCGGCGGCGGCGATAGGCGATCAACGCTTCAAGGATCACCAGCGCGACGATCGCCAGGATGAAGTCGTAGGTTACCGGGGCGCGCCGCGGCGCGACCTCGGCCATCGCGCCCGACCCGCCCGCCTCGATCTTCATCGAGGGCGTGTTTTCGAGGTCGGATGCGCGCAGGTTGGCGAGGTTGACCGCTCGTTCGGCTTTGGCTCCGTCGGCCGCGACGAGCTGATAGAGGCCCTGCAGGTTGGTGCCGGTGAACAGCATCCCCGGCGTCACTTCGATCTTGTGTCCGTTGGGCGGCACGATTGCGTCGATGCCGGCCGGCACGATCCAGGGGTCGCCCGTGCGGTAGCCGGCGGTTTCGGCACCGAACCCGGCGAGGTAGCTGAGCGCGTTGAGCGTCAGCACCGACATCGGCAGGTTTTGCCGCCCCAGGTAGGGAAAGGGATTGAAGCCCAGCGCGACGATACGATGGCCGGAGCGTTCGCCCGCCAGCATCAGGGCGCCCCCGCTTCCGGTGACGATCGCTTGAAGCCACGGATGCTGGCCGAGGTATTCGCCGCCGTGCAGGTCGAGGAGGCGGAAATTGACCGAGTCGGTGAGCGCTCCGGTCGGCGGCCATCCCGTGACCTGCACGCTGGTGGTCGGCTGCACGTTGAAGCCGAAGACCGGATCGGCCGGCGGCGGCATGACCAGCAGCGTGTTTACCGGCGGCATCTCCTTAGGCACCGCGTATTCGAAAATTGCGAGATCGGCCACGGCAAGATCTTTGGGCGAGAAGCTCGAAGGCGACGCGACGCGGACCGATATCCCGGGTAGCGCGTCGAGGCCCGCGGCGTCGGCGGGAGTCGGCGTTACGAACAGGATCGAGATCGATTTGACCGCGCCCGCGGTCGCCCAGGCAACGTTGTCGAGCGCAAAGCCGTCACTCGGCGCGAGCTCGGCCCGATAGACGCGGGCCGGCGCGAGGTTGGGAAACTCGATCGCGCCGATCTGGCCGGGCTCCAGACGCGCCTGCGCGCGTCCGACGGCCTTGCCGTCGCCCGCGATCGCGACTTGCAGGGTTTGCGCGGCGGGGCTGAAATTGGCGACCGTCAACCGCGCATGGAGCGCGGCCTGTCCCAGCGACTCGCGCCGGAGCACGAATGATCCGATCGCGTAATTGGGGAGCGGATCGCCGGCCACGAAGGCCTCGATCCGCGCCGGGACTGGCGCCGCAAGCGGCCGCGCGCCCGCGTAGATCACCCGGCGAAGGCGCGTATCAGAAGCCAGCGTGCCAAGAAGCGCGCTCAATGCGGCCTGATCCGACGGCGCGTCGGTGGGATGCAAATCGCTCAGCGCAGCCGACGCTTCGGCAGCGCTCACGAAGGGCGGGCCCGCGCGATGGGGCTGCGGGGTGGTCAGATAGAGAGTGACCTCGCCCGGCCCTTCGCGCGCGAGCGCGCCGGTGAGCGCCGCGCGCACCCCGTCGAAGCGGGTGCGTCCCGCGCCCGCCGCGGCCTGCATCGCGGCCGAGTCGTCGAGCACCACGGCGATTGGATTTCCCGTGCGGATGACGTATGGGCCCGCGATCGCCAGCACGGCGAGCCCGATGATGAGCATCTCGACGAAGAACATCCAGTCCGGCCGCGGCCATCCGCCGAAGCGTCTCCCGCGCCGCGCGCGCAGCGTGCGAAAGGCGAGCACGCTTGAAACCACGACGCGGCGCGGCCGCTCGCGCACGAGGTAGGCGAGCCCGAGCGCCGGGATCAGCGCGAGCAGGTAATAGAGCGCGGACGGATTCAGCAATCCCATCGCGGGGTCAATGCCTTCTCAGTCCGAATGCGGCCGAGGCGCGGAGAAAGAAGTCGTGGAAATTCAGGTCGGTGGTGTAAAGCGTGTAATGCAGTCCCCGGCGCAGGCAGAAGGTTTTAATCTCGCGCGCGAGGCGCTCGAGCGTCTTGCGATACTGCTCGCGTTCGCGATTCCCGATCGACGCCATCACGCGCTCGCCACTCTCCGCATCGACCAGTTCGACGTCGCCCGCGAGGCCCGCTCCCGCCATCTCGCTGCCGCCGAGAATCTGGACTGCAGTCACGTCCATGTTGGCGGCGGTGAAGAGGCCGAGCCCGCGCGTCACGGATTTTATCATCATCAGGTAGTCCGATATGACGAAGACCTTGCCGGCGCGGCGAATCGATACCAGCTCGCGCGCGAGCGCCGCGGCAAGGTCGAGCTCTCCGGCCGGCCGGACGGCGTCCAGGCGCTGGGCCAGCTCGACGATCCGATGACGCCCATAGAGGAAACCGGGTGCAAGCGCCCCGCCTTCGCCGGCGAGCACGCGAACCATCACGCGGTCGCCCTGCGCGAGCGCGACGTAGGCGAAGGCGAGCGCAGTCGCGACCGCCATCGGGAATTTGCGATCGACCTCCGGCAGGCCCATCGAGGCGCTGGCGTCGAGAAAGATGTAGGTGAGGAGGTCTTCTTCCTCCTTGAACAGCTTGATGTAGAGCTTGTCGGTACGGCCGTACAGGCCCCAGTCGATATAGCGGAAGTCGTCGCCGATCGCGTAATGGCGGAAGTCGCTGAACTCGAGCGAGGAGCCCCGCCGCGGCGACAGATGTGAGCCCTTGCCGAGCCCTTCGAACTCGCGCCGCGTCTTGATCCGTAGATGCTCGAGCCGGGCCAGGAAGTCCGGCGTGAATTCCTCGGGCAGTCCCAGCATCGAGAATTACGCGCGCGGCTTCTTCAGCCGTTTCAGCGCCTGGTCGAGGATCGAGTCGGTGCTGACGTTTTCCGCCTCGGCCTGAAAGTTGCGCAGCAGACGATGGCGCAGCGCGGGCACGACGCCGTCGGCGATGTCGTCGTAGCTGACGCTTACGCGGCCGTCGAGCAGCGCGTTGACCTTGGCGCACAGAATCAGCGCCTGGGCGCCGCGCGGGCTCGGCCCGAAGCGCAGATACTGCGAGACCTCGGGGATTGCGCCGGGGCCGCTGGGCGTGCACGCGCCGATTATTCCGATGACGTAGCGCTCGATCGGCTCGGCCACCATCACCTCGCGCACCAGCGCCTTAAGCTGTTCGATCACGACCGGAGCGCTGGGCGCGGGAAAGATGGGCTGAGCGACATGCGTGGCGGCGCCAGTGGTGCGGTTCAGAATCTCACGCAGCTCTTCGGGCTTGGGTGAGCCCATCACGACCTTGAAGAGAAAGCGATCCATCTGCGCTTCGGGCAGCGGATAGGTGCCCTCGAGCTCGATCGGATTCTGCGTCGCCAGCACCATGAACGGCGGTTCGAGCTGATAGGTTGTGCCGAAAACCGTGACCTGCCGTTCTTCCATCGCCTCGAGCACGGCGGACTGGGTCTTGGGCGTGGCCCGGTTGATTTCGTCACCGAGCACCACGTGCGCGAAGATCGGGCCGGGCTTGAAATGAAACTCGCGCCGCCCGTCGGATTCGGTCAGGACCTGGGTGCCGACGATGTCCGAGGGCATCAGGTCGGGCGTGAACTGGATACGCTTGAAGCTGAGCCCGAGCGCGTCGCTCGCGGTCTTGCACATCAGGGTCTTGCCGAGTCCGGGGACGCCCTCGATTAGAACGTGGCCGCCCCCGAATAGCGCGGTCAGGGTTTTGCGAATGACGTCCTGATGGCCGACGATTACCTTGCCGACCTCGGCTTCGGCGCGCGCGAAAGTCCGTTGAAAATCAGCGACGCGCTCGGCTGGTGTGATTTGCGGAGCCGCTCCCATGCCTTCTCCTTGGTTATGACCTACCTTCTCGCATGACTAGTGAATCAGGTCCCGATAGCGCGGCGGCACAAGCTGGCGTTCCTCGGGTGTCGCGTCAAGCCGCTCGGGCTTGAGCGGGACGTTGGCGTACGGGACGCTCGCGGTCGGCCGGTTGGTGTCAGGCGCCAGCTTGCCGCCGCTGGCCGAGACGACCTCGGTCGGCAGGCGGAAGAGCACGAAGCGGGCGTCGCGAATTTCGATCGCCGGTCCCTCTCCCGGCTTATAGAAACGCGGGAAGTTTTCCGGCACCGGGAATTCGCCCAGATGGGTGTCGCCATGGCCGCCTTTTTCGTTCTTGCCGCTCTTGGTGCCGCCGGCTGGCGCCTGGTTCAGAGCGGAGGCCCCGGGCTTGGGAAGCGGCATATTCCCCTTGGCCGTCGCGTCGGGCTGCTGCGAAGATCCTTTCTTGTTGGGATTGGTGCCGGGTTTGAGCGCGTTGCCTTTGTCTCCCTGCCCGGACTTAGGATTGCTGTTCTTCGACGCCCCTCCGCTTTCGATTTGCGCTTGCGCCTTGGAGAGGTCGTTCTGCAGCTCGACTATCTGTTCCTTGCCCTTGGGGCCGTTGGGATTGTTGCCCTGATTCTGAGCCTGGCCCTGACCCTGGCCCTTACCCTGACCTTTTCCCTGGCCGTTGCCGGCGTCCTGGCCTTGCCCGTTGCTCTGACGGGTTCCCTTTCCGGAACTGCCCTTGCCGTTGCTGCTGCCCGAGCCGTTGCTCGCGGACTGCTGCGGTGAGGATCCCTGTTGCTGCTTTTGCAGCTCGCTCATCGCTTCGGCCAGCCGGGCGAGCTTCTCCTGCGGAGGCAGATCGGGATTCTCCAACGCGTCGGCCGCGGCGCGCAGCTTGGAAGCAAGGTCGTTGTCGGTGGATGAGGGCGAGCCTGCGAGCTCTTTGGCGGCGGCGCGCAGTTTGTGCGCTTCCAATTGCTCGGGTGTCGGTGGCCGCACCAGCGCCAGCGCGGCCGCGGCGAGCATTACAACGATAACGACGGCTGTTGGCAGCGAGCGCACCAGCGGCCGACCGACCTCGAAGGCGAAGGCGCCGTTGGGGTCGAAGCGTTCGAGGTATCCGGTCGCGCGGCGCCATAGCTCGGGGAACAGCGGGGTTCGACGGGCGCGCTCTGCGGCAGGTTCGGCGGGATCGGCCAGGCTCGCGAGCGTGACGATCTCCTGATGGCCGCCGACGGCGTCGTCAACGCGCTCGGCCGCATCGATAAAGTTGTCGGCCTCGCGCCAGGCCCGCCACGCCATCAGGGCGCATCCGGCCATCGCGGCGACGCCCGCAAGCAGCAGGGCCAGGCGCAAGTCTCCAAGCTCTATAGGCGCAATCGCGTAGCCGGCGCGCTCCCACGTCGCGGCGCCGATCGCGCGAAGCGCGCCGGCCAGCACGAGCGCGGTGAGCGCGGGAACGAAAAGCGCCAGTCCGGCGCGAAGCGCTGCGACCTGCTTGAGCCGCCGGCGTGCGGCGACAATTTGCTCGACGGGATTGATCACGGCGGTGTCATCTTCTGATGGACGCGGGCACAGAAGCGGCGCCGGTCGCGAGTGCTGGCGCCGCGGGGGCGGATCCGCGCGCGTTCAGGGCGTTGAGCTTGCGCACTATCTCGATATTGCGTTCATGCTCGCGCAAAGTGCGCGAAAAAATATGAGTTCCGTCGTTGCGAGCCACAAAATACAGAAAATCCGTATGCGCAGGATAGAGCGCCGCCATTATCGACGAGATTCCAGGATTTGCAATCGGTCCCGGCGGGAGTCCGGCGAACGAGTACGTATTATAGGCAGACGCAGTATGCACCGCCGTCGCCGCAGGCACAATTTCTCCATCAGGATTATACTGAGCGGTGGGATCGGACTGAAGCGGCATCCCCAGCCTCAGACGATTGTAGAACACACTCGCGATCGTCGGCCGTTCGCCCGCCGCCTTGGCCTCTTTCTCGATAATCGAGGCGAGCGTCACCAGTTCATGGGGGCTCAGATTGAGCTCGAACAGCCGCTCATCGGTATGGGACGGGAGCGCGCCATAGAACCGCCGCAGCATAGCGGCCAGGATCCACTCGACATTTGTATGCGGCGAAAAACGATACGTCGCCGGAAACAGATAGCCCTCGGAGCCCAGAGGTTCCAGTCCCAGCGCAGCCGGCAGCGGTCCCGAACGCGCAGCTTCCTCGAACCGGTACGCGCAGACCAGGCCTGCCTCCGCGAGCCGCTCGGCGATTTGATGCAGCGTGGCACCTTCGGGAATCGCGACCGTCACCGCAACGAAATCGCCATTGGTCAGGTGCCGCAGGACCTCCGCGACGCGCTCACCGCCAGTGAAGGCATATTCGCCGGGCTTGAGACTGCGCCCGCCTCCGATGCATTCCGCGTATAGCATCATGGCGCGCGCACTGCGGACGACGCCCGCGGCGGCCAGCCGGCGTGCGACCACACCAAGTGAATCACCCGGGTCCACGGACACGGTTTTTGGCGCCGTGAATCTCGGCACTGGTACAAGGCACGCGTAGGTTAGCCACGCTGCCGCCGCGACCGCACCCAGCGCCACTAGGCCGACCGCTGCTTTAACGTACCGATTCACTAGGTCGGCGCCTTTCCAGCCATCCTTCAAGAATTATTGCCGCGGCAACTGCGTCGCGCGAGGACTTTGGAGCCTTGCGCGAGGCCGACGACTCCGCAAGCCGCTCTTTGGCCTCGAAGCTGGTCAACCGCTCGTCGAACATCTCGACTGCCATCCCCATCGCCGTGCCCAGATGCTCGGCGAAGGTCCTTGCCGCGCGGGCGGACGGTCCTTCGGTGCCGTCCATGCTCAGCGGCAAGCCGATGACGATAAGCGAGACATCGCGGGCCAGCAGTTGTGCCCGTATTTCGTCGAGGTCACGTTTGAGCGAACGGCGTTCGATCGTCCCTATCGGATAGGCGGCCTGACCGTCACTTATGGCTAGTCCTATCCGTTTTCGGCCGAAATCGATGCCTGCGGTTGTCATAGCGCGTCTTAGCTCAACTCATATGCATTATTAGAAAGCTGTTTATAGGCGGCCGCGGGAGTGTTGCGTATCGGGGTCGAATGCCCTAACGTGAGCGCGATGGTTCGGGGGACCCTCGCTCGTGTATTGCCGCGTCTGGTCACGGCCCTGGTGGTCGCCGCTTTGGCGTCACTCGCTGCAGTTCATCTGTTTTTCCAGGCCGGAGAGCCTCCCACGCCCACCGTGGCGCTGATGGATTTGCAGCCCGGCCATCTCGATAGAGGACCAGCAGAGCTTCCCGAGACCGCCTCTCCCGCGCCCGACCCGATCATCATCCAGCTCACCCTTGATCGCTCGGCTTCCGTGCTCCGCTATCTCGAGGATGCCGGACTGGATCCCACGGAGGCGCAGGACTGGGCCAATCACTTCCAGGAAGTCGCCAACAGCGAGACTATGAAGGAGGGCCACTCGCTGGTCCTCTACAAGGATCCCGAAACGGGCGATCTGCGCGACCTGCGCTATGACCTTAACACGAACATCGCGATTCGCGAGCACGCCCTGGGTTCAGGCGTGATCCGGACCTCGCGCGACCTCATCGAGTATGACCTGAGACGGGTAAGCGTCGCGTTTACCGTGGATCGCAGTTTCCGCACGGCTGCTCAGCTTCACAACCTGCCGGAGCCGATCGTTTACACGCTCGAGAACGCGTTCAGCGACCACCAGCCGCTCGACGAACTGCCGTCGGGATCGGTCGTCAAGCTGATCTACCAGGAAAAGGTGGCGCGCGACGGCAGCTACGACCTGGTGACCGGCCTCGAGGCCGCGCAGATCGAGTCGGAAGATCGAGTCATGACCGCGTTTGCCTTTCGCGACGAGCACGGCCAGCCGCGCCTGTTCGACGCCGACGGCCAGGAATTGGGCGCGCCGCAGGCTCTGCGCTTTCCGGTCAAGTTCAAGTACATTTCCTCCGGCTTTACCTTCCATCGCTATCATCCGATTCTCCACGAGTATCGGCCGCACGTAGGCGTCGATTTGGCCGCCAGCTATGGCACGCCAGTTCAGGCGGTGGCGGACGGCCGGGTCGAGTTTGCGGGGTGGTGCGGTGAGCTTGGCCGATGCGTGCGGCTGGACCACGCCCAGAGCATGGTGAGCATCTATGGCCATCTGTCGGAGATTACGCCCGGGCTGAACCATGGCGAATGGGTGTCGCTGGGCGAGGTCATCGGGCGCGTCGGCTCAAGCGGCCTTTCCACCGGGCCGCATCTGCATTTCGCGCTGGAGCGCGACGGCCATTACGTCAATCCGCTGACCGAGAATATCGGCGTCAACCATCAGGTATCGCCGCGGATGCGCTCGCTGTTCGATCAGTTCAAGGAAAATTACCTTGCGATGCTGTCGAAGCTGCCCGACCTTGGCGGCCACTTCCACGTGGGAGCCCCCGCGGGCACGCAGACTGCGACGGGCGGGGCGACTGTGAGTCCGGTGTCCGGGCAGGTTACTGGGCATGTTACGCATAAGCACACGCGGCATCGTTGGCGCGCCTTGCCCGCTTCAGTCGAGCGCTGATTTTCCGCGCCTGCCGTGGCCCGTTCCGAACTGAGTAACGGCTTCTTCGGTCTTCCCGCTCCGCGCGTAATCGCTCATCGCGGCGCAAGCGGCGAATATCCCGAAAACACTCTCGTCGCGTTTCGCGCCGCTGCCGACGTCGGCGCCTCGTACCTGGAGCTTGACGTCCACATGACCCGCGACGGTGTGATCGTCGTCAGCCACGACCCGCATCTGATGCGCACCTGCGGCCTTGAGGCGGCCATCCGCGACCTCACGCTGGCCGAGATCAAGCACGCGGACGCGGGATGGGGTTTCAGCCCTGGGGCAGCCGCTGCCGGCGAGAGCGCCTTCCCGTTTCGCGGGCGCGGAGTCGAAATACCGGCGCTGGCCGAGGTTTTCGCCGCTTTTCCCGAACTCGGCTATGTGATCGAGGTCAAGCAGAGTTCGCCGAGCCTCGTCGCGCCACTGCTCGAGCTAATCGAAAAGGCCGGGATGCGCCGGCGAGTGCTGATCGCAAGCGAGGACGACGCCCCGATCCGCGAGACGCGTACGCTCGCGCCCGATCTTCCGACGGGCTTTCCCTATTCCGAAATCGTCGGCTTCATGGCGTCGCTGCCGCCTGGCGCCGAGCCGTACGAGCCGCGCGGCCGCGCGCTACAGATCCCGCCGGAGTACGAATCATGGCGGCTGGTGACCGCCGAGAGCGTCGGCGCGGCGCATCGGATGGGCGTCGAGGTCCACGTGTGGACGGTCAACGACGCGGCCGAGATGCGCGCGATGCTTGCGCTCGGCGTCGACGGCATCATTACCGACTATCCGGCCCGCCTGCTCGCGCTCCTGTAGCGATTCAACGGCATTTGCGCGCCCAGGCCGAGGAGCCTGCCGTGCGCAGCCGCGGCTTTCCCGGTGCGATGGGCTTCTGTTACGATTCGACGCGCGCCAAGCCGCGCCCCCGCGACCGAGGTGGATTTCGATGAAATTCGACACGATGCTCTCTGTTCGCGACCTGCACGAAGTTCCCAAAGCTGCCAAGGCCGCCGAAGACGCCGGCTTTGACGCTATCTGGTCGATGGAGGCGGGCAACGACGGCTTCCTGCCGCTGGCGCTCGCCGCCGAGCATACCCGGCGGATAAAGATGGGCCCGGCGGTCGCGATCGCTTTCCCGCGAAGCCCTATGGTGACCGCCTACACCTCCTACGACCTCGCCCGGCTTTCGGAGGGACGCTTCGTGCTGGGGCTGGGCACCCAGGTCAAGGGGCACATCGAGCGCCGCTACGGGATGCGATGGGAGCCGCCGGTGGCAAAGCTGCGCGAGTACCTGGAGTCGCTGGCCACGATTTTCAGGTGCTGGAACGAGGGAGGCTCGAAGCTCTCGTACAAAGGCAAATACTACAACTTCTCGCTGATGACGCCGTTCTTTGCTCCGCGGCCGCATCAGTTCAAGGTCCCGATATACATTGCAGGCGTGAACGAGCGTATCTGCCGCCTCGCGGGCGAGCTATGCGACGGCCTGCACGCGCATCCGTTCAACTCGCCCAAGTACCTGCGCGAGTTCGTGATGCCCCATCTAGAAGAGGGCTTCAAAAAATCCGGCCGCGCGCGCGCGGACTTCACGGTTTTCACCACTGCCTTCGTGATCGTGGGCAGCAAGGACGAAGAGATCGAAAAAGCGCGCGAGGCGGTGCGCCAGCAAATTTCCTTTTACGCCTCAACCCGCACCTACCAGGTGGTGCTCGACACGCACGGATGGGGCGACGTCGCGGCGCGGCTGAACGAGAAGGCCGCCAAAGGCGACTGGACGGGGATGGCCAGCGAGATCACCGACGAGATGCTCGAAACCTATTCGGTCAGCGGCAAATGGGACGACATCGCGGCCAAGGTCAAGGCGCGCTACGACGGCCTGCTCGATCGCGTGGCCTTCTACCTGCCGTACAAGGCCGGCGCCGACGAGGACGCCTGGCGAGAGCTCTGCCGGCAGTTCAACGGATAGGGCCGCGCCGGTCTCAGCCTAAACCGCGCCAGTCTCCGCGCACGCCTGGCGAGGGCGCTTACTTGTCGAGCGTCGAGCCCAGTTCCGCGACCTTTTTCTTCAGCATGCCGATCAGCGCCGCGTAGCCATCGTTGTTGAGCACGCGGTTGAACTGCTGGCGGTAGTTGGCCATCACGCTTATCGCGTCGATATTCAGATCGTAGATTTTCCACGCCGTGCCGGCGCGCCGGACGAGGTAGTCAACCTTGATCGGCTGCGCCTGATCTTTGAGCATCACGGTGCTGTGAACCTCGGCGTAGTCTGTGCCGTCGAATTGCTGGCCGGTGAAGTTGACGTTGGAATGCGCCGCGGTGTCGCGGATCTTCTGTACGCCGTATTCCTGGAGCTTGCTCAGGTACACGTTCTCCATGAACGCGGTGAACACCTGGACGAATTCGGATTGCTGCGCCGGCGTGATCTCGCGCCAGTGATAGCCGAGCGTGGTGCGCGCCATGTCGGAGAAGTCGAAGTTGGCTTCCGCGATCTCGCGCAGCTGCTTGTCGCGCGCGGCCGTCGGCGTCTGCGTGTCGCGCACCACGGCGGTCGCTTGATCGATTACCGCCTTGACCATCGCGGTCGGATCGCCGCCGCCGAGCACGGCAGCGGACGCCGAAGCCTGTGCTCGCGCGCGGCCCGGCATCAGAGCGCCGGCGGCGCAAAGCGCAGCAGCGAGCAGGAACAGGGGGATTACTCTGGTATCAAGCGCCGAGCAGTGTTTCGTCCTAGCGTCGTTATCGAAAGAGCCTGCGCGCCATCTCAGGCGCGCACGGTCCGGGGCGTACATCGTCTGTGTGTAAAACATCACCGACCATTATCGGCCCTTCGGCAACCCTTTTAAACCACCCCTGGCGCTCGGCTATCGGGTGCGCCAAAGGCCCGAATAAGCTACGCTATCTGGCCATGCACAAGCGTGTGCTTTATGCCGCGGATCCGCGATGGGCCGCGATGGCCGAGCGGCTGGACGAGCTCATGGCGGACGGAGGGTTTCGTGCGCTCAAGGACGAAGCGCGCACGCGCGCCGGTCTGCTCCAGGGGCCGGACGGTGCGCTCGTATTCGTCAAGCGCGTGCACGCGGGCTCGTGGGTGAAAGGGGTTGTCGCGGCCGCGCGCGGCTCGCGGGTGCGGCGATGGCTCGACGGGGCGGCGATGCTTTCGACGGCGGGGTTCAATCGTCCGAAGCCGCTGGCCGCGCTCGAGGTGCGGCGCGCGGGCGCGGTCAGCGAATCCTACCTGGTGTGCGAGGCGCTCAGCGACGCGACCGTGCTGAGCGGCGCCGTGCTTGACGGCGGGCGGGTGCATTTTCGCTCGCGCCGCTCGCTGCTGAGCGCGGTGGTGCGCGAGGTTCGCCGTCTGCATGACGCGGGGCTTTACACGCTTGATTTGCAGGAGACCAACCTGATGGTGCAGGAGCACGACGGCGCGTCGCCGCGCATCAGCTTCGTCGATCTCGAGGATTTTCGCCGGACGCGCTCGGTCTCCTGGCAGAGAAGGATGCTCAATCTCATCCACCTCGACCGCAGCATCGGGCGCTTTCTGAATCGTCCGGCGCGGCTGCGATGCTTATACGAGTATCTCGGCGCGGACGCGATGGAGCGCGGCGAACGGCGCCGCGCCGTGGTGCAGTTCTGGCAACTGCGCGACGGGCTCGAAAGCCGCCGTCGAGCGCGTGCGCCGCGCCTCGCCACCGCGCCGCCAGCAGGTCTCGCGACCGGCCCGGCGCCGGCCGCCGCGGACGGGTTTGCGCCGCCGCAGCGTTTCCATTAGCCCGGGCAAGCCCCGGCGCCTCGTCACGTTATGGCCTTTTCGGTTCGCAGACGCGAGTACGATCATCATACCGAGCAGGTCCACGCGGCCGGCGGCACGAGTCTGCGCGACCTGATGCTCGGGCTGAATGACGGACTGGTCGCGTCGTTCGCGGTCACCTCGGGCGTGGCCGGCGCATTCGCTTCGAGCAGGATCGTGGTGATGGCGGGGCTCGCCGAGATGCTCGGCGGTGCGGTCTCGATGGGCCTCGCGGCGTTTATCTCCGCGCGCTCGCAAATCGAGTTCTACCACAGCGAAATCGAGCGCGAGCGCGACGAGATCCAGCGATGGCCCGAGCGCGAACGCGAAGAGGTCCGCACGATCTACCGCGGCAAGGGCTTCGGCGGCGAATTGCTCGAGCGCATCGTCGCCCATATCACCGCCGACCCCGAGCGCTGGAGCGACGTGATGATGCGCGAGGAGCTGGGGATGGCGGTCGAATCGTTCGACAAGCCGCTGCGCTCGGCGCTGACGGTCGGTTTGTCGTATTTCGCGGGCGCGACGGTGCCGGTGCTCGGCTATCTCTTTGTCCCGGCGCACCAGGGGTTGATTATCTCGGTAGTCGCGACGGTCGGGACCTTGTTCGCGGTCGGCGCGGCCAAGACGATAATCACGGCGCGTTCGTGGTGGCGGAGCGGACTGGAAAGCATGGCGATCGGCATCGCCGCCGCGGCCGTGACCTTCGGCGCGGGGAGTTTCTTCGGGCGCCGCTGAGGCGAGCGCCGAGGAGTTCGACACGGCGCTCAACCCCTGTCCATCGCAACGTTGACCCCGGCGGCGCATCCTCGCTATCACTGGCAGATACCGTGAATCAGAATGCTGTCTTGACCTCGCCAGGGCGCGTCACCGACGCTTCGCCGCCGCTGCCGCGCCGAACGGTGCGGGAGACTGCGCTTGCGGCCTGGCGCTCGCCGCGGCTGTTCGCGCTCCTTTTGCTGGTCATCGCGACGATCGCCGGCGCGCAACTGCGGTTCTATCGCCTGACACGACTGGATATGAATGGCGACGAGGGGGCCTCCTGGGCTGCGGCCTTTGCGCCGAGCGTTAAGCAGGTTGCGAAGACCGAGGAGCGGATCGATCCCGGCAAGCTCGCGGTCTACGACCTGCTGCTGCACGAATGGATTCGCGCCTTTGGCGATAGCACGTTCGCGATGCGCGCAATGTCGGCCGGCTTGGGAACGATCGCGATAGTTCTGGTCTTTGTATCCGTGCGTGAGGTCTGCCGTTCGCTGGCCGACGAGCCCATGCCCGCTGTTGCTGAACTAGCCGCAGGCTTCGCTGCGCTCCTGTATGCCACCAATCTCGAAATTGTGACACAGGACCGCATTGTAAGAATGTATCCGCTTCTGATGTGCGCGGAATTATTGCAGATTACGTTTTTCGTCCGCGCCCAGCGTCGCGGCGGGATATCAAATTGCTTTGGCACAGCCATTTTCACCGCCGCTATGGTCGCAAGCAACTTTGTCTCAGCCTTGCTGCTGGCGGCGGAAGCGGTGTGGCTCGGGTGGCTCCTGCTCGAGGCCCGATGGGACGTGCAATCGCGGCGCTTGGCGGTTTTCCTTCCCGGCTGCTCGGTATTGGCAGGGATCGCTATCCTGCTGCCTTGGCTGCCTCGCGCCGTTGCTCAGTCGCAGGTAGCGGTGAGAGTGGGCGCGATCGATTGGCTCGAAATACAGCCGGTCTCGTGGCCATACACGATGCTGCGCGATTCGACCGGTGACTACAGGCTGTTTTGGATGTTTGTACTGCTAGGCGTTTTCGGCGTGTGGCGGCAATGGCGCGGGGCGCGGCGGGCTGCCGAGTTCCTGGGGATATGGACGATCGGGCCATTCATGGCGGTGATAGCCATAACCTATCTGATCCATCCCTTGGAGTTTCCGCGCTACGTACTCATAGCGTTAGTCGGGATGTTTGGTTTAGCCGCGTTCGGCGCCGCGTCGGTGCGATCCACCGCGTTGCGAGTCGTGTTCGCAATCGGGCTCGCGTATCTCTCCGCAGGCCCGGTGCGCGACAGGATAAATCATTCCAGGGAAGCGGCCTGGCATGACGCGACGATCCTGGCAGCGCGAGAAACCGCCCCCGGAGAGCAGGTCGCGGTGTTCCCGCCCTGGTTAAAGAACGTGGTGCGCTTCTACATGCCGCTTGAGCGGCGGTCCGACGCGGTGGGCATGCAGAGCGAAAAGTGCTCTTCGGCGCCGGTGATGATTCTGAGTGGAAGAGGTGTGATTTCAGATCAGGATTTCGTGGCCGCCCAGTCGTGCTATCCACGCCTCATCGCACGTCTTCAAATGGTCGAAGTGCGCGGCCGCTGAGCTGGCGCAAGCTTTCGACGAGGTAGCTATGTGCCACCCGGGAAATCGCGATGACATATGGAAGCGCCGCGCCGGTCATGCCCTTGTTCAGAATCATTTGCATCAATTGCATTTGACGCGGTGCGACTCCATCCTTGGCGCGATCCCGCGTTGACCTCAACCGCGCATCCTGGCTATCTGTACCCGATACCGTGAATCAGAACGTTCCCTTGACCTCGCCGGGGCGCATGACCGACGCTTCGCCGCTGCCGTCGCCGCGCCGAACGGTGTGGGAAGCGGCGTTTGAGGCCTGGAGATCGCCGCGGCTATTCAGCTTTATCCTGCTCGCGCTGGCGGTTGTCCTGGGAGCGTACTATCGCTTCCACAAGCTTGGCCAATGGGACATGAACGGCGACGAAGCCGTAGCCTGGGAGGCGGCGATCAAGCCGGCCCTAAGGCTGGTGACCGCCACGTTCTGGCAACTCGAGAGCGGTGGCAAGCTCCCACTGTACCATATCGCGCTGCATGAATGGGTGAGGCTTTTCGGCGACAGCCTGTTCGCGATGCGCGCGATGTCGGCGGTGCTGGGGACGCTCGCGATGGTTTTGCTCTTCTTTGCGGTGCGCGAGGCCGGCTGTTCGCTGGGCGGCGCAGCGGGCGCCGAAGCCGGCGAAGTCGGCGGAGCGTTCGCGGCGCTGATCTATGCGCTGAATCTGACGATCGTCGCGTCCGATCGCACGGCGCGCGAGTTTCCGCTGCTGACCGCGGCGGAGCTGGCGCAGATCATTTTTTTCTTGCGCGCGCAGCGCCGCGGTGGATGGAAGAACTACCTCGGGACCGCGATCTTCACCGCGATCATGCTGACGACGAATTACACCGCGAGTTTCCTGCTCGCCGCCGAAGCGCTATGGCTCGGCGGCCTGTTGGCCGCCGGATGGGCCGGCTCCGCGCGCGCCCGCGAGCTTGCGATCTTTGCCCCGGGGTTTGCGGTATGCGCGGGCATCGTGATGCTCGCGCCGCTGCTGCCGGAGATCCTCGCCAGTTCGCGTCAGGCGGTGGCGGCGGGCGCGGTCGATTGGATCAAACTTCAACCGGTCGCATGGCCGTACACGGTTTTCAGGGACGTCGTTGGCAACTGGCGGTTGTTCGCGGTGCTCGAAGGCTTGATCGCGTTCGGTCTGTTTTGGCAATGGCGCTCTGCGGGCCGCCTGGCCTCGGCGTTTTTGGCGATATGGATGGTCGGGCCAGTGCTGACGGTGTATCTGGTGACCTACCTTATCGAGCCGATGGAATTTCCGCGCTACGTGCTGATCGCCTTCGTGGGCATGTTCGCACTCGCCGGGTTCGGCGCCGGCTCCGTGCGCAGCACCGCCGCGCGCATCGCGATCGCTGCGGTGATCATTCATTTTGCGGCGCCGCTCGCCCGCAATTGGTTCAAGACGCCGCGCGACGGGGCATGGCGCCAGGC
>DASXMQ010000241.1:0-2372 GCA_036495625.1 Binataceae bacterium (SeqCode) | reverse complement strand
GGTGTCCGCAGGCCCGATTGTTCGCAATCCATCAACGAGTGATTCGCGTAGAGGATTAACTCATCTCTATAAGTCACTCGTTCTACGCCAGATAAACCGCATGCGGTTTAGCTTCAGGAGGCCGGGAAATGGCTCGATTAGGCCGGAAATGCGGCCCAGTGGTAGGATTGGCGCATGCTTCGGCTGGTAAAGACGGACGCCGGGGAACCGGCGTACTTCCTCTTATGCGACCACCGGCAGTGCATGGAGGCGCGGCGCGGCACTGCCATAGTGACGAACGCCGATGACTTCCGGCTGACCAGGAACCAATTCCTAGAGAACGCGGTGAAAGAAGGCTGGTGGATCGATCTGGAGGGCGCGTTCTGCCCCGCGCACGCGAAAGACTTCATGCATGCGGCGCGCGAGAGCCAGGAAAGAGGCAAGCAAGTGGTGGAAGCTGCGCGCCCGCAGGACGTGATGGCTTTTGGGAGGTCGCGGTGAGAAAGCAGCCGCCCGCCGCCAAGCAGCGGGTGATGAATGTCGGCGTGACGGCGCTCGCTCGGGAAACCGGCTTTACGCCTGCGGCGGTGTCGAAGAAGCTGAAGGCGGGCCATACCCCGGAAATGATCCGCGCGGCGGGAGCGCGGCGCCAGGGTCGAGCGTATTCCCCCGGTCCCGGCAGGGAGCCGAAGACGAAGGGAGAGTATGAACTGATTCAGGAGGCCCACGCGCGCGGCGATGCTATGGAGGATGCGAAGCTGCGGCGCGCAAAAGCGCTCGCGGAGCGCCAGGAGATCGAGAACATGTTCCGGCGCGGCGAATTGCTTCCGATCAGTTATGTAAGGACGTGGGCGAGCCGGTTCCTGGTGGATGGCCGCGACGAGTTATTGAAGGCTTCGAGCGAGCTGGCCGACGGCCTCGCGGCTGAGAGCGATCCGGTGAAGGTGTCCGCAGCGTTGCGCGGCTGGGCGGAACGAGTCATCGGCAAATTCGAGCAGTTGCGCAGCCTCTGGGAAGGCGGCGCGGAAGAGAAGGTGGCGTGATGCCGCTCGCATGCAAAGCGATGATCACCGTCACGGCGGGAGTCATCCCGTGGCAAGAGATGCCGGAGCACACCAAGCGCTGGAGCTATGACAGCGCCGACTACGAGCGGGACAAGCAGACGCCGCAGGATCAGCCGACGATCTTTTCGAAGATGCTCGATGGAGCGCACGAATACGCGAAAGGTCTATCCAACCCGGCGTACCTCAACTGGGTTCGCGTCGATTGGATCTGGGTATGAGGTCATAGGTGGAGATCGATCCCGAATACGGCGTGATCGTGAAAGCTGAGGCCGGTGAGACGGTATGGGACAATCTCACGGGGCGCAACGCGAAGATCCTGCGCGTGGATATGGACGAGTTCGGCAACGTCGCCGTCTGGCTGGAAGGCGATTACCTGGGCGGCGGTCGCTTCCCGTGGGAGATCTCGCCTCCCATAGGGATCGCGTGAAGCGAAATGGCGAGCGCGTCATTCGAATTAGTCCCCGGCTTTCCCTGGCCGCCGCTCTTCCAGGAACTGCGCGAGATCTTCCGGCTGAGGCCGAAGCTTCCGCTCGCGGAGTGGGCCGAGGCCAACATCACTCTGTCGCCGGAGTATTCGAATTCCACCGGCCCGTTGATGTTGTTCGGCTGGCAGCGGGACATCTTCAACGCGATCACCGACCCGACCATCGAGACCGTGGTCATCATGTCGAGCACCCAGGTGGTGAAGTCGCTCGCCATCATGTGCGCTATCGGCTACTGGATCGTAGAGGAACCCGGCCCGATCTTGCTGGTCGAACCGAAGAAGGATTCCGCGCGGGATTTCTCGAAGCGCCGGTTGATGCCGCTTGCGCGCGATTGTCCGGCGCTGCGCGACCGCATTAGCAGCAGCGTGCATGACGGCAGCAACACCATCCAGTCGAAAGACTTTCCCGGCGGCAACCTTCTGATCGTCAGCGCGCGCACGCCCGTAGATCTCGCGCAGCACACCATCCGTTATCTGGTGTGCGACGAAACCGATAAATACGACGACGACGTGGGCGGCAGCATCGAGCGCCAGGGCGAAGGCGACCCGATTGACTTGGCCTGGGAGCGAGCCATGACGTACGGCAGCAGGCGCAAGCGCGTGCTCGCGTGCTCGCCGACCGTGGCCGGTCAATCGCGCATCGGCAAAGCCTTGGCGCTCTCCGATCAGCGGCGTCCGTACGTTCCGTGCCCGCACTGCGGCGCGATGCAGGTTCTGCGTTTCCGCGACCGCAACGGTTATCACGTCAAGTGGGACAGCGGCCTCGCGCGCGACCGGCAACCGGCGACGGCGCGCTACTACTGCGTGAAGTGCGACAAGCCGTGGACGGAACAGCAACGCTGGAC
>DASXMQ010000240.1:0-1990 GCA_036495625.1 Binataceae bacterium (SeqCode) | reverse complement strand
ATCGAGCGCCAGCGCCGCTTTGCGATGAGTTCGGGCAAGAGGCGGAAATAAACCAACGCGGCCTGCGAGACCATCCGCACCTGCCGCGAAAATTCGCCCGCCGCCGAGAATTCCTCGAACGCAAACGCGCCGCCCGCCATGACCGATTGCGCACCCGCAAGAGAGACCACAATCGGATGCACAAAGTCGTTGATCAGCGCCGGGTCGAGCGGCTTGAACAGCTTGCGCCGCATCGCATAGAGCGCGCCGTCGGCGCCCGCCACGACACCGAGGCGCGACTCGAGCCCCTTCAGCATCTGCTCATACCGCTGATACGCGGATCCGATAGTCTCGCCGGGATAGCGCGACACACCAGTCACCAGCCCGATCGATTTGTCGCGCAGCGGGCGCGCCACCTGCTCGAGCGCGTCGGCGGCAAACATCGCGTTCGCATCGGTAAAGACCAACACTTCGCCGCGCGCGGCCTCTGCCGCCGCGTTCACCGCGACGCCCTTGCCGCGGCGCTCGCCCTGCACAATCACCCGCACCCGCTCAGATACCATCGAGTTGGCAATTTGCGCGGTGTGATCAGTCGAGCCGTCCGACACCACGATCAATTCGGCGTCGCCCGAGTATCGGCAATCGTAAAAATTTTGGATTTTCTGCGCGATGCAGCGCTCTTCGTTGTAGGCTGCGACGATTACCGACAGCGACGGCGCCGCCGAATCGCCGTCAGACTCGATGCGCCGCGCCCGCGATGCCGACAGTGCAAACAGCGCCGCCGGATACAGCATGTGCGCGTACAGCAGCAGAAATGCTGAAATGTAAAAGAGTCCCGTCAAGATTTTAAGCGTCCCCCGACGCGAAGTCCCCTAAGCCGCCTCCCCTTCCCGGCCCATGCCGGTGAGCTCCGAGTAAAGTGCGACGGTCTGGTCCAGTTGCCGCCGCACCGCAAAGTTTTCGCGTACGAATTTGTATCCGTCCGACGCCAGACGCAAGGCCAACGCGGGACTATCCAGCAATCGTTCGATCGCCGCCGCCAGCGCAATTGGATTCGAGGGCGGCACGAGCAGTCCGGTTCGTTCGTTGATCACTACTTCGGGCGTGCCGTCAACTTCTGTCGCTATCATCGGACGTCGTGCTGCGAGCGCTTCGATTGCCACCAATGGCAGACCCTCGTACAGCGAAGGCAACACCACGAAGTCTGCCGCTTCGAGCAACTCCGGCACGTCGCGCCGGTAGCCTAGGAAGCGCACGCGCTCGGTGATCCCCAGCGCGGCGCATCGCGCGCGCAGGATCGCCTCGAGCGGGCCCTCCCCGGCCAACAGCGTGATGACGTTGGGACGACGCTCGGCGGTGATCGCGACCGCATCGATCAGATGACGATGGCCCTTTTGTTCCTCGAGCCGCGCCAACGTCAGTATCGTCGGTTCATCGCCGAGGCCTAACGCGGCACGGGTAGCTTGACGCCGGCGCGAATCCACCGATGCGAAACGATCCAGGTCGCGCCCGTTGTGGATGACGCGGATTTTGTTTTTCGGCACTCGCTTGTTTTCGATTAGATGGCGCGCTGCGGCGTGCGACACCGCGATATATGTGTCCACCAGCCGACCGACTTGCCTATCCACCCAGAAGCTGGCGCGCAGGCCTTTTCCCATCCGCCAGACTTCGGGCCCATGACAGGTTTCGAGTACGCGCCCGACGCCCGCCATCCGCGCGATACCGGCGCCGTATAAACTCGCCGTGAACAGATGACAATGCAGCAGTGCGATATTCTCGCGCCGAAGAAAGCGCAGCAGGTGCGCGCCCGCCAGCACGTCGAACCGCGACAAAAACTCTATCGGCAGGCATTTGACCTCAGCTTCCGAGAGCGCGGGTTGCATCGCCGCGATCAGCGGAGCCGGCGCCGCCAGGTATGGTTCGAATCCGTACGCGCGCATCCCGGCAAGAATCGACAGCGCATGCTCCTCGGCGCCGCCGAAAACCCGCCGGGTCAGCAGATGCATCACAG
>DASXMQ010000239.1:0-2182 GCA_036495625.1 Binataceae bacterium (SeqCode) | reverse complement strand
AAAAGCTTCCCAGATCTCCTCGACGCACTGCACCTGCCCGGCGCGCTCGACGGCGAATTGCTGATCATGCGCGATCGCCGGGTGCAGTCGTTCAACGTGCTGCAACAGCGGCTCAATCGCAAAACCGTCACGCCGAAGCTGATCGCGGAATTCCCCGCCCATCTGCGCGCCTACGATCTGCTCGCCGACGGCGCCGAGGATTTGCGCGAGCGCCCTTTCGCCGAGCGCCGCGCGCGGCTGGAAAGTTTCATCACGCGGCTCAACGATGCGCGCGTCGATCTCTCTCCGCTCGTCGCGTTCACGACCTGGGACGAACTTATCGCCGCGCGAAAAAATCCGGCGGCGGCCGGCGCCGGCGAGGATGCCGCCGCGGTCGAAGGCGTCATGCTCAAGCGGCGCGATGCGCTTTATCTGCCCGGCCGGCCGAAAGGTCCGTGGTGGAAATGGAAGCGCGACCCCTTCATCATCGACGCGGTGCTGATGTATGCCCAGCGCGGCCATGGCAAGCGGTCGTCATATTATTCGGATTACACGTTCGGCGTCTGGACCCGCGGCGAAAGCGGCGACGAACTGGTTCCCGTGGGCAAGGCCTATTTCGGTTTCACCGACGAGGAACTGTTGCAGATCGACCGTTTCGTCCGCCGCAACACCACCGACCGGTTCGGTCCGGTGCGCGAGGTCGTGCATGAGCCCGACCAGGGCCTGGTACTCGAAGTCGCCTTCGAGGGCCTGCAACGTTCGACCCGGCACAAGTCCGGGCTGGCGATGCGCTTCCCGCGCATCAACCGGCTGCGTTGGGACAAGCCGCCCGGCGAGGCCGACCGGCTGGAACGGCTGGAGACCATGATCGCGCGGATCGAGGAAGGACGCGTCGCGTGAGCGCATCCCGCCCGCGACACGCTACGCCGCCGGCAAAGCTCCGCCGCGGCCACGTGCGCGATATCGAGGCACTGGTCGCGCTCGAAAACGCCGTCTTCACCACCGACATTCTGTCGCGGCGGAGCTTTCGCCACTTTCTCACCGCGTCGACCAGTTCGCTGATCGTTGCCGAAGAAAGCGGCAAGCTCGCCGGCTACGCGCTGGTGCTTTACCCGGCGCGCTCAAAACTCGCCCGGCTCTATTCCATCGCGGTTGCCCCGCACATCGCGAGCCGCGGCATCGGGCCGCTCTTACTCGCCGCGGCGGAAGCGGCGGCGGCGCGCCGGCGGCGCCGCGCCATGCGGCTTGAAGTCCACGAGCACAACACCCGCGCCATCGGGCGTTACGAAAAGTCGGGCTACCGCCTGTTCGGCCGGCGCCATCGCTATTATGACGACGGCGGCGACGCGCTGCGCTTCGAGAAGCCTCTCGGGGGCGCCAAAAGCCCGGCCTGACTGTGGCAGCCGAATCGGTTTAGACGGTGGACATCGTTGCCGGTGCTGTCGCAAACGGATTTGAATCCGGTTATGACGAATCCAGCCGTGCCTGATTTCGAACGCATGATCGGCCTGACTTTGCACAACGCTGGCGACTGGAAGGGGACCCGCCCATGACCGGCTGGGTCATCCTCGTCGACCAAGGCCGCGACCTGCCCAACGCCGAGACCCCGCACAAGGTCATCTCCACGGGCGAGTATCTGGCGCGGCCGCGCCTGTTCGACATGGGGCGGCCGAAAATCGTCAACCTCGCGCGCTCCTACGCCTACCAGTCCAAGGGCTACTACGCCTCGCTGCTTGCCGAGGCCCGCGGCCATCGCGTGGTGCCGACCGTCGAGACCATGCTGGAACTGCGCGAGCAGAAGCTCTACGAGCACGCGCTGCCGGAACTCGAGGACGAGCTCAACCGCTGCGCCCGGCGCGCCGAATTCCAACCCGAAGGCGAGTTCAAGCTTTTGGTCTGTTTCGGCATCGCCCGCGATCCGCGCTTCGAGCCGTTCGGCCGGCTGCTGTTCGACTGGTTCCGCTGCCCAGCGCTGGAAGTGATCGTCGAGCCGGGCGCCCGGCTGTCGATCGATCGCATCCGGCCGCGCGCCATCACCAGGCTCGCCAACGGCGAAGGCGAGTTCTTCCGCGAGTCGCTGAACAATCACACCAAGCGGGAATGGCGCGACCCCAAGGCGCGCTCGGTCGCCAAATACGATCTCGCCGTGCTGTACGATCCGAACGAGAACGAGAAGACGGCACCGTCGTCACCGAGCTCGATC
>DASXMQ010000238.1:0-17501 GCA_036495625.1 Binataceae bacterium (SeqCode) | reverse complement strand
CCAGCGTCTGTTCGCCGCGACCGCGCAACCCTTCATCCAGCCGATTTACGATCTGTCGGTCGCGCGGATGGCGTTCGGACGCGTCTGCCTGCTCGGCGACGCCGCCTTTGTTCCGCGGCCGCATCCCGCGGCCAGCACCCTGAAGGCGGTCACCAACGCCGTCGCGCTCGGCCGGAGCCTCGGCGCTCACGGACGCGACGTCGCCGCGGCGCTCCGCCATTGGGAGCTGTCGCAAATCGAACTGGGCGAGAATCTCGCGCAGATAGGCCAGGAGCAGGGGAACCGCTCTCAGTTCAGCACTTCCGAGGGGCCGATCGTGATACAATCTCTTGCGCGAGCAACGCGAGTGCGGACGCCGCTATGAGCGCCGCTACTGCAAGGAAGTTTTGATGGAACTCGTCGATCTCTCCAACAGCCGTTCGTTTGCCAACGGATTTCCCCACGATTTCTTCACCTGGCTCCGCCGCAACGAGCCCGTGTGGTGGCACGAGCCGACGCGGTATACGCCCAACGACGTGGGCTTCTGGGTTGTCAGCCGCTATGACGACGTGGTCGCCGTTTTCAAGGATGCGGAGACCTACTCTTCGGAATTGGGCGGGACGCAAATCTACGACGGCCGAGGGATGGGCTACCAGCTCAACCAGACCGACGATCCCAAGCATCGCCGTCTGCGCGCGCTGGTGAACAAGGGCTTCACGCCCCGGATGATCGGGCGCATGGAGGATGAGCTGCGCCGGCGCACCGGGAGGATCCTCGACGCCCTGCCGCGCGGTGAGACCTTCAACTTCGTTCCCGCAGTCGCGCGCGAGCTGCCGCTCCAGGCGATCTGCATAGTTCTCGGCGTGCCCCAGGAAGATCGCGCGAGGATAGTCGATATTGTCGATATGGCGATCGGCGCGGGCGACGGCACCGTCATGTCGCCGCAATACCTCAAACAGCTCAGCGCATACGCCGACCAGATAGTGGAGCAGAAACGCGCCAATCCGGCCGACGACATCCTGTCGATCATCGTTCACGCGCGGCTCGACGACGGATCTCCTCAGCTCAGCAACCAGGAGCTGCGCGCGTTCTTCAACCTGCTTTTTCCGGCCGGAGCCGAGACCACCCGCGGTTCGATCGCAGGCGGGCTGCTCGCGTTGATCGAGAATCCCGAACAGCTCGAGCGCTTGCGCAACGATCCGGAGGTCATGAGGCCCGCGGTCGAAGAGATGGTGCGATGGACCTCGCCCTCGGTGTACAAGCGGCGCACCACGACCCGCGACACCGAGCTGCACGGACGCCAGATAGCCAAGGGGCAGAAGGTGACGGTGTGGGAGATGTCGGCCAACCGCGACGAGGACGCGTTCGAAAATCCGTTTCGCTTCGACGTCGGACGCGATCCCAACAATCATGTCGGCTTCGGCCTCGGCACGCATTTTTGCCTCGGCGCGAATCTCGCGCGGCTCGAAATCCGTGTCATGTTTGAAGAGCTGCTTGCGCGCTATGAGCGCTTCGAGGTAACCGGACCGCTCGCATGGACCAACAACAATCGGCTCCTCAGCCTGACGGAGCTGCCGCTGCGCGTGTTTCCGAAGAAATAGGGAGCGTATCGCCCGTGCATCCGAAACGGGCTGGCGCAAAAATGGATAGTGTCGAGCAGTTCGAGAGCGCCCTCCGGCCGATCGTCGCCGAGGCCGAACGCGGCGCTGTCGCGCAATGCTGGATAGTGAAGGTCGCGGCCAATCGGCCGCCATGGACGCCGAGCGGTATCGAGTTGTCCGCCGGCGACCGGATAAGCGTGTTTTCCGCGGGGCGCGTCAGTGTCGCCGCGGCGCCGGAGATCTGGGTCGGCTCCCATTGTGCGCTCTGGATGCGGGTCGGGCTCAAGGGCGAGATTTTCCGCGCCCCCGGCCGCTCGTTCACCTTCACCGCTCAGACTGGCGGCGAACTTTATCTGTGCAATCTCTTCCCCGGCGATTGGGCCGACCGCCACGGAGCGCTTGCGACCAACCCGCGCGCCTACGATCGCATCGCGGGAACGATTGCAGTCCTGGTCGTGCGCTGGAAAGCCGAGCCGCAGGCCGGACTCGAGCGGCTCGCGGCCGGCGCCTCGGCCGGCGCGGCGATCATTCGTGCGGAAGCCGAGCGGCTTAAGAAACCCGCTGTGACGCCGGCCGGATGGCACTATATGTGGTCGATCGGCGACTGCGGGATCTTCGATTCGGGGCGCGGCGCGCGCGGCGAGCCGATCATCCGATGCCGCGTCAGCGACGATGCGACGATCCTGCAGCGTCCCGTGCGGCTGAAGTTCGACGATTCCGTCAAGCTCCGATGGGCGTGGAAGATCGACGCGCTGCCCGCTTCCGAGCGTGAAGACACGGTGCCGACGCACGACTACTTAAGCGTCGCGGTCGAATTCGACAACGGACTGGACCTCACCTACATGTGGAGCGCCGCGATGGCGCCGGAGACCAGCTTCCGCTGCCCCATCCCGCGATGGAGCAAGCGCGAGACCCACATGGTCGTGCGTTCGGGCCCGGAGCGGCTCGGAGAATGGGTCAGCGAGGAACGCCGCGTATGGGACGACTACTGCCCCGCGATTGGAACTCCGCCCGCGAATATCGTCGCGGTCTGGCTGATCGCCGTCGGCGTTTTCACGCACACAACTTCATACTGCGAATATTCGGCGCTCGAACTGACCAGTGATATTCAGACTATTCCGCTGATCGCTGCGCCCGGCTGAGCACTCGCGGGACGTCTCGCGACGGGCGGTGACGGAGCCGCGATGTCCGCGGCGGTATATCGAACTCGCGCCGCCGATGCTTGACTTTTTTTCGCTCGGCGTAAACTATGGCGCAGGTTTCGCCGCCGGAGGCTTGAAAGCTCCGGCGGCGTCGCATCAATACAACCCCGATCAGCGCTCACACGGAGGAAAGTCATGTCATTTCTGGCTGATCGCGCGTTCCAGGATCGCTTCGTGTCGGCGCTCAACGCGCATCCGGTCTTCAACGAACAGGCGCAGGTGTTCGACGGGTCGGTGCTGCTCGAAGTCGGGGCCGATTTGCTCTGGCTCAAGATCTACAAGGGAAAGGTAATCGACCATCAGCCGGCCGTTCCGCCTTTCGGCTACACGTTCAAATTCTCGGGCAGCGAGGCCTCGTGGAAGCTGCTCACCGGCGGGCAAAGACTCTGGTCGGACCTCACCTATCCGGGCAAACGGTATTTCGAGGACGACCCGACGCTTGCGACCGCGGGCACGATGCACGTCGAGATTCGCACCGAGGGAAATCTGCTGGAGGCCGCCCGCCTCACCGAGGCGATGTTCCAGATGGCCTACGTGCTGCGCGACTGCGTGCGCGGAAGTTCGCGCTGAGAGGAATCAGACATGGCAGGCACCGAAGATATTCGCGGGCACTACGTCAAGGTCAACGGGACCAGGACTTTCTACGACGAAATCGGCGACGGCTATCCGATAGTCTGCGTTCATACCGCGGGCGCGTGCTCGCTCGAATATACCTACCTTCTGCCGTTGCTGGCCGAGCGGGGGTTTCATGCCTTCGCGCCGGATCTGCCGGGCCACTCGCGCTCGTACCCGATTAATTGGAAGCCCCATCGCACGATTCACGAGCACGCCGAGTTCGTGCACGCGTTTGCGAACACGCTGGGGCTGAAGAAGCCGGTCATCATGGGATGCTCGATCGGCGGCGATATCACGCTCGACTACGCGGCGCATCACTGGCGCGAGATGGCGGCCGGGATACCGATGGAGGGACTGTCACGTTCGCCCACTTTTCCGAGCCCGGCCGGCGTGGCGCTGCCGGCGTGGGGACCCGGATGGCAGGACCAGCTCGAGCGAGCGGCCGCCGAGTCGCTCAATCGCAACTGCCCGGAGGAAAAGATCGTCGAGTTGCGCTGGCAGCATCGCGGGCCGCAGGTGAGCGCCGTCGGCGACCTCGTGGCGTGGGCGACGCATGACGTGCGCAAGCTGCTCGGCGCGGTCGAGTGCCCGATGCTGGTGATATGCGGCGAGGACGATTTCTGGGTGCCGAGACCGCTGGTCGAAGAGACCGTCAAGCTGCTGAAGCACGGCGAAGCGGCCTATCTCAAAGGCATCGGCCACTACCCGATGTTCGAGGATCCGTCGCTCACCGCCAAACTGGCGACCGATTTCTGCCGCAAACATTCGATCCTGAAGTAAACCGGACGCTGAACGCCTGCGCGATCTTCGCTCGGCTCCGCCTCTGACGGTTGCAGCGGCGCGCGCGCGACTTCGCGCGTGCGCTGCCGCTTCCGACAATCCTTGACATGCACGGGCATTAGCGCTGCTCTCTACCCTGCCGGCCGCGGGTGATGTTCCGCATCTCGTAACCCTCAGCGAAGGAGGAGTCTCAAATGAACGTCGACGATCTGGAAAGGCGGGTTCGGCTCATCGAAGACGTGGAAGCGATCAAGGAGCTGAAGCATCAGTACTGCCATTACTGCGACGACAACTATGACCCCGACGGCATTGCCGCGCTCTATGCCTCCGATGCCGTGTGGGAAGGCAACGGCATCGGCAAATTCGACGGCCGCGAGGCCATCCGCAAGTTCTTTCAGGGCGCCTCGAAGTCTTTCAAGTTTGCGATCCACAACGTCATGAACCCGATCATCAAAGTGCAGGGTGACCGCGCGAGCGGCGAATGGAAGCTCCTTCAGCCGTGCACGGTGGACGGCAGGGCAGTGTGGCTCGCGGGCGTTTACAACGACGACTACGTAAAGGTGGACGGCAAGTGGTTGTTCAAGCATCTCAGGGTGAAGATCCTCTTTCTCACCCCGTACGAGGACGGCTGGGTCAGAAAACAGTTCGTCGACGGCTTCAAGGGCTGAGCGCGATGCTCTGAAAGATCTGGCGCGGCGAAAACGAGCGGAGAAGTTAGCCGATGGACATCGGAATCTACGCCACCACGCATGGTATCGGTTATCGCGACGCGACCGACTTCTATCTCAAATCGGCGCCGATCGAGGAGATGCGGCCGGTCCAGGCGGCGCGGCTTGCGGAGGCCGCCGGATTCCATTCGATGTGGTTTCCCGATCACGTTTGCATGCCGACCGGATCGAGCAGCGCGCACGTGGCCAACGCGTCCGGTAAGCGGGCCTATGAAGCGCGCCACGAAATGCTCGATGCGGCGGTGACGATGGGCGCCGTCGCCGTAAGCACTGCCACGCTCAAGCTGGGTACCAGCGTTCTGATCGCACCCTATCGAAATCCGCTGAGCGACGCGCGACAATTCGCCACCGTCGATCTGCTTTCCAGGGGGCGGCTTATGCTGGGCGTCGGCGCCGGCTGGATGCAGGAGGAATTCGAGGCGCTCGGCTTGCCATACGCCGAGCGCGGCGCGATGGCCAACGAGTGTATCGAGATCTTCAAGCGTTCGTGGACCGCGGATGTGGTGGATTTTCGCGGCCGTTTCTTCAATTTCGAGCAGGTCTCGATGGATCCGAAGCCGGTTCAGAAACCGCGTCCGCCGATCATCTTCGGCGGCGTGGTCCCGGCCGGCGCGCGCCGCGCAATCCGCCACTGCGACGGCTTTTATCCGATCTTTCTCGATCCGCAGGCTGAGCCGAACCGCTACGCGCCGCTGCAGGACGAGATTCGGCGCGAGGCGGACAGGCTCGGGCGCGACGTTTCGAAGTTCTTCATGATGGCGGTGGTTTCGGGGCGGCTGACCTCGCCCTCCGAGCCGGTCGGCAAGCCGCGCCCGATTTGCACAGGCTCGGCCGCCGACGTGCTCTCGGACCTTCAACGCTTCGCGGACGCCGGCTATTCGCTGGCGGTACTCATCCTCGATTGCTTCGGCAAGGCCGAGGAACTCGAGGCGCAGATCCAGCGCTTCGGCGAAGAAGTGATCAAGCCCGCCCGCAGCATCCGTGCGCGCGGCGGATGGGCGAGCACGCCCGTCCCGTCCTGATCCGGCTCGCTGGTCCGGACCGGCGCGCCGTTCAGCGCGGGCGCGGGGCCGGCGTCCGCGGCGCGGCGGCCCTCTGCGCCGAGCCGGCCGCAGGCGTCAGCGCCACCGAGGCTTCCGCGGTCAGCAGCAGAAAGGTTAAGGTCTCCTGCAGGTAGAGGCTGACCGCCGAGTTGGTATGGCTCGAATAGCCAATCGAAACGTCCTGGCCAATATGCAGATCGAAATCGCCGCCCCGAGTACTCAGCACGAAAGCGCCCGCGATCGCCGGGGCGAAGATGATTTCCTCGTTGACCAGGCGCTGGATGTGCTGAATCACCGGATAGCCATGGTCGCTGGCCTCGCTGAGCGCGGTGTAGGCGTCGGCGCCCATGACCACCGAGTAGGGGCCGTTGACTCCGACCAGGCGCAACTGGCTAAGCGCCTGCGCGATCGCGTCGGGATATTCGATCACGTTCCCGGGCAGGGTCATCACGCGATTGCTGGTGCCCTTGCGAATCCCCTCGATTCTGCCTGCCGCGTAGCCCTCGAAGATGGCGCGGTCCTCAGCAAAGGCGATTAGTTTGGCCGCGTCCTTGAGCGGCTGCCAGTCGGAATCGTTCGCCCCGCGCTCCACGTCGTCGATCGCGTGGCGATCCAGCGCAAACGGCACCCGCAACTCGACGAGGTTCATGACCTCGCGCTGTCGCGCGACGATTCCTTCTCCCGGGGGCTCGATATTGCTGAGATGTCCGGTGCCGACCGCGGCCAGGCTGACGCCGCCCGGCTCCTTGACGTCGACCACGCGGCGGCCGGCGAGGTAGCGCTTGAGCGTGCGCGCGGCTTCCTGCTCGATTTGCATCCACGCGGCGTCGGAGATTGGAGCGAGTTCGCGATGCAGGTTATTCATGGTTGTTCATCCCGTTTATTTGTCCTGGGGCGCTCCCTTCAGCGAGCCTATGCCGAGCGAACCGCCGCTCGCCGGCGAGACCGATAGTGACGCGTTCGATGGTGGCGCGGTGTCCGCGGTGATGCCCGGCGCAGCGGCCGCCGCCGCAGCAGCAGGTGGCGCCTCGGGCGTCACCGTTTCGAGGAAAGTGAGCGACGGAACGAAGAACAGGCCGCCGGTAACGGCGCGGCTGAAGTCCAGTATCCGGTCGTAGTTGCCCGGCGGGCGCCCGACGAACATGTTCTGCAGCATCTGCTCGGTGATGCGCGGCGTGCGCGCGTAACCGATGAAGTAAGTGCCGAATTCGCCCTGGCCGGGGCGGCCGAACGTCATGTTTTCGCGGAGGATCTTCATTTCCCTGCCGTCCTCCACGATCGTGTTCAGCGCATTGTGCGCGGAAGTCGGCTTGACCGCGTCGTCAAGCTCGACGTCAGCGAGCTTGGTGCGGCCGATGATTCGCTCCTGGGCCTCGGTCGGCAGCGCGTTCCATCCGGCCAGATCGTGCAGATACTTCTGCACGATCACGTAGCTTCCGCCGGCAAATGCAGGATCCTCCGCGCCGACCAAAGCGGCGTCGATCGCTTCCTTGTTCGTCGGGTTCTCCGTCCCGTCGACGAAGCCGAGCACGTCGCGGGTGTCGAAATAGCGAAAGCCGTCGACCTCGTCGGCGAACGAAACCGCGTCGCCCAGGCTTGTCATGATCAGCGTCGCCAGTTCAAAGCAGAGGTCGTGGCGCTCGGCGCGAATATGAAAGAGCAGATCTCCGGGCGTCGCGACGGCGTGGCGCGGGCCGGCGACAATCTCGCGGAAGGGATGAAGCTCGGCCGGGTGCGGGCCCTGGAACAGCCGGTCCCACAGGTCCGATCCGAAACCGATCACGCACGAGAGATTACCTTCCTGGTCGCGGAATCCCACCGCGCGTATGAGCTTCGCCAGGTCGCCGCACATCGCGCGCACTCGCGCTGCGTTCTCGGCGCCTGTTTTGACCGTGACGACCAGAAAAATAGCCGCGCGCGTTAGCGGCGCGAGCACCGGCTGCGGCGTGGCGGTAGAGATTGGAGCGCCGGCGTCAGGCATCGCGATGTCGGCCAGGCGCCGGATGGCGCACGATCAGGATTGGCAGTGGAGGTCGGAACACGCGCGTCTCGCGAAAACCCGGGTTTTTGTTCGCGCCCATAATGGCACGAGCGAGATTCCGAATCCAAACCCGAGCGGGCCGGCGGCACGCCCCGGAAAGCTCTGGCGCTTGGCGCGAGACTGTGGACAAATGAGGTCACGCTCCGGCGCCGGAGCGCCAGTTAAAAGGGGCGTCAACTACAGTCGAGAGGCGCGCCGGATATCGCACGCCGACTTTCGAACGCGAGTGGAGGACAAAAACATGGATCTTGAAGCACTCGAACGGCGGCTGACCCGCCTCGAAGACATCGAGGCGATCAAACAGCTTAAGGCCAGGTACTGCGAAATCTGCGACGACGATCACAACCCGGACAGGATCACCTCGGTGTTCGCCGAGGACGGAATTTGGGAGAGCGCCGAGTTCGGGACCGGCAAGGGGCATGCGGAGATTCGCCGGCTCTTCCAGGGATTCCAGAAGCTTATCGAGTTCTCGCAGCACAATGTCATGAACCCGATTATCGAAGTCCACGGCGATCGTGCGACCGGCGAATGGTATTTCCTGGGCACGTTCAGATTCCGCGAGCGTCATCAGGCGCGATGGCTGGCGCTGCAGTACAAGGACGACTATGTAAAGCGTGACGGCCAGTGGAAATATCAGCACCTGCGGGTCAACCTCAGGCTGGCGGTTCCCTATGACGAGGGTTGGGCGAAGGAGTTGATCGTTCCGCTCAAGTAGATCGCTGCCCGGTCAGAAATCCGCAAGCGGAAACCGGATTCACAAAAGGGGAGGCTCGTATGCCGACGCGTCCTTTGGAATTCGACGGAATCGATCACGCGGTGCTTCGGGTAACCGATTTAAAACGCAGTCTGGACTTCTATGTGGGCGTGCTCGGGCTGAGCCTCGAGCGGATCATCGAGGATATCGGCATCTACCAGCTGCGATGCGGCCGCAATCTGATCGACCTGTGCGTATTGCCCGCCGGCACGAGCCTCGGCCAAGGAACGCAGCGCGGTATCGATCACCTCTGCCTGATGGTCCGCGGCGACATGAACAGAATCGTCGAATACCTGGCCGAGCATAAGGTCGAGACGGCTTCGCCGATGCACGAGCGCTATGGCGCAACCGGCTTCGGCACGTCGCTCTACATATTCGATCCCGACCAATACGTGATCGAGCTCAAGGCCAACTATTCTCAATATCCGGTCAAGGTCACCGCGGCGCAGGCGATGGGGAGCATGACCCGTCCGACGAAATAGAGGCGGGTTCTTGACGCAGCCCTGCAAGCTGCATAGGTATGCGATTCGACTCGGTAGCGCGGGCCGCCCCCAAGCGTGTGGCGACAGGAGGGTTGCGCTATGCCAAGGAATCCCGTTCCGATGGAGTGGTATGTTGCCACGCTGGCAGCGCTCACCATCCCGCTCTTCGTGTGCGCGAATATCCCGGTATGGGCGACCTACGTTACCTGGGCTGGCGCCTTCCTGGTCGGTCCGAACGAGGCCATCCGCAAGCTCTTCCCGACCCTTATCGTTGGCACCGTCTCCGGGGTGGTCTTTTTCGCGCTGGCGATGACGATTGACCCGATAATCGGGCTGGTTGCGCTCCCCAACAGTATAATCGCGTTCGTGATGACGCTCGCTCTGCTCTATTTTGCGCGGATTCCTGCCTTCGCCCTGGTCCCGGGGATCTTTTTTGGCTTCGCGTGCTATGTGGGAGTCGCGCTCGAGGCGCATCCGGCCACGATCAAGGCGCTGTTCGTGCCGTGGCTATACGCGACGGGCGCGCTGCTCCTGGGCCCGCCGCTGGGATGGCTTAGTCTCGCGCCGTATCTGCCGGCCAAGGTCGAAGACGAGCCCGAGGCGGCCGAGATTCGAACGGCGAACGCGAGGGTTGCGGCCCCGGCCGAAAATCTCTAGCCGCCGGTCCGGCGCTCGCGCGGAGCTCGAGCTTCAGAGTGGATTCGTAAAGCGATGGTCGATGCGAACGGCGACTTCGCCGTTCTGGTTCGTGAGGAGCGAGCTGATTACGACAAAGACCATCGGTCCGCTGCGGCCGGTCTTTTCGTAAACCTCCGAGATCCACGAAGTTACCTTGAGCGTGTCCCCGGGCCTGATCGGCGCGAGAAGTGCCATATCGATTCCGGCGAGCAGCCGGCGCGTATCCAGTTGCGGGTAGTGTGGGAAGATGTTTTCTCCGTCGCCGAAAATCGCCGCCAGCGACGGCGGTGCCACGATACCGCCGTGCGGACCGGCGCTCGCGGCCAGCGGGTCGGTGTAGAGCGGATTGGTTTCGCCGATCGCGGCGCAGAAGTCCGCGATTAGCTCGCGCGTGATCCGAATCGGGGCCGCGGATTCAAAGATGCGGCCGTCGCAGACTGAACTGTAATCGGCCATGGCTTTTTCGTCTTCGTGACTCGTCCGTATTCGTACTCGTCCGAACCTGCCGCTACTCAGTATCTTGCAATTATCTCGCGGCTGAACTCCTCGATCGTCTCCCGCCCCTTGGTCACCACCTGGATCGCGACTTGAGTGATGCCGGCCGTTTCCAGCGCCCTCAGACGCGCGATTATTTCATCGGCTGTGCCCGTCAGGGTAGTGGCGCGGACGAGCGCGTCGTCCAGGTACTTTTCCTCGCCAGGCTTCAGATAGATCAGGTGTCCCTCATGGACCTCGAGGTAGCGGCGATCCTCGGGCGTCTTCATCTTCGCCACGTATTCGTCGCGATAACGCTCCCACAAACCGCGCGGCATCCAGGGCGGCGTGACGGCCGATTGCTCCCACATCGCGTGCAACGGAACGATCGCGCGAGGGCCGACCCGCTCGATCACGCGCGGCGAAATCGCCGGCTCGCCCGGCTTGAGCACGCAGCCCGTGGTCATCGACATTATCGGAAAATTGGCAAGGCTGCGTCCGGTGCGCTCAGCGCCGCGGCGCAGATGGGCCAGGTCGTTGCGCATCCGCTCCGGGTTGGAGAGCGTGGTGATCCATCCGTCGCCTAATTCTCCGGCGAGTTCAACCGCTCTGGGTCCGTTGGCCGCGATATGGATCGGAATGTCGTCCTTGAGGTTGATGTAGCCGCGGTCGGGATGCAGGAAGCGAATCCATCGCTCGAGCTTGCCGCGGTAGAGCAGTTCTTCGCCGCGGAGCAGCGTCCGGCAGCTTTGGACGTATTCGCGAAAGCGCTCGATCGGGATCGGCGGCAGACCCATCGTATTGCGGCCGGTGAAGCCCGTTCCGAGTCCCAGCATCGCGCGGCCCGGCGCCAGCTCGCTGATGGTCGCGATCGAATGCGCGGTGACCGGCTCGATGCGGTTGGACGGGATCGCGACGCCGGGGCCGAGCTTGATGTGCCTGGTGTGCTCCGCGGCGAGCGCGAGGCAGACGAAGACGTCGCTGTAGAGCATCTGCGAATCGTAGAACCACGCGTGCGTGAAGCCGCAGTCCTCGGCGATCGCGAGATCCTTCCAGGCGTCGGGACGGGCCGGGTAGGCGATTGCGAATTCCATTTGCGTCTCCTGCCGGCGAATCGGCTAGCGGCCTTTGAAAGAGGCCTCGCGCTTTTCCAGGAAGGCGGAAATTCCTTCGTGCTTGTCCTCGGTGCCGTAGATGGTGGTGACCAGAGAAGTTTCGAATTCCACTCCGGAGGCGAGGTCCATCTGCATCCCCTGGCGCACCGCGCGCTTGATGAACGCGTGGCTGAGCGGCGCGCGCTTTTCATACACGGCCGCCATCGCGCACGCCGCCTCCAATGCGCCGCCCGCCGCCACCAGGCGATTGACGAGCCCGATGCGGTAGGCCTCTGCCGCGCCGATCGTCTCGGCCGAAAACATCAGCTCGAGCGCCTTGGCGATGCCCACGATGCGCGGCAGACGCTGGGTCCCGCCCGCGCCCGGCACGGTGCCGATGCGCGAGCTGGTGATAGCGAAGGTGGCGCCTTCGCCGGCGATGCGGATGTCGCACGCGAGCGCCATCTCGCAGGCGCCTGTCATGCAAAATCCCTCGATCGCGGCGATCACCGGTTTGCCCAGCCCCTCCAAGGCCGTGTTCAATCGATGCCAGCGGCCGAAATAGTCGGCGCCCGCGGCCGCCGTTTTGACCGCCAGCGCGTCGTTGAGATCGGCTCCGGCCGAGAAGTAGTCCCCGCCGCCTGTGATGACTACCGCGCGCACCGCGGGCTCGGCTTCGGCCTGCCGCGCCGCCGCCGCAATCTCCTCCATCATCCTGACATCGACGGCATTGCGCCGATGCGGCCGGTTGAGCGTGATGATGAACGACGGACCTGCCTGCTGCGTCAGTACGGTTTCAAAGCCCATTTCGTTTGCCTCGCCGGTTGAGCTTAACAACAGCGGGCGAACCTTTGAAATTCATCATCAAGGTTGCTAGAGCGCTCTGATGCAGATGGATTTTCAGGAGATGTCCTGATGAGCCGCCTGACCGAGCGTCAGCTTGCGATTCGCGGCATGACGCGTGAATTCGTCCGCAAGGAGGTGACGCCGTTCGCCGCGCAATGGGACCGCGATGCGACGGTGCCGCTCGACACGCTGCGCAAGATCGGCGCGCTCGGGCTTTTCGGCGTGTGCATCCCGGAGCAATGGGGTGGCGCCGGCGCGGATTTCATATCTTATACGCTCGCGACCGAGGAACTGGCCTACGGCGACGCCGGCATCTGCAACATGGTCAGCGCAAGCAATTCCTACGGCTTCAAGATCCGCGATTTCGGCACGCCGGAGCAGAAGGAGCGCTACCTGCGTCCGGTCGCGAGCGGACGCGAGCTCGGCTGCATGCTGCTGACCGAGCCACAGGCCGGTTCCGACGCGGCCAACCTGCGCACGCGCGCGGTGCGCCGCGGCGACCAATTCGTGATCGACGGCACCAAGTCGCTGATAACCTCGGGCCGTTCCGCGGCTTACGCCGTGGTGATCGCGGTCACCGATCCCAACGCCGGCAAGCGCGGGGTTTCCGCCTTTCTGACGCGCACCGATGCGCCCGGCTACCATGTTCTGCGCGTCGAGCACAAGCTCGGCCATCGCAGCAACGACACCTGCCAGATTCAACTCGAAAATCTCGAAGTGCCCGCCGCGAACCTCCTGGGCGAGCCCGGGCGCGGATTGAAGGTGGCGTTCTCCGGCCTCGACAGCGGGCGCATCGGCGTCGCCGCGCAATCGATCGGCGTCGCGCGTGCGGCGTTCGACGCCGCGTTCGCCTACGCGCGCGAGCGCGAGGCGTTCGGCAAAAAGCTCACCGGGCATCAGGCGATCGCGTTCCAGCTGGCCGAGATGGCGACCGAGATCGAAGCGGCGCGGCAGATGTGCCGCAACGCCGCCGAGCTGAAGGAGGAGCAGACGCGGTGCATCAAGGAGGCCTCGATGTCCAAGCTGTTCGCCTCCCGGATGTGCGAGCGCGTGTGCTCGGCGGCAATCCAGATCCACGGCGGCTACGGCTTCATCAACGAGTATTTGGTCGAGAAATTCTACCGCGACGCGCGCGTCTTCCAGATTTACGACGGCACCAACGAGGTGCAGAAGATCCTGATATTCCGCGAACTCGAAGCCGGATATTGAGCCGGAGTGGGCGTGACATTTCGCTGTCATGCCCGGGCCGCTTTGGTTAGAATGAATGGCGGGAGAGCGTCGAATGGCTGAACCACCCGTCGAATACATCAGGAGCATTACCCGGCAGTACGCGAAGCTCGGCTACAAGCCCTACGGATGGGTTTACAACACCGACCCGCCGCCGTGGCAGCCGCTGCGCAAACCGCTTAGCCGATGCCGCGTGGGGCTGGTCGCTTCGGGCGGGATTTATCGCCGCGGCCAGACGGCTTTTCATTCCAAGGACGATACCAGCCTGCGCCTGATTCCGACCGACGTCAGAACAGAGGAGCTGCGCACCTCGCATTTCGCCTACGATCAGACCGACGCGCGCAGGGACCCCAACGTCGTGTTTCCGATCGACACTCTGCGCGGGCTGGTAAAGGAAGGCTTCATCGGCGGACTGACGAGCCATGCGATCGCTTTCATGGGCGGCATTTATTCGACGCGCCGCGTGCGCGAGGAGACGATGCCCGCGATTACGCGGATACTCGCGGACGAGCATGCCGATCTTGCGCTGCTCGTGCCCGTTTGACCCGTGTGCCATCAGTCCGTTGGACTGATTGCACGCAACGTCGAGGCGGCCGGAATTCCCACGATCGCGATGAGCAGCGCGCTCGACATCACGCGCGCCGTTAATCCGCCGCGCGCGGTCTTCAATGACTTTCCGCTCGGGCATACGGCGGGCAAGCCGCTCGACCGTCGGCTCCAGCGCGAGATCATGATCGAAACCCTAAGCGCGTTGGAGACGATGCAGACGCCGGGCTCGATCAAGATGATGCCGTTCGAATGGAGTCCGGATCATTCCTGGAAACATGCCGGGGCGGGCGAGGGTGACAACCGCGCGGAGCGCACCGAAGCGCCGACCTACCAGACCGAGGACGACAAGGCGGCGGCCGCGGAGGGCAAGCTCGCGGAGGAGTGTATCGTTTGCTCCAACTGGACGGCCGACGCGGGCGCGCGGCGTTCGGCGGGTTGAGAATTGCTGCGTCCGGCGGCGAGAAAAAAAATCGGCAAAGCGGAGGCGTCATGAAAATCGGAGTTTTGGCCTTCACCAACGAAGAGACTCCCGATCCCGCGGCCGTCGCGCGCAAGTGCGAAGCGTTGGGTTTCGAGTCGATGTTCATTCCCGAACATCCGATCATCCCGGTCGAGCATCGGACGCCTTATCCGCTCGGTGACGGCAAGATTCCAGAGCCTTACGCGCATATGCCCGATCCGTTCATCTCGCTCGCGCTGGCCGCGTCGGCCACCAAGCGCCTGCGGCTCGGCACCGGCATCTGCCTCGTGCCCGAGCGCGACCCGATCATGCTCGCCAAGGAAGTCGCAACGCTCGATTTCTATTCGGGCGGACGCTTCATCTTCGGTATCGGCGCCGGATGGCTCGCTGACGAGACCGAGATCATGGGCGTCGAGTTCAAGAAGCGATGGGCAGTCACGCAAGAATACGTGATGGCGATGAAGGCGCTATGGACCGAGAGGGAGGCGAGCTTTTCGGGCGAGTACGTGCGCTTTCCCAAGGTCAAGTCATATCCCAAGCCGGTTCAGAAGCCGCATCCGCCGATCCATCTGGGCGCCGGCGGCTTCGGCCCCAACCTGCGCGCGCTCAAGATGACGGTCGCGTACGGCGACGGCTGGGCGCCGCTCGGGCTCAGCCCGGAGCAGCTCGCCGCCGAACTCGCGCGCCTGCGCACGCTATGCGCGGAGGCCGGACGCGACTATGCCAAGCTGGAAATCTCGATTTACACCGACGCTGGCGCGGGCGCCGCGGCCCATGACGTAAGCGACGAGGCGGCGCGGCGCATGGTGCGCGAGTTCGAAGAGGCCGGCGCCCATCGGATGATTTTCCTGGCGCGCCAGCAGGGCGACGGATTTCTGACCGAGCTCGAACAGATCGCGCGCAGGTTCGTCGCGCGCGCCTGAACGGCCAAGCGTCTCAGGGCGCGGCAAATATTTCTTCGAACAGGGACGTCATCGCCTTCCACGAACGCTCGTCCGCCGACTTGTTGTAGGAAATTCCCGGCGCGCCAATCTTGTCCGCTTCAGGATTGGTGAAGCTGTGCACCGTGCCGGCATAGCTGATTATTTGCCAGTCGGCCTTGGCCCTCGTCATCTCCTCGGCCAACGCGTTCAGCTGCGCGACCGGTACGAACGGATCGTCGGCGCCGGTGCATACCAGGATTTTCGTTTTGAGCTGACTGGCGGCGGGACGCTGCGTCTGCAATCCGCCGTGGAAGGAGACGACGCCGCGAAGCGGTGCGCCGTCGCGCGCGAGTTCCAGCGAAAGCGAGCCGCCCATGCAATAGCCGATCGATGCGAGGCGCCCCGAATCGACCTGCGGCAGCGAGGCGAGCTTGTCCAGCGCCGCGCGGGCTCGCGCGCGAGACTTTGAAGGATCGGCGAACAGCGCGGTCGCGCGCTTGATCGCCTCCTGGAGATCGTTCAACTGCAAGCCGTCGCCGTAGGGATCGCCGGCGAGCGCGACGTAGCCGAGTCCGGCGAGCATCTCCGCGCGCCGCTTGGCCTGTGCGCCGAGCCCGAACGCTTCGGGTATCACGAGCACTCCGGGACGCCGCTCCGACTTCCGATCGTCGAACGCGAGAAAGCCGCGCAGGGTAACGTCGCCGTCGCGGTACTCGATAGATTCGGTCTTCATGGTCGATGACTCCTTCCTGGTTCCTTGTGCACTTTACCTTCTTAGCTTCGCGTCCGGCGATTGCCAATCCCCGGGGCGTAGCGATTACGGCAATATCGCGAATGCGCGGGCCGGAAACCCAAGCCCGTGCGCCGGCTTCGGCCAGGTCGCGACGATCAGCGCGCCGGTTGCCGGAACCTTGTCGAGGTTGGCCATCACCTCGATTTGCCAGTGCCCGTGCTTGAGCACCCACGCTTCAGATTTGAGGTCGTCGGTCGTGTCGGTGTCCATCGATTCGTGGCCATTCGCCACGATACCGCGCTGCTCGTAAAGAAACCGGATCGCGTCGAGCGACCACGCCGGGAAGGGATTGCGTTTGAAGCGTCCCGGGTTGCTGTCCCAGTCCTTGTACATGTCGGTGCGCAGCGCCGCGAAGGACCCGGCCGGGACTCGGCCGTGCACGCGCTCCCAGGTCTTGATGTCGTCAACGCTCAGCGCATGATTCGGGTCAGTCTTGAGCATCGGCGTCATGTCGAATACCACCAGCGGCAGAATCATCTGCTTGAGTGGAATCTCATCCATCGTCTTGCCGCCGGGATCGAAATGCGCGGGCGGATCGACGTGCGTGCCGTACTGTCCGACCATCGAGTAGAAAAAAACGCGAAACCCATCCTTCTCGATAGTGTAGGGGCGTCCGGTTTCCGGGTCCGCAGCCGCCGAGAACGCGGCTTCGCCGAAGCCCTTCCATACCGGCGTCGTCGGTCCAAACGAGTGGGTGAGATCGACGAACTGCTTCGACGCGATTATGCGGTAGGCTTCAGCAAGTGAACCTTTCCCGGAGTTTGCCTGCGCCAGCGCCGCCGACGACGAGCGCTCGGCAGAGGCCAGACCGAACAGCGAGGCGATCATGATGCCGGCGGCGAGTTTTGCGAGCTTGTTTTTCACTTGAGACCTCCCCGCGCCGCAAGCGGCGGCGTCTCTTTTCCCGGCGGTACCAGGCCCGATACCTCGTGAACACCCGCCGATCTTTGCCTTTTTCCCCAAGTTACAGGATAAGGACTCTCCTATAGCATCACTGGCCCCGGCATTCAGACAGGAGGACATATGGCGGTCAAAAAGAAGAAAGTCGCTCGCGGACGCGGGAGTGTGGCTATACCGAAGAAGCGGCAGGCATCGGCCGCCCCGGCGCGCAGGCGCAACGTCGATCCGGGCTGGACGTGGGACGATCGTCTGCCGCTCTCGCAGGGCAAACAGATCGGCAACACGATCTATGTCTCAGGACAGATCGCCTACGATTCGAACGGCAAGCTGGT
>DASXMQ010000237.1:0-11767 GCA_036495625.1 Binataceae bacterium (SeqCode) | reverse complement strand
AGCGGCTTCCTGTTCACTCCGTTGGACGAAGGGATGAAGCGCGTGGAGGTACGGCTGCTCGGCCGCAGCCACTCCTTCGACTTTCCCTTCATGGTCGAAGTGCCTGGGCTAAAACTTCCTCATCCGGCGCCCGCAGAACTGGACAAGACCCGGGAACTCGACGAGGCGGCGCTGCAGCTCTGGCTCGAGCGGCAGCCGCGATGCACAAGCAACGCGCGGGGAACGATGGAGGGCGACCCGCTCAACCTGGTGATCGTGGGAGACCGCGCGTCGATCCAGGAATGCCTCAGCGCATGGGACGAAACGGAATCGCTGACCTTCGCGACCGCCTGGAAAACCGCCAGAGCCTTCCTGATGGAGTCGCGCTATCGCTATTCTCCGGTGAGCCCGCTCTATATCGACGGACGTCAGCAGGATTTTGCGCTACAACGCGCGCGCCTGCGTTTGAACCAGCGCCTCCACCTGCGGCTTTGGACCACTGACGTTCGCTTCGGCGGCGAACCGGTGTGGATCGGCCAGGTCAGCCGCGATATCGGCGTGCGCTTCACGCCCAAAACCTGGAACCTGACGACCCATCTGATCGATCCCGACGTGGATGAGGCGCGCGACTATGTCCTGGACGGGTTGCGGGCCTCCGGCCGTGTCGCCCGTATGGGGTTCGTCTGCGGCGTCGAGGCCGCGCCCTCCACGGCGCCACGCCGCAATCTGACCGGCGATCCATATTTCACCGACGGTCTGCGCGCGGTTGCCGTGCTCTCTCGAACACCGACTGCTTTATCGTTTCTTACATGGGCCGCCGGCAGAGCCGGGAACGTCGCGGCAGCCGGTTGAGCGGCGCCGCGAAAGCATCGCGCCGCCCGCTCCTCGCGTCGGCGTGCGATGGATTCGCGTCGAGCCGAGCCTAGACCGCGCGTTCGGTGGCGTCGGCAATTTCGCTCAGCGTTGCGAACCAGGCCCCTCTCTCCTCCATATGGACAATTAGCTCTTCGAGCCGCGTGATCATGTGCGCCCGTCCGATGGACTGCGGATGGACGACGAAGGCGTAGCAGGCGCCCTGCTCATTGGCGGCCGCGTAGTCGAAGATCGCCTTCCAGCGGTCGAGCAGGTCGTGTGCGGGACGCATTCCCTCCTGGAATCCGGGGATGAAATCGACCTGTGAAAAATCGGTCAGGAACCATTGTCCCGGAATCTCCAGGATGCGGCTCGGCGGACCGAACACGTTGCCGCGGTCGGTATGCACCTCCACCGGGCGAATCCAATAGGGATGAAAATCGTTGGCGAGCAGGCTGCTGTCGATGTCGAAACCGTAGCGCTGCAGAAGGCCGAGCGTATTTTCGCTGAAATCCCAATACGGCGCCCGGTAGGTGCGGGGTTTCACGCCGATGCGCGCGAGCGCCGCGAGCCCGAGCTCCATCACTTTAATTTCCTCCTCGAGTTTCAATGGCTGAGGGTTCTCATGGGCATATCCGTGATGGCCGATTTCGTGCCCCGCCGCGGCGATTTCGCGGCACAGCTCGGGCCAGGTATCGATGGTATGGCCGGGAATGCAGAAAGTGCTGCGCACCTTGTGTTTTTCGAACAGGCGCATCAGGCGCGGCATCCCGATCTCGGCGCCGAATTCGCCCCGCGACATGTAGGCAGGCGAGGTGCGGTTGAGGCAAATCCAGAGCGACTGAGCGTCGAAGTCGCAACCGAGATTGACCGCGATCTTCTTGCCGGCGGGGATTTTCACCCGGCCCGATACCTGCGCCATGAGACGATCCTCCTCGTGGAGTTGTTGTCTGTGTGAGGCATACGCGCAGGTTGCTCTGTTTTGCAAGGGCGCATTCGCGCGGAGTCTCAGGACGTGCGCGCGAACCGCACGGATCGCGAAGGCAACCGATCGCAACGGCATTTTTCGGCGCGCTTGCCTTGAAAACCCGGTCCATAGGATCATCCACTCTCCCGGTCGATACTCGAGTTCCCGCCTGCCACGACAACCGGAGAAAAAGCATGGGAACGTCAAAAGAAAAAATATGGCCCGACCGGCGCATCATGGACCTGTTCGGAATCGAATTGCCGATCATGCTGGCGCCGATGGCCGGCCCCGGAACCGCCGCGCTGGCGATCGCGGTGAGCGAGGCCGGCGGACTGGGTTCTTTGCCGTGCGCACAACTGAGTAACGCCGAAATTCGCGCGGCCATGGACATTATACGCCGAAGCACCTCCCGGCCGATTAATCTCAACTTCTTCTGTCACACGGCGCCCGTCCCCGATCCGCGTCGTGGGCAGGCGTGGCGCGAGCGGCTGAGGCCGTACTACCTCGAGCTCGGGTTGGATCCAGATGCTCCACTTGCCGCTCCCTCCCGGCGGCCTTTCGATGCTGAATCCTGCGCAATCGTGGAAGAATTCAAGCCCGAGGTTGTCAGCTTTCATTTCGGCCTGCCTGCTCAGGATCTGCTCGGCCGTATCAAGGCCACGAAGGCGCGCCTCATCGGTTCGGCGACGACGGTGCGAGAAGCGCAATGGCTCGAGGCTCACGATTGCGACGCGGTCATCGCGATGGGTCTCGAAGCCGGCGGCCATCGCGGGAATTTTCTTTCCGACGATATGGCGCGGCAGGTCGGAACCTTTGCTCTCGTGCCGCAGATCGCGGACGCGGTAAGCGTACCGGTCATCGCGGCCGGCGGAATCGCGGATGCCCGCGGGATCGTTGCGGCGTTTGCGCTGGGCGCCTCGGCCGTTCAGATCGGCACTGCCTATCTGTTCTGTCCTGAAGCTAAAGTTCCCGCGCTTCATCTCGAGGCGCTCATCAACGCCGCCGATGACGACACGATGGTCACCAATGTGTTCACTGGCCGCCCTGCGCGAGGTATCGCCAACCGGCTGATGCTGGAAGTTGGTCCGATGGCGCCGTCCGCGCCCAGGTTCCCGCTCGCGAGCAGCGCGATCGCACCGCTCAGGGCCAAATCCGAGCCGGCAGGTTCGCGCGATTTTATGAATCTATGGTCCGGTCAGGCCGTGCGGCTCGCCCGGCGCGGCGTTGCGGCACGTGAGCTGACCCGCGCGCTCGCCGCTGAGACGCTTGATCGGTTGTAAACCGCAATTTCCGCAACGCCGAGTGGTCCCAACGGACCTTTGAGGTCTGTCATTTAACCAACTTCGTTAATCAGGAGGAGGAAATACCGATGGCCGGAATTGGCACAGGCGACTATCAAGTCCGTTACCGCAGCATCAGCGCCGACGCCGTCAAGGTTTTCTATCGTGAGGCCGGCGATCGCAATGCGCCCACGCTGTTGCTCCTGCACGGTTTCCCTACTTCGTCGCACATGTTCAGGGACCTGATCCCGATGCTCAGCGACCGCTATCATATCGTAGCTCCCGATCTGCCGGGCTTCGGCTTTTCGGACGCGCCGGATCGGGCTCAATTCAAATATACCTTCGAACATCTGACCGACGTGATAGATCGCTTTACCGAAGCCATCGGCTTGCGGCGTTACGCGCTCTATATATTCGACTACGGTGCGCCAGTCGGGCTTCGCCTCGCCCTGAGGCATCGGGAACGCGTGATGGCCATAGTCTCGCAGAACGGCAACGCCTATGAGGAAGGATTGAGCGACGGCTGGAATCCAATCCAGAAGTACTGGAAGGAACCGAGCGAGGCCAATCGCGCGGCACTGCGGGAGTTCCTCAAGCCCGAGACGACCAGGTTTCAATACATTCACGGCGTAAGCGAGGAGGCCCTGGTCGCGCCGGAATCCTACACGCTCGATTCGGAGCTGCTTGCGCGGCCTGGAAACGACGAGATCCAGCTCGACCTGCTCCTCGACTATGCGAGCAACGTCGCGCTATATCCGAAATTCCAGGAGTATTTCCGGTCGCGGCGGCCTCCTCTGCTGGCGGTATGGGGGAAGAACGATCCGTTCTTTCTTCCTCCCGGTGCCGAAGCATTCAAGCGCGACAACCCAAACGCCGAAGTGCATCTTTACGATACCGGCCACTTCGCGCTCGAGACTCATGTCAAGCAGATCGGCGGAGTCATTCGCGATTTCCTCGGCCATCAGCTCCGGGAATGATCAGCGATGCCGAGGCTATCGAGTGGGGCCGGACCTACCATCTGTGACTGCAGTCCCGGCATTCCCACGAGGGAGCGTTGTGAATGATGCAGCAGCCTCCGAGCTCGACGTCGCCACGGTTTGCCGCCTGCAGCAGGTCTTCGCCCGGCAAGCCGTAAACAATCGGACGCGCCGCCGTTGACCCGCATTGAGGACATTTCGGACGGCGCATCCGCTGCGGCCGCGAGTTTTTGGAAGCTGCGCGCATGCGGTCGAGAATAGCTCCCGGCCATTCCATCAGCAAAGCAGGGTTGGAATGGCCGTCCGCAAAATGAACGCGGAAAATTGGCGCCAAAAGCCGGCGCCAAAAAGGCCGGGTGGACCGTGAGCAAGCGAATCTACTTCAACGCGTTTCACATGAATTGCGTGGTGCATCAGTCGCCCGGCTTGTGGGTGCATCCCGAAGACCAGATGCACCGTTACAGAGATCTCAGGGCGTGGGTGGATCTCGCGCAGATGCTGGAGCGAGGCAAGTTCGACGGGCTTTTCCTCGCCGACGTTATCGGCGTCTATGACGTCTTTCGCGCCAGCCGCGACGTCGCCGTTAAAGGCGGAGTGCAGATCCCGGTGAACGATCCGAGCCTGCTAATCCCGGCGATGGCCCTGGCGACGGAGCATCTCGGGTTCGCGTACACGAGTTCGGTGCTGCAGAGTCATCCATTCACCTTCGCGCGGCAGATCTCGACGCTCGATCACCTGACCAAGGGCAGAGTGGCGTGGAACATCGTCGCCTCCTATCTCGAAAGCTCCGGGCGCAACTTCGGCCGCATCGGGCTCCTCGATCACGACGAACGCTACGACTTCGCCGACGAATACCTCGAAGTCTGCTACAAGCTCTGGGAGTCAAGCTGGGAAGACGGCGCGGTGTTGGAGGATCGGCGGCAAAAGATTTACGCCGATCCGGCGAGGATTCACGACATCCATCACGAGGGCAGGAACTTCAAGGTTCACGGATGCCATCTGTCGGAGCCGTCCCCGCAGCGCACGCCGGTGCTGTACCAGGCCGGGGCGTCGGCGCGAGGACGGCAGTTCGCTGCGCGCCACGCGGAGTGCGTATTCGTGACCGGTCCGAGGCCAGAGGTGGTCGCCGAGTGTATCCGCGACACGCGCGCGCGGGCGCGAAAAGAGGGCAGAGACCCGCAGGATCTGCTCTTCTTCATGTTCCTGAAAGTAATCACCGGCGCAACCGAGGCCGAGGCTCGGCGCAAGTACGACGACTTCCTCGAATATGTCGACTACGAAGGCGGTCTGGCCCTGCTCGGCGGATGGACCGGAGTCGACTTCAGCAGGTTCGAGCCGGATCAGCCGGTCGAGTACATCGAGACCAATGCGATTCGAAGTCTGCTGCAAGGTTTCACCCAGGGCGGCTCGACCCGGAAGTGGACGGTAAGGGACGTGGCGAGGGCGGTAGGGATCGGCGGGGGAGGCCCGGTGGTTGTCGGCGCACCGGAGCAGGTCGCCGACGATCTGATGCAGTGGGTGCGGGCGGGCGCGGACGGATTCAACCTCGCTTACATGATCACGCCCGGAACCTTCAAGGATTTCATCGAGGGCGTGGTACCGGTGCTGCAACGGCGTGGGCTCATGCAAACCGAATACGGAGAGGAGACGACGTATCGGGAGAAGCTGTTCGGATCGGGACGATCGCGCCTCCCCGATCGGCATCCTGGCGCCCGCTACGCAAGGGCGCGAGAGAAGTAGGCGGTCTCGTCCATCCCGCATGCTCGGTCAGGTGAACCGGGAAATGCTCGAAACGATGGCGCAAGCCGGTGACGCCGGCAGCGTCTATAGAGTCGCACTACGCCCGGGCCGCGCACGCACTTGACGAACTGGAATTGGCTCTGTTACCCATTCTGCCGGTCGAAAGCTCCAGAATATCGGTTGTGTAATGCGAAGCGCCCGCGTATTGAGCATTGCAATGTTGAACGCAGAATCGATCCTTTCGGTTCGGCCGTCGGCTTGGTTTATAGAACTGCACTGGCAAAGCGATTGAACCGCCCACCTGCTAGCTCGCTGCGGCATCCCGGGCCGTGCAATGCCTTCCGGGAGTTTGAGCGCGCTGAAACTGAACAGTCGATCTCCGCACGCTTCGAGGCGCAAGCGGCGCGACGCTCTTCGGCGCCGGCGATCGCCGACGGAGCGCTGCGCTGGAGCTACGGCGAGCTGAACGGTCTGGCGAACCGGGTCGCGAGGGCGATACTTGAGGCGGCTCCCGCTGACGGCGGGCCGGTTGCGTTGCTGTTCGAACAGGGAGCGACGGCGGTCGCGGCGATGCTCGGGGTGCTCAAGTCGGGACGTTTTTATGTCCCCTTGAGTCCGCGGCTGCCGGTCGCGAGGCTGCAGATAATCCTGGAGGATTCCGAGGCATCTCTGATTTTGACCAATCGGCTCAATGCTCCGCTGGCGCGCGAGGCCGCTGGCGCCGCGGCCAGGCCGCTTTTGGTCGATAGTCTTGGCGAGCGCTTGCCGGAACATGACCTGAAACTGGCGATCGCATCCGACGCGCTCGCTTACATTCTCTATACCTCCGGATCGACCGGCGTTCCCAAGGGCGTCGTGCAGAATCATCGCTGCGTGCTGCACAACGTCATGAAATACACCAACGGCGCGCATATCGCCGAGGATGACCGGTTCTCGCTGCTTGGTTCATATGATGTTGGAGCTTCGGCGTCGAACATCTTCGGCGCGCTGTTGAACGGGGCTTCGCTGCACTCTTACGACTTGACCCTGCACGGGTTCGCAAATCTGCCGGCCTGGATGGCGGACGAGAGAATTACGGTTTGTCATGCGACCCCGCAGGTCTTCCGGCGCTTCGCCGAGGCGCTGTCGGTGAGCAGAGGCGCGGACACCCTGCGTTTGCTGAGGCTCGCCGGCGAGACGCTTGCGCAATCCGACCTGGAGATTTACCGCCGATGTTGTCCGGAACAGACCCTGCTGCTCAACAGTTTGGGTACGACCGAGATGAACGTTGTGCGGATGTTCTTCGCCGATCATCGCACATCCTGCGACGGACCGGTGGTTCCGGTCGGTTACGGATTGCCCGATACGGAGGTAGTGTTGCTGGACGAAAAGGGCCGCGAAAGCGACGCTGGTGAAATCGCGATCCGCAGCGCCTATCTGTTTCGCGGATACTGGAGAAAGCCCGAACTCACTGCCGCGGCGCTCTCGCGATGCGCCGACGGGCGGCATCAGTTCCGCACCGGCGACCACGGCGTCATGCTGCCCGACGGATGCCTCGTCCATCTTGGACGGAGCGAATCCAGGCTGAAGATTCGCGGCTTCACGGTCGAGACGGCCGAGGTTGAGGCGGAGCTGATGGCTGATCCTTCGGTGCGTCAAGCGGTGGTGGTTGGCCGCGACGATCGGTCAGGGGAAACGCGGCTCGTCGCTTACGTAGTTTGCGATGCGGCTCCAGCCGAGCTGCGGCGGCGTCTTGCCCAGAGGCTTCCGTCACAGATGGTCCCTGCGGCGTTCGTGCGGCTTGACGCGCTGCCGGCGATGGACAATGGCAAACTCGATCGTCGCGCCCTTCCCGAACCGAGACCCATCGGTGACGACCTGGTGCTGCCGCGCAACCCCGACGAGCTCCTGATCGCGCGTATCTGGTCAGAGGTGCTTGGTGTGTGGCCGATGGGTGTTCGCAACGAATTTTTCGAGCTGGGCGGCGATTCGCTGCTCGCCCTGGAGCTGATAACACGGCTCGAGGGCCTGTCGAGGAAATCCTTGCCCTTACCGCTCCTGCTCGGCGCGGCCACCGTCGAGCGGCAGGCGACAATCCTGCGCGACGCCGATTGGTCGCCGCCATGGCCGACGGTCGCCGCCCTGCAGCCTCATGGAGACGCGCCCGGGTTTTTCTGCGTCCCAGGGGCAGGTGCGGGCGTGCTTGCGCTGATGCCGCTCGCGCGTCGCCTTGGCCGCGAGCATCCCTTTTTCGGCCTGCAGCCGCCCGGTCTCGACACCGCGGGACCGCCGCTGCGCAGCGTCGACAAGTTGGCCGACTATTTCGTCCGTGCAATACGGGAGGTACAGGGGCGCGGACCTTATTTTCTCGGCGGCGCCTCGTTTGGCGGAGTGGTAGCCCTGGCGATCGCGCAGCAGTTGAGGCGTGAAGGCGAGGAGGTCGCTTTGGTCGCGCTGCTGGATACCTTCGGGCCAGGGTATCCGCGGCTGCGATGGGACGCTCCCTTGCGCTTTCGTCTGTTCCGCCTTTTCGGCAACCGTTATCCCAAGGCGCCGGATTTCGGCTGGTCAAAGGTCGCTCGCGAACTATCTGGTTTGTGGGCGCTGAGGTTGCGGGTTCTGGCGCATCGCCTGAGCGGTCGAGCAGCTCCGCAGCGCATCCGCTACTCTCATTGGCTCGATGTCGCGGGCGCCGCGCGCCGTCGCCATCGCGTTCAACCCTATCGCGGGCCGGTAGCCCTTTTCCGGCTCAAGAGCCAGCCGTCCGAGGCGCTATACCATTTCGAACCGTTGCGGGGCTGGGATGACGAGTCGGTTGAAGGGCTCAAAGTGATCGATCTGGATTTGGCGCTCCCGTTTCCCGGAGCTCATCGCGATATGCTGATCGAGCCTCACGTGGGCATCGTGGCTGACAAACTGCGCGAACGTCTGCAGACGGCGCGTGCAAGCTGCCTCGATAATACTCAGTCTCGCGCACCCGCTCGCACTTGCGCGGCAACTGACGCTCTTTAGGTCGCCGCAGGCCTGAACGTTCGCACTTGCTGGCGGCGGCGATCATCGTTTATCCATCCGGAAAGTTTCTTGATCGAAGGCGGACAACCTGAGGCTCCTTGGATCGCGGCGCTGGCGCTGCGTGCCAGAGCTGCGCAATAGTACGCGGCAAGGCTTTGAGCCGCGGAGACGCCCAAGGAGACCACGATGAGAAGAGTCGGCAAGAACGTCTTTACCGAAGTTTATTTTTGGGGCTGCAACCCCGGATTTCTGCATACCAGCGACGGCGTGGTCATGATCGACTCTCCGCAGCAGCCGATCGACGCGATGCGATGGCGCGAAATGCTCCTGGAAAGAGGACCAATCCGCCATCTGGTCAATACCGAACCCCATGCCGACCACACGCTGGGCAACGCCTATTTCCCGGACGTTGAAGTCATCGGCCACGTCAAGCTGCAGGCCTGTTTCGATCGGTACCTCAACCAGATGTTCACTCCCGAGCTGCGCCTCGAACGGATGAAAAAAGAAGATCCTGACAGCCTCTTCCTGATGGGCCATCCCGATTTTCCGCCGTCCAATCCCCCGAAGCGAATTTTCGACGATGAGCTTACGCTGCATGTCGGAAATCACACCGTTAAGATCATTCACATGCCCGGTCACACGGCGCCGCAAACTTCAATCTATCTGCCGGAAGAGGGCGTCGTCTTTACCGGCGACAACGTGTTTCAGAAGTGCAAGACCTTCATCCAGGAAGCCGATCCGTGGGAATGGCTCGGGGCGCTCAAACGCATCGAAGCGCTCGACGTCGAAACGATCGTTCCGGGGCATGGGGAGCCGTGCGACAAGAGTTATCTCAAGCGCCAGGCGGAGATCATCGAGAACTGGATCGAATTGGCCGAAGGCTTCGTCAGCAAGGGCATGAGTGAAAAAGAAGCCCTCGAGCAGGAATTCGACGTTACCCGGCTGGATCCATATCCGATTGGCCAGCGGCTGTTTGAGATGAGCGATCGGCTGAACAAATGGAACGTGAGCAACGTGTACAAGCACGTGGCCGCGCGAAAAGCGGGCAAGCGCCTTCAGTCGGAAAGCGCCAATATCCAGTACTACACCTGAGCGCGAGTCGCTTGAGGCCGCTTCCCGGATCGCACAGATGCGGGCCGGGTCGTATTGCGAGAGTGTATTCGCGATCCGGCAGGTCGCGGGCGCTAAGGCTGCGCGAGAAATTCCCTGAGCGCGGCGGCGAATTTTCTGCGGCGCCGTTCGTCGCTCCCGAACTTGAGCAGGACGTAGCGCTGGTCGTAATCGAGCCTGGCCCACGACCTCGAGTCGAGCCGGAAGCCGTGTTCGCGCGCCTTTTCGGCGATCGCTTCCGGAATGGCGTCGGTTGGTACTGCGGCCGTATGTTGTTCGAGCGTGAGCCGGGATGGCGTCGTGCCGGAGCGCCGTTTCACGCTTGCGTTCACGAATTCGGCAAACTCTCGCTTTTCGGAGTCGCTCTCTGCGGGCAAGTCATTGATTTTGCGCCGCTCGCCCATCTCGAGTGCGAGCCATTGATCGCGGCTGATCTTGATCCCGAGCGCGTCCAGCTTTTGCCGCGCCGCGACTGGAGGGCATGAGAGGTCCGCGTTGAGTTGGCTTTCAAATTTGAACTTTCTGCTCATTTGAATTCCTGCCGGAGTCGCAGCCGTCACGCCTCTTCACGCTCCTTCAACAAGCATCCATGCAAACACTACTCCGATTCCAGCGGTTTGGTTAAACCGGTAAAGTTCTCATAGTCGTTTATGGCCGTCGAACACCGGATCGACCTCCTGTGTCATCCATCGGCGCGCTCGGAGCCCGCGCGCGCGCTGAGCGTGCACGTCAGCCGGTCGGCCGACGAACTCCGGATGACATTCCGCCTCGACGGCGACCTCGGCCGAATCCGCATTCCCGCTGCGCGTCCGCCGCGCATCGCGACCGATCTCTGGCGCCACACCTGCTTCGAAGTCTTTATAACGGTCGAAGGGCAACCGGCATACCACGAGTTCAACTTTTCCCCGTCGGGCGAATGGGCCGTCTATGCCTTCTCCGGCTACCGTGCGGGCGGGCCGCTTGCGGACGAGACGATGCGCCCGCGGATCGACGTGGACTCGGCCGGCAGCCGGCTCGAGCTGGATGCGCGCGTCCCGCTCAACCCTCTGTCGGCCATTCATCCGACTGCGCCCCTGTGTATCGGGCTCGCGGCGGTTGTCGAGGCCGACGACGGGGCGCTCTCGTACTGGGCGCTGCGCCATCATGGCGACAAACCGGACTTTCACGACGCCGGCGGCTTTGCGCTGCTGCTCGAGCCGCCCGATTCGTAGGACCGGGTCTCAAGCGCCGACAGCGCATGCTAGAATGGCGATTCGATGAAGCGCGCGCATCCACGAGGTCTTAACCGCCGTCGCGTGCGGCAGCTTCTATCGAAGGGAAAGAACGACCTCCCCATCAGCGGACGAATCGATATCCTTTCCCGTCTGTTTCTTGGTTATCCGTACAAATCGAACCCGCTGATTGGGTCGGCCGAGCAGGCCGAAGTGTTCACGGCATCGCTCGACGCATTCGACTGTGTCACATTCATCGAAACGGTGCTGGCGCTCGCACGAGCCTCGAAGATCTGCGAGTTCAGCGAAGCGCTGCGCAGGATTCGATACGTACGCGGCCGCATCGAGTGGGCGTGGCGAAACCATCACATGACGGATTGGATTCGCAACAACATACGCGAAGGAGTGATCAGGCCGATCGCAATGCCAGCTGTGCCGACGATCGGCCGGGAGCGCGTCCTGAACATGCTTCCGGGACTCGCCGCGCGGCGGATGCGCTTAGAATGCGTGCCGAAGAGGGCGGTGGCGCGCATCGCGAAGTATCTGCGAAGCGGCGACCTGATGTTTTTCGCATCCACGCGCAAGAACCTCGACGTCTTTCATGCCGGAATCGTCGTGCGCGACGGCGCGCGGCCCCGCATGCGTCACGCGTCGCGCAGC
>DASXMQ010000236.1:0-4116 GCA_036495625.1 Binataceae bacterium (SeqCode) | reverse complement strand
CCCCCCCCCACGCCCCGGACGGCGAGGTCGGCGTGATACGCCAGCGGCACCGCGAGCGCGGTCGCGGCGAGCGCGTTGTTGCGGACCGCCGCAAACGCCGCGGCCGCCATCAACGCAGCGACCGCGAGCATCCCGGCGTCGTCGCCGCGCGGCGCGAGAAGGCAAGCGGCCGCCAGCGCGACGAGCATCAGGAGCATCGCGATTAAAGGAAGCGTGGTCATCCCGGCACGATGCAGCGCGCCGAACGTCTGCAGCAGCGGCCGAAACTCGCTCACGCGACGCAGCGTGTACGGATTGCCCAGGCTTTGTGCGACCGCCCGCCATTCGCCGAGGCCCCACGGATTGCACAGCGTGACGAGCGTGGCCGCCGCGGTTATCGCCGCCGGGCGGAGTGCGGCGCGCGGCCCCGCGCCGCGCTGCACGACGCCTTGCGCCGCGACAGCGGCGCTATAGATCGCGAGCGCCGCCAGACCGATGACGAACCCGCCGTGGAGATTCGCCCACAGCGCCAGCATCGGTACGGCCAGCCAGAGGCGCGCGGGGCGGCCGTAAGTTTCGCGCGCGAGCATCGCGATCAACGCCGCGAACAGCACGTAATCGAAAAGCTGCGGCCGGAATTGCATCTGCTGAATCAACGCGAGTGCCACGGCCGCGAGCGTGGCGAATTGCGCCGCTACCGCGGCCCCGGTTTCGGCAAGGCCGAGCGCGAGCAGCGTCATGACCGCGCCGGCGCAAAGAAATTTCAACAGCTTGAGGCCAATCACGCCGAAGCTATTGTAAATGAGCGCCATGGCCACCTCGGCAAGCCATTCATGATCGATCCATCGCCGCCCGGCCGCCGTATAGGAAAAAACGTCGGCGCGGATCAGATGTCCGGTGCCAAGCATCGTCTGTCCGAACCGGATATGGCCCCAGAGGTCGGCGTCGGCATATTGCATCGAGTCCGCAACGACGGCGGCGAGCAGCACGAGGGCGGGAGCGTAACCGAGCAGCGACGGAGCGCGATGCGCCGTATTGTCGGCGCGAGCGATTGTTGCGTCGGTTGCGCCGGCTCTCCGTCTCTTTGGTTCGCTGGGGCCGTCGTTCATGGCGCGACCGGGCGGCCGGGGCACCGCAAGTCCTCTAGGGAAAGACGCTCGGCGGCGCCGCCGCAACCAGCTCCGGAGCGCCGATCCGTGCGGCGCGGGATCCGGCGCGCGCGAACAGCGCTGCTACCGGGTCGCGATAGATCAGAGGCCATCCGGCCTGGCTCATCATCAGCGTATAGGCGGGCGACCCGGTCGGCATCAGGACGAAGTCGTTCGGGTACTGGTCGAGAACGCGCGCGGCGCCCGGCTCGCCGTAATAGACCGCGGCAAAATCGCTTTGCACCTGATGAGGATAATAGGCCTCAAACATGCTCTCGATGAAGATTTTGAAACGCGCGGAGTCATGAAAGATCACATAGTCCGCCCATCCGAACTCGCAGAGCACATTGCCCGCGAGGTTGTGCTCACGCATGAACGCAATCGCACCGGCCGGTTTGGCCTCGACCACGGGAAAAGTTCTCGACAACAAACCAGTGCGGATCACGAGCGCTAAGGCGAGCACTGCGAGCCCGACGTGTAACGGCCGCCAGATCCCGGATGGGCCATCCGTATCAGCGACGCGCGCAGGCCGCAGGCGCGCAGCGAGGATATCGGCATGCCGGCAGAGCGGAACATAGCAGGCGATCACCGCCATCGCGGTGTTGCGCACGGCATAGAGTGCACCGACGATCATCAGCAGTGAGATTGCGCAGAGAGCGAGATCGTCGGCGCGCGGCGTGAGCGCGAAAGCCGCCACCGTTGCGGCCATGATCGCAACCGCGCAGAGGAACGTGAAGAGCGGCCGATGCGTGTGATAAAGGTCGGCCATCACGGCCGGCAGCGAACGAAATTCGGAAATGTGAGCCAGGGTGAACGGATTGTGTACGACCTGCACGACCACTAACAATTCGCGCAACCCGTAGGGATTGATCAAAGTGGCTAACGCCGCCGCCGAAGTCAGCGCAGCCAGTCTGACCGCATCGCGCATCCCTTTGCCCTGCGCCAGAGCCTGTGCGCCGCGGACCGCCGTATAGAGACCCATCGCCGCCAGGCCGACGAAGAATCCTCCGTGTAGATTGGCCCACAATGCAAACATGGGCGGGACCAGCCACAGGCGCGCTCCGCACCCGTAGCTGTCTCGCGCAAGCATTATCACCAACGCAGCGAACAAAATGTCGTCGGCCAAAAAAGTACGGATCTGCATCAGCGGCAGCAGCGCAACCGCGGCCAAGCACAGTGCGATCGCCTGTACGGCGAGCGACGCGCGCGTCTCGGCCGCACCCCGCGCCAGCAGCGCCATCACGGCGGCGACGCATGCGAACTTGGCCAGTTTGAGTCCGATGACTCCCGCGGCGCCATATATCAGCGCCATCAGAACGTTTCCCAACCAGTCGTGGACGATCCAGTCTCTCGGGCCCGCGGGACAGGCATAAGAAAACGGGGCGTGAAAGAGCCACTGATGCTGCGAAAGAATGACGCGCCCGAAGAAGATGTGGCCCCAGAGGTCGGTGTCCGCGCTGCGCATCGCGTCCGCGATCGCGATCGCGAACAATACTATCGCGGGGGCCGAGCGGAGCAGCGAGAAACGGCACGGTCGCGGCGAATCGTGCGGGAGTGGGACGTCTGATGGAGCGTCCGGCGGCAGCGCCTCGATGCGGAGACGATTCTGCGCTGCGTGCTCGGAACCTTCCCCCAAAGGCCTCGCCTCCACCCCATCGACGTCGCAGCCGTCACGCGCCCCTTGCGGGCGCGGGAACGCTCCGCGCGCCGATACTCTAACAGGCTGTCGGGAGCGTCAAAATAGGCTGCGCCCGGCGTTGATCGCCGGGCGCGGCATCTATTGCGTTGGCTCGAAGCACAAAGGCTGATGAACGGACCCGATCAGGATTACGCTCTCGGCGCCTTGTGCTCGGATCGCCATTCGTTGTTGGTGCTGCGATCGCCCGCGAGCCATTTACGTAGATCCTCGTGCGCGCTGGCTGAGCGCTTGGCCTTTATCTTGTCCACCGCCGGATGGTCCACGGTGAACTCGAGATTCAGGCCGTTCGGATCGGTGACATAGAGCGACACGCAATAGCCATGGTCGATTACCATCGTCTCGTAGCCGGCCGCGTCCAGCCGGCGCCGCATCTCCTGCTGGCCGGGCGCGTCGGCGACCTTGAGCGCCAGATGGACGAACGGGGAATGTGGACCGTAATGGGCGAATTTTGCGTGCTGCCTGGGATCGGCGAAGTGAAAGAAGGCCAGCGCTCCGCCGTCGGCGATCTCGAAGAACAGATGACAATAATAAAGTTCGTCTTCGCCAAAGACCTTGTCGCATTCCCGCCAGGCCGCGACCATCGGCCAGCCCAGGGTGTCCTCGTAAAACTTCCGCGTCTGCTCGAGATCGCGGCATACGTAGGCCGCGTGATGCAGCCGCGTCGGAACCGTGTCCGGCTTTGCGTCAGCGTGGCCGTTGGTCTGGGTGGTGCTCATGGCGGTTTCTCCTTCTGCCCGTATTTAGTCCTTGTTCCGGGTTTTGCGCAATGGAGTACGGCCGGGCTGCACGAGGCCGTCGCCGGAATCGGCAGCCTGCATTGCGTCGGCGTCGAGGTTGCGCTTGATGCGGACGAGTTGCTCGCGCAAGAGCGGTATTTGCCCGGCGGGTATTCCGGTGAGGGCCACCCGGTTGACCTCCATCGCGTAGGGCAGCAGCACTTCCTGCAGGCGCCGGCCGCGCTCGGTCAGGCGAATGTTGATTTTGCGCCGATCGCTGGAATTGCGCGTGCGGCTGATGAGGCCGCGCCGCTCCATGCTTTCGAGCGCCGTCGCCGTGGTCGGCTCCATCATGCTGACCCGGCGGCTCAGCTCGCGCTGGGTAAGCCCGTCCTCCTCCCACAACGCGCGCAGGAAGAACCACATGCCGATGCTCACGCCGTGGCGGGAAATGCGCGCGCCTAACGCGCGGAGAAAGGCGCGATGGGTCTGGCGCATCAGGTAGCCGACGCTCTGGCCGGGCGGATACTCCGGGCCGGGCTTGTGCGGCGGCGAAGCCGCCGCCCTGGAATCC
>DASXMQ010000235.1:0-4924 GCA_036495625.1 Binataceae bacterium (SeqCode) | reverse complement strand
CTTGGCGCGCCCGCATCGCCGCCGGCAGGCAAAACGCGCTGGACGCGTGCGCAAGCGCTCGCGCGGCGCGACGCGCTACGCGTCGGACGCCGCCGGCTCGCCGTCCAGGCCCATGAGTTCTTCGTATAGCCGTTCGATTTCGCGTCCGAGCCGCTCATACGCGGCGATGAGTTCCCGCGCGTCCGCGCGCTGGAGATAGAAATTGGGGTCGTTCATCTGCTCGCCGAGCGCCGCGCGCTCGGTTTCCTTGCGCCCGATATCGCCCTCGAGCGTCTGGCGCCGGCGGGCGCGGCGCTCGCGGTCGCGGCGCTGGTTGGCATCGTGCGCGCGGGCGGCGGGCGGCTGCTGATTGCCGGGGCGTGGGCCATTGCCCGCGGGCGCGCCGTTGGCGGCAACGGCGGACCTTCCGTCGCCGCCGGAGCGTGCGCCGGGCGCGCCGCGTGGTGCGGCGGGCGGTGGCGGCGCGGCTTTCGCCGCGCCGGCCTTGGCCGCACCGGCGGCGGACTCGGCCGCCGCCTTCTTGGTCAGGTAATAGTCGTAGTTGCCGAGGTAGCGCGTTGCATGCCCCTGACCGACCTCGATGACTTCGGTCGCCAGTTCGTTCAGCAGATAGCGGTCGTGACTGACGATCACCACGGTGCCGGGAAAGCGGCGGAGCGCTTCGAGCAGCGTGTCCTTGGCCACGATGTCGAGGTTATTGGTCGGCTCGTCGAGCAGGAGGCAGTTGTTGCGATGGGCCAGCACCTTGGCGAGTGCAAGCCGCGCGCGCTCGCCGCCCGAGAGCACGCCCGCGAGCTTCAGTGCGTCGTCGCCCGAAAAAAGCATCGCGCCGAGCAAGCCGCGAATTTCGGCGGTGGTCATCCCGTCGGCCGCATCGCTCAGCTCCTTGAGCGCGGTCTTGCCGTAGTCAAGCGACTCGGCGAGGTTTTGCGCGAAGTAGCCGGTCTCGATTCCGGCGCCGACGAGGCGCTCGCCCGCGGTCAACGGCTCGATGCCCGCGAGCAGCTTCATCATGGTCGATTTGCCCGCACCGTTGGGGCCCACTAGCGCGATGCGCGCGCCGCGCTCGATCGTCAGATCGAGGCCGCTGTAAACCGTGATGTCGCCGTAGCGCTTGACCGCGCCGCGCAGTTCGAAAACCCGGCGCGCGCCGCGCTCGCACTGGGGAAAACGGATCGCGGGCGGATTCTCGATCCCGTCGGGCGGCTCGAGGCGCTCAATCTTTTCGAGCTGCTTAATCCGGCTCTGCACCAGCTTGGCTTTGCTCGCCTGGTAGCGGAAGCGGCTGATGAACGCCTCCATATGCTCGATCTCGGCGCGCTGGTTTTCGTACGCGGCCTGCTCGATTTCGCGCCGCCGCTCGCGCTCCGCCAGGTAGGCCGTGTAGCCGCCGCGGTATTCGACGATCCGCCCGCGCGCGACCTCGACCGTGCGATCGGTCACTCGATCGAGAAAGTAGCGATCGTGCGAAACGAGAATTATTCCGCCGGGATAGTTCGCGAGGTATTCCTCGAGCCAGTTGCGCGCTTCGAGGTCGAGATGGTTGGTCGGTTCGTCGAGCATCAGAAATTCCGGACGGCGCACCAGGAGCTTGGCCAGCGCGATTCGCATCCGGATACCGCCGGAGAACTCGGCGACGTCGCGCGCGAGGTCGGCTTCGCTGAATCCGAGCCCGAAGAGCACCGCCTTGGCGCGGCTCTCGGCCTCGTAGAAGCCGTGACGCTCGAGTTCGCTCAGCACGTCGCCGAGTTCGCCGAGGGCGGAGTCGTGCTCGGGGCCGCTATGGTGATTGGCGAGGATTTCCTCCAGTTCGACCCGGCGGCGATCGTGGGCCTGCATCTCGCTGAGCGCGGAGAGCGTCTCCTCGAGCACCGGCCGGCCGCTCATCTCGGGTGCGTCCTGCGGCAGGTAGCCGACCGAAGTGCGCTGCGGGCGGGCGATACGGCCGCCGTCGGGCGCGACGACCTCGCCGATCATCCGCAGTAGAGTCGTCTTGCCGGCGCCGTTGAGGCCGACCAGGCCGACCCGCGCATCGTCGGCCATCGACCAGCTCACGCCGTCGAAAATCGTCCGCGCGCCATAAGACTTTGTAACTTTATCGAGCGCCAGCATCGATCGAATCCGGGCAAATCCCAATTCCGTCAGACAATGAAGTCACGGTAATTCAGCGCCACCAGAGCCGGCGCCCGAGGTCCGCTTAATCCAGCCATTCTAGCCGCATCGGCCCAGGCGCAAAAGCACGGGTGCCGCGCGCGGACGCTCACCACGCTCCGAATCCCGCCCAAACGCGCGCCCGAATCGAGGGGGGTATGGACGGGGCGCGCCGCAATCCGTTTAATGGTTGCGGTGTCTGGAATCCAGGGGGGAAGCCGGGCGGCGAAGCCGACCGGCCACTAAGGGAGGAACGATATGCCCGCAATCCGGGACGGCGACCACATACTCATAGTCGATCGCAAGCTTTTCCATGACGACAATACGCGCTTCTTCGTCGGTGTGGTCGAGGAGTACGACGACCGAGTGGTTCGTCTGCGCGGTTTCCCTTTCCACCTGAGCCCTTACGAGGTCACCGGCGTCGAGCGCCACGGCGAACAGCGGGTGCGCCTGCTATCGATCTCGGGAGAGGTACTGCTTTACATGCTGCCGCGCGAAACTGACATCGATAAGATGCAGCTTCGCCGCTCGCCCAAATCGCTGCAGCTGACCGACGGCGGCGCGGTGACGATCGATCTTAGCGAATGGCTGATGCGCGTTTAGCGATCGCGGCCGCGCTGGCCGTATTGCTGGCCGCCGCGGCACCTCCGGCGCTGGCCCGGGCCCAGTCGCAACTGGATCAGCAGCCGCAGGAGCAGATGCCCGCGCCCGCGGCGACCCAGGCGTCCGGATCGATGGCCGAGCGCTACAAGCGTATCGACCTTCCGCAGCCGCCGGTCATCACGATGACCGCGGTCCCAGGCTACGGCCCCGCGCCGCTCACGGTCGGCTTCTTCGTCAATACGGTCGATCCCGACGGCAAGGGCTTCGTTTCATACGTGTGGAATTTCGGCGACGGCCAGGTCTCGATGGATCCGCCGCTCACTTTTTTTCACACCTACAACACCCCCGGCACCTATGTCGCCACCGTCAACGCGACCACTGCGGACGGCCGCACGGCGACGAGCTATGTAGGTGTTACGGTGCTTCCGGCGCTCGCCAACTAGGGTCGGTTCACTCGCCGGAGCCGACCATCTCGACCTTGCCGCTTTCCAGGTTGTAGCGGGCGCCGACAATCTTCAGGCTGCCGTCGGCGACGCGTTGCTTGAACTCGGGCGCGCGCGCGAGCTTTTTGACCTGCCCCGCCACATTCAGATCGATCGCGATTGAATCGAGCTTGTCGCTGCCTTTCTTGCGCGCCTCGTCGACCGCCGGACAGATGTTGGCGAAGATCTCCGGCAATCCCGCCGCGGGCTTGCTCACACACTCGCTGAGCGCGCCCTTGACCGCTCCGCAGCTCTCATGGCCGAGCACCATGATGAGATTAGTGCCCAGATGGCTGACCGCGTAGTCGATACTTTCGAGGCCGGCGCGCGTAACCGTGTTGCCCGCCACGCGCACCACGAACAGATCGCCCAGCCCCTGGTCGAAGATCAGCTCCGGCGGCACGCGCGAATCCGAACATGACAAGATGACGGCGAACGGCGCCTGGCCGCCGACGAGTTGGGAACGCCGCTTGGCGTCAAGTTGCGGATGGCCGCTTGCGTCGTGCTGGAAGCGCTGGTTGCCCTGTATCAGTTGGGCAAGAGCGTGGTCGGGGGTCATTGTCGAGGCTGCCTTTTCAGCCGCGGCGAAGACCGCGGAGAAATGCGCCGTTGCGAAGACCAAGAGCGCGGCCGCGATGGCCGCAAGCCCAAGACGCGTGGTGTTGATTGTAATCGTCCTGCCGATCGTAGGCATTGCGGCTCCCTTTCTTTTTGCGGTCGTGCGCGTGCATGAAAACCTTATTCTTCCCGCCAACGGCGCGCCAAGTTTAGCATCATCTCTGGCTGAGTGAAGCGTTTAAGCCGCGCGCATTGACAGCGGGCGCAGCGCTCGGCAACTAAGTAGATATATGCGGCGTTTGGGAATTCTTATCTCGGCGGGCGCGGCGATCGCGCTTGCCGCGGCCGGATGCATGTCCGAGGCGATCGAGCAGAACCAGCAGCAAATCGATCAGCAAAAGGCCGAGATGGAACGGCTGGAGCAGCAGATCGCCGAGATCAAGGCGGCACAGCAGCCCTATTCGACCGCCCCGCCCGCGCCGGGCTCGTGCGACCAGGACGTGACGCAGGCGGCGACGAAGCGCGGCGGCGACCGCTTCGCGGCCGGCGACTTCAGCAAGGCGCTCGGCTACTATCAGGACGCCGTCACCGCATGTCCGACCAGCGCGCAGGCCCAGCTCAACGTGGCGCGCGCCTACGAGGCGCTGGGCAATCGCGACCAGGCGATGGATTACTACCGGCGCGCGATAAGCGCCGCCCCGTCTGACCATTACGCCAGCCCGGCCGTCGCCGAGCAGGCGCGACAGGCGCTGTCGCGGCTGGCCGCAAGGTAGAGCGCGCGCGCCGGCGGCGTAGCGGCCTGGACAATTGAGCATCACGGTAGGAGGGAGACGCCGATGAAAGACCCGTTCAGCGTTGAAGGCAAGGTCACAATCGTAACCGGCGGCGGCACCGGAATCGGCGCCGTGATCGCGCGCGAGTTCGCGCTCCGCGGCGCGCCGGTACTGATCGCCAGCCGCAACGCCGGCCATCTCGAGCCCGTGCGCGACGCGATCCGCAAGAACGGCGGCCAGTGCGAGATGGCGGTGTGCGACGTGCGCAACGCGGAGTCCTGCGACGCGCTGGTGGCCGAGACGGTCAGGCATTTCGGCCGCCTCGACGTGATGATCAACAATCACGGCGCGAGCATC
>DASXMQ010000234.1:0-4818 GCA_036495625.1 Binataceae bacterium (SeqCode) | reverse complement strand
CAGATATTGGAGAAGTGCGGCGGTATCAGTTCGTCCTTCTCACCCATGTCTTTCCAGATCTCGTAGAAGAAATGCAGCTCGCACATCACCCACGATCCGGTTTCCTCGATCACGCGGTCGTCGGTGAGTTTCTCGCCCGGGCGCAAGACGCATCCGGTGGTGATGAAAGCGGTATGAAAATCCGCCGGTAGTTGACGCCTGGCGTGCGCCGCGCCCGCGGCGATTTTATCCAGCTTTGCGTTGGTCACATGCGGCTGTCCGCCCACCGTGATCCAGCCGTCGGCGTGTGCGCCGGTCGCCTCGAGCGCCTTGGGCCCGTTGGCCGCGGCGTAAATCGGGATGCGCGGCTCGAGATTGATGAAGTGGCGGTCGAGATGGAGGAACTTTATCTCGCGCGTTTTGCCCCGATACTCGTAGTCCACGGCCTCGCCGTCGAGAAGCGCGCGGACCACACGCAGATATTCCCGGAATTCGCTGGTGCGCATCGGATCCTGCCCCATCACGCGCATCGCGGTGTGACCGGTGCCGATTCCGAGAAACACGCGGCCGGGCGCGATCTGGTTGATGCTGGCGATCGAATGCGCAGTCACCGGGGCAAGCCGGGTGCCGGTGATTGCGACGCCGGTGCCGATCTTTATGCGCCTGGTGTTGGCCGCCGCGAGCGCCATCGTCGCGTAGCAGTCTGACCAGATCATCTGCGAGTCGCCGATCCACGCGCGATCGAAGCCCAGCTCTTCGACGTAGCGAATCACGTCCCAGTTGCCGATATGCGTGCTCACGCCGATTCCAAATTCCATCGCGCACCTCCGCTCGATTGGGCTGCTCTCAGCCGCAACGAGGATTAACAAAAGTTCGCGCACGGAGCCATCGCCGTCCGCTCTTGAGAAACAGTAACACCTGAGGCAGTCTCGCAATCGGAGTGCGAGCAGCCGTGGGCGCGCAAGGCGCGGATGCGGCGCCGCCGACCTTTTCCACGGAGGAACCGCCATGAGCTGGGATTTTGAAACCGAACCCGAGTTCCAGAAGGAGCTCGACTGGATCGACAAATTCGTGCGCGAGGAAGTCGAGCCGCTCGACTACGTGCTGGAGTCTCCCTACGACGTCCGCGACGCGAACCGCAACAAGCTGGTGCGCCCGCTGCAGGCCGAGGTCCGCAAACGCAAGCTCTGGGCCTGCCATCTCGAGCCCGAGCTCGGCGGCCAGGGCTACGGCCAGGTCAAGCTTGCGCTGATGAACGAGATTCTCGGCCGCTCGCGGTTTGCGCCCACGGTTTTCGGCTGCCAGGCGCCGGATTCAGGCAACGGCGAAATTCTCGCCAAGTACGGCACGCCCGACCAGAAAAAACGCTACCTCGAACCACTGCTCGCCAACGACATCGTCTCGTGTTTCTCGATGACCGAGCCGCAGGGCGGCGCCGACCCCAAGGTCTTCACCACCCATGCTGAGCTGCACGGCGACAACTGGGTGATCAACGGCGAGAAGTGGTTCTCCTCGAACGCGCACTATTCCTCGTTCCTGGTCGCGATGGTGGTGACGGACCCTGACGCGCCGCCCTATAAGCGCCTCTCGACCTTCATCGTGCCGACCGACGCTCCGGGCGTCAGCATCGTGCGCCGCGTCGGCGTCGGTCAGGAGGCCAACGGCACCCACGCCTACGTGCGCTACCAGGACGTCCACGTTCCCAAGGATCATCTGCTGGGGCCGCGCGGCGGCGGCTTCGTGGTCGCGCAGACGCGGCTTGGCGGCGGCCGCATTCATCACGCGATGCGCACGATCGGGCAGGTACGCAAGTCGTTCGACCAGATGTGCGAGCGGGCACTTTCGCGCACCACGCAGGGCTCGCTGCTCGCCGACAAGCAGATGGTGCAGGAGAAGATCGCGGACTCCTGGATCGACATCGAGCAGTTCCGCCTGCTGGTGCTGCGCACCGCATGGCGCATCGACAAGTACAAGGACTATCTGAAGGTGCGCAAGGACATCGCCGCCGTGAAGGCCGCGATGCCCAAAGTGTTTCACGACGTAGTGGTGCGCGCGCTGCAGGTTCACGGCTCGCTCGGCGTGACGCCGGAGATGCCATTCGCCGAGCAGGTGATGGAGAGCTTCGTGATGGGTCTCGCCGACGGACCGACCGAGGTCCACAAGATAACGCTCGCGCGCCAGGTGCTGCGCGACTATAAGGGCACCGACGGGCTGTTCCCGACCAGCCACATTCCGGCGCTGCGCGAGGCCGCGATTCGTAAGTTCGCCGACCGCATCGAACTCGAGGTCGCCGCGCAATGACCACGCGTCCCGTGCAATACGATTTCAGCGGTAAAGTGGTCGTGATAACCGGCGGCAGCCGCGGCATCGGGCACTCGATGGCGCTCGGGTTCGCCGCAGCCGGCGCGAAAGTCGCGATCGCGAGCCGCAAGCTCGAAAGCTGCGAGGCGACGGTCAAGGAAATTCGCACGCTCGGCGCGGAGGCTTCGGCGCACGCCGTGCACGTCGGCAGGTGGGAGGACTGCGACCGGCTCGCCGACGAGGTTTACGGGCGCTGGGGGCGCGCCGACGTACTCATCAACAACGCCGGCATCTCGCCGCTCGCGCCGTCGTCGGCCGAGACCAGCGAGGAATTGTTCGACAAGATCATCGGGGTCAATCTCAAGGGACCGTTTCGGCTGACGGCGCTCTTCGCCTCGCGGATGGCGGCGGGCGAGGGCGGCGCGATCATCAACATCTCGTCCACGGCCGCTATCCGTCCCGACCCGGAGACCGCGCCCTACGCGGCCGCCAAGGCCGGGCTCAACATCCTGACGGTGGCGTTCGCCAAGGAATACGGGCCCAAGGTGCGGGTCAACTGCATCATGTGCGGACCGTTCCACACCGACATCAGCAAGGGATGGTCGCGCACGGAGGATTTCACCCGGCGCGCGCGCCGGATGTTCCCGCTGCAGCGCGCGGGCGAGCCCGAGGAGGTGGTGGGCGCGGCGCTCTACTTCGCGAGTGACGCCGCCAGCTACACGACCGGCGCGGTGCTGACGATCGACGGCGGCTCGGCGCATCTGATCGTTCGGACCACGTACGAGTCCTGACTCGGACGAGACTCCGCGCGGCCCCGAGCGCGCGGACTGAATCGCCAAAAGCGGCGGCGCCGGACGGCCTGAGCCGTCCGGCGCTGCTGCGATCAGTGCGCGGCGGAGCCGCCGCTCAGTATTTCGCGATCACCTCGCGGCTGAATTCTTCGATCATCTCACGCCCCTGCGGATATACCACCTGGATTGCGACCTGCCGGAGCCCCGCCGCTTCCATCGCCTTGAGCCGCGCGATTATCTCCTCGGCCGTGCCGGTCAGCGTGCTGCCACGGACGATCGCATCGTCGAGGTATTTCTCCTCGCCCGGCTTGAGATAGATGAGATGGCCTTCGTGAACTTCGAGGTAGCGGCGATCGGGGGGCGTCTTCAACTTTGACACGTACTCGTCGCGGAAACGCTCCCATTGCTTCTGGAACGGCGAGGACGACGAAGCGGTTATCGCGGACGCCTCCCACATCGCATGCAGCAGCACGGCCGCGAACGGGCCGACGCGTTTGATCGCGCGCGGCGACGCCGCCGACTCGCCGGGCTTGAGCACGCAGGACGCGGTCAGCAGCATCGCCGGAAAGTTGCTAAGCTTGCGCCCGGCGCGCGCCGCGCCTGCCTCGATCAGTTTGAAGTCGGCGCGGATGTGGTCGGGGTCCGAGAGCGCGGTGATCCATCCGTCGCCGATTTCGCCGGTAAGCTCGAGCGCCTTGGGGCCGTTGGCCGCGACGTGAATGGGAATCGGATCCTTGAGATTGATATAGCCGTGGTTGGGATGGAGAAAGCGGATCGCGCGCTCGCGCTTGCCCTCGCGGTACATCACCTCTTCGCCGCGGAGCAGCTTGCGGCACATCTCGATGTACTCGCGCATCCGTTCGAGCTTGACCGGCGGCAGCCCCATCGTGTTGCGCCCGGTAAAGCCGGTGCCGATACCCAGCATCGCGCGTCCGGGTGCGAGCAGATTGATGGTCGCGATCGAATGCGCGGTCACCGGCTCGATCCGGTTGGACGGAATCGCGACGCCGGTGCCGAGCTTGATTCGCTTGGTGTGCTCGGCGGCGAGCGCGAGGCATACGTAAACGTCGCTGTAGAGCATCTGCGAATCGTAAAACCATGCGTGCGTGAAGCCGTTGTCCTCGGCTATCACCAGGTCCTTCCAGGCATCCGGACGGGCCGGGTAGGCGATTGCGAATTCCATCGAGGTCATCTCCTTGCCGCCGCGATCCACGCGGCGCCGCGCGCGAAATTTTGCCCGATACCATCGCGCCGCTCCCCGTTTGTCAAGCGAATTTCCGCGCGGCGACGCGCGCCGCGGGCGCGGCGACGCGCGCCGCGGGCGCGCCAACGCGCAGCCTGACGGCGCAGCCGATGGAAACCTTCGACGTCATCGTGCTCGGCGCCGGCGCCGCGGGACTGATGTGCGCGATCGGCGCGGGGCGGCGCGGTCGGCGCGTGTTGCTGCTCGAACATAACCCGGGGCCCGGGAAAAAGATTCTCATCTCCGGCGGCGGACGCTGCAACTTCACCAACCTCGAGACAGCGCCCGAGCGCTTTCTGTCCGCCAATCCGCACTTCTGCAAATCCGCACTCAGCCGCTATACCGAGCGCGACTTCATCGCGATGGTCGAGCGGCATCGTATCCGCTACCACGAGAAAACTCTGGGCCAGCTCTTCTGCGACGGATCGGCGCGCGAGATCCTCGCGATGCTGCTTGCGGAGTGCGGGGCGGCCGCGGTCGACTTTCGCGCGAACCATCGAGTCA